>NZ_CP104209.1:1742500-2063663 GCF_025244765.1 Empedobacter stercoris | reverse complement strand
AACCTATGATTTGATTATAGGTAATCCTCCTTACGGAGAACATAGAGGATTTTATAAAGGTTTAGGAGAAGAACCCAAAATTGCTAAGTATGAAGATTATTTTGTAAAAAGAGGTTTAGATGTACTTAACGAAGGAGGTACGTTAGCAATGGTTTTACCTTCAGGTTGGCTTAATCGACAAAAAAAATTAGCTGGTGCAGTATTACAAAATGCCTTTAGATTACCCGTTGGTGCTTTCGCAGGAACGCAAATAGGAACGGATATTATTATCCTAAGGAAAAATGCAGAAAAACAAACACAAAATATTTCTGACTATTTTATAAAAAATCCTGACCATGTTTTAGGGGAAATAAAGGAAAAAACAAATCGTTTTGGTAGGCTTGAAAAATATGTTGACGGAAATTTAGAAGACGCTTTAACACTCCTAAATAGCTTCAACAAAACTTTACATCAAGGAACTCAAATAAACTTATTTGAAAATGTAGTTGAGCAAATATCAAAATTAGATGATAATAAAGAAGTAAATACAGAAAGTAATTTATCTGTTGATGAAAAAGACGAAGTAATTAAAATTACCAAGGATGCTATTGATAGACTTCAAGAACTTAAATTTCAATCACCTGCCACTAAGAAGCAAATCAAAAAACTAGAAAACTATTCTCAAAATCTACTTGATAATCATCTCTCCAACAATCAAGTAAAAACAATTAAAGAGAAAGCTGAAATAATAATAAATAACTCGAAAACATCATCTTCAGAATATTTGGTGCAAAATCAACCCAATATTTCTAAAAAAACTTTAAAATATCATTTTATTAAAGAAGATGAAACAGTGAATTTATCGGAGCAAAGCATATCAAATATTTCAGAAAAAGAATTGAATGCTTTTAAAGACACAAATTATGATGGTACATTAAATAACAGAGAAAACCATTTAGAATTTGCCAATCTCTATGATGGAAAATGGATTCATGATTTTTATTATGCTGAAGGAAATATTTACCAAAAACTAGATCAATTAGAAATTGATTTTTCTGATAAAAATTCTCCTCAATACTTAAAACAGAAACAATTATTAGAGGGTGTTTTGCCTACTCCCAAAAAAATAAATGAAATAATATTATCACCTAACCATGAGTTTGTACACAATTTAATAATCGGTACAAAGGAAAAAGCTGAATATAATTATGCAACTAGCGTAATTGATAGTTTTACTGTACAATATAGTTTGGCAGATAAGTTTAAGGACTTTATTTATACTTTACCCTTTGATGCTTTTCAAGGATCATCTGCTTGGGAAGTCAATAGTTTTGTTGATAATGAAACAGTTACAGGTAGTAATAAAGAAAGAAATGCATTAGTAAGGGAACGTAGAAAAGTTGCTGCTAACGATCTGTTTAATAAATTTATAAATGAAGAGTTAGATGAAAAGTTGAAGGTTCTTTTTGTAAAAGAATTTAATCGAAATTACAATAACATTTACGTTCCAGACTATTCTAAATTTCCATTGTTTTCTAAAGTACATTTAAATTTTAAAGGAAAACCATTAAGATTAACCGAAGTGCAAAAAGCTGGTATTGGTAGAAACACTACCAAAGGAGTAGGATTGTTGGCTCACGAAGTTGGCTTTGGCAAAACGCTTTCTGGTATATTATCCATGCATGAAGCAATGGAAAGACAAAACTCTAAAAGACCTCTAATAGTTGTGCCAAATGATAGTATTTTAAAACAATGGGTTGATACGATTTTTGAAACTATTCCTAATGCTAAAATAAACGTTCTTGGTAATCTAGGAAAAGATTATGATTTGTCTAAATTTAATAATAAAGACAATGAAATAACCATCGTTACATATGAAGGTTTTAACAACATTGGATTTTCTCAAGAAATTACACAAAGATTAGCCGAAAAATTCAATTATATTTCTAAAAACGAACTAAAAAGTGTTACAAATACTGTAAGAGAAACAGAGATTGAATTGCAGAAAGAGAAAGAAATTGAAGGTCGAATGAAAAGAGGGAAAATTTATGATTGGGAAGACTTTGGGTTTGATCATTTAACCTTTGATGAAGTTCACAATGCTAATCATATCGTTGGAAAAGTAAGAATTGATGATCGACGTTTTGCCTCTGATTTTAGAAATCAAAATCAGCAAACTTCTAAATTAGGAATCAATACTTGGATGGCTGCTCAATATATCCAAGAGCAACACAATGGTAGAAATATTACTCTTCTTTCTGCAACTCCTTTCACAAATAAGCCCTTAGAGTATTACTCAATCTTGTCTTTAATTGCCAACAATCGCTTAGAAGAAAAAGGATATTTTAGAGTTAATAATTTCTTTGAAACTTTTATGGAAGCCGATAATGACATGGAAATTGATGCGAAGGGAGATGTGAAGTTTAAAGCCAATGTCCGAAGATTCAAAAACAATACTTTGTTTCAACAATTATTATCAGAGTTTATTGATATAAAAGGTGAAGAAGAAAATCCTGAACTAATAAGACCAAATAAAATTAATAAAGAATATAAAATTGAACAAAATGATCTTACTAGAGAACAGTATCAATTGTTAAATGATAACTTTAGTGAAACCGAAAAAGGTGCGATTTTAACCCATATATTAAATGCTCGTTTGATTGCTATCTCTCCATATTTATCTCCGTTTTATGATTATGAAAATGAAGGACAACCATCAATGAAAGAATTTATTGAAAACTCTCCTAAACTTTTCGAAACGATGAAATTGATTGAGCAAAACTTAAAGGATATTCCTGATGGCGGACAAATTATTTATTCTGAATTGGCTGTTTCTGAATTTCCTAAATTAAAAGAATATTTAGTTACCGAAATCGGACTTAAAGATTCTGAAGTTGGAATCATTACTGGAAAAACTACAAAAACCAATAGACTGAAAATTCAGGACAATTTTAATAATGGAAAAATAAAAGTAATAATTGGTAGCGAATCTATCCAAGAAGGGATGAATCTACAAGCGAAAACTACAGATACATACTTTTTATCGTTACCATATAATTTTACTTCATTACGTCAAGTAGAAGGAAGATCATGGAGACAAGGGAATCAATTCGAGAATGTTCGGATGAACTTTATGCTTACTAATGATAGCATTGATGTTTTTATGCTACAAAAACTCCAAGCAAAACAAGCTAGATATTTAGAAGCAATGAAAAAAGGTGCTGATATTTTAGATGTTTCAGATATTGATACGCAAGAACTCAAAACAGCCATCATAACAGATCCATATACTAGAGCTGATATTGAAATAGAATTGATGAAAAAGAAAATAGAAAATGAAAAAAATAAGTTTTCTTCTGATTCTGCTTTCGTCTTAAGAAAATATGAGGAATACAACAACGCGTTGAACGAAGTGAAAAAAGCTGAAGGAGAACATGCTACTTTTGTAAGTTACTCTGAAAAAAATTCTGAAGGTGGACAAATAACAGCTTATTGGAACTCTCAATTATTATACTCACAAAATAAAATCGATGCTGCACAAAAAAACTTAGAAAAGGTAATAGATAATCTTGCTAAAAAAGGTGTGAATGTAACAGAAATAGAGAGTCAAAAAGAAATGACAGAAAATAAAATATTAGAACTAGACAATCAATTAGATAATTTACCTGATAAACATGCTGAACTGGTTGAAATATATAAAATGGAAAAACAAACACTTCTAGAAAAGAAATCTAAAATTGATATTGTTCTAGAGCGAAAAGAAGAAAATTTACGACTATTTCCTAATACAACTTTTGAAAAAGGAAAAATAAGACAGCAAAGTATTTATATTAAGAATGAAGATAATAATATATATTTAGGAAGAAAAGGTAGTATCCCACTAACTGTGTAAGTTAAAAAGTTATTCTGATAAATTTTGAGCCCTTAATGCTCAAAAAATTTATTGGCAATAACTTTTTATTATTTTTAAACATTATACAGTTATGACTAACAAAGAAGATTTATTAAACAACAAGGATTTTTTAAAATCCTTTAAGAATGGTGAAGATTTAACATCTTTCTTCAAAGAACTCCACAAGAAGGCCGTAGAACACATGCTTGATGCAGAACTGGATAGCCATCTGGACAACGAAAAACATGATAAAAGCATCGATGGTAATTATCGAAACGGACATGGAACCAAAAAGATAAAATCCTCATTCGGTGAATCCGAGATAAAAGTTCCAAGAGATCGTGAAGGTAGTTTTGAGCCTGCATTAGTTCCCAAAAGGCACAACATCATTGATGGTTTAGAAAACATCATCATCTCGTTTTATGCCAAAGGAATGAGTGTTTCGGACATTGAAGAGCAGATTAAAGAAATGTATGATTTTGATGTTTCCACTTCGACAATTTCCAGAATAACAAACGCAGTAGCCAGTGAAGTTGTAGCTTGGCAGAATCGACCGTTAGACGATGTTTATCTGATTGTTTGGATGGATGGGATTGTTTTTAAGGTTCGCGAGAACTCAAAAGTCATTAACAAAACCATTTATTTAGCTGTTGGTTTAAATCGTGAAGGCAGAAAAGAAGTCCTCGGCATGTGGCTTGGAAAGAACGAAAGTTCTAGCTTTTGGATGAGCGTTCTCACGGATTTAAAAGCTCGTGGCGTAGAAGACATTCTCATTACAGCTACTGATAATTTGAACGGATTTACAGACACCATCCGCTCGGTTTTTCCTGAATCTCAAACCCAAATATGTGTGGTTCATCAGATTAGAAACGCTTGTAAATACGTGGTTTGGAAGGATAGAAAAGAGTTTTCTGCAGATATGAAACATATTTATACTGCACCCAACAAAGACGCTGCCAAAGCCGCTTTAGAAGATTTTGCCACAAAATGGGAAGGGAAATATCTTTACGCAATCCAATCCTGGAGAAACAACTGGGACGAACTAACCGTATTTTTTGACTTCCCAATGGAAATCCGTAAAATCATTTATACGACTAATTTAATCGAAAATCTGAACGGAAAAATCAGAAAATATACCAAAAACAAAATGTCTTTTCCTACTGACGATGCGGTATTGAAGTCTGTTTATTTAGCACTCAAGGAATCAACTAAAAAATGGACAATGCCTATTCATAATTGGGGTATTGTTCTTAACCAATTTATGCTTATTTTTGAAAAAAGGCTCAGATTATAAAATCTAAGCCCAACTTTTTAACTTACACACTTTATAGGATAGTGTCGAAGAAAAATTAAATAAAACTATTATTTTGAAACAAAGGAGCTTATTGCTCCTTTGTATTTCTCAATATCAATTAAGCTTAATCTCACCAGCCAACAATGCTTCTTGCAAATATATTTTATATTCTTTTTTTTCATATTTGGTAAGTAGCACATACCCACTGTCTGAAAATTCCCAATTAACAATTTCAATTTTTTTACCTGCTATTTTTTTAGCTTCATTAGAAATAGGTAACTCTTGTATTTTTTCTAAAGCTTCAGTTCCGTATTCAATAGCATTAGCAGCTCTCATAATTTTCATTGATTCCGATAATACTTTTATGTTGCCAGAACCAATACCGATAGCAGCTGCACCAGAGCCTGTAATACTAGCAACACTTCCTAATAGTTTAGTATTAATTTTTTTTACAGGCTTTATAAACATAAAGTCTTTTCTTAAAGGTAAAAACACTTGGATTGTCTTACCTCTTTCTAACGATATTGTATCATTTATAATTAATTTATCACCAACATTTTGTATGGATTTTGGAATAATTTGTCCAGTTAAGATATTGGTGAAAAGTATAATTGTAATTATTAATATTTTTTTCATAATTTTTTTCTTTTGTAGTAATTGCTTTTATGTTTTACATTTTTTCAGAGTTAAAAACTTCGGAAACCTTAATTTTAATATGTGTATCTATTTAGAAGAATTTATTTTTTTAGTGAAGTTTTCTCAAGAAGAATTTTTCTTAATGGTTCAGGATTAGCAATAAAATATTGTTGATTTATTTCTCCAGTACTCACCACTACTGTACCGAAACCTAGTATTTTACCTAATAAAGGTTTGAAAAGATATATGTTTTCGATTTTTTGTAAAGGGATGTCTGAAACATTTTTGTTCAAAACTCCTGTTATTTTAGTTATGTTATCTTCAGAAAGATAAATTCTGGTAAATTTATTTTTCAACCACATCCAAATACCTTTAAAAAATAATGCAACTAATAAAATTGCAAAGTATTGGAATAACCCTCTTAAAAATATTGCAGGGAGTATTCCTACAAATCCTATTAATGTTAATATTGAAGGAATTATATATGATATCCAATGAAGGTTTGCTTTATAAATTATTTCATTACTAGAATCCATGTTGTGTATTCGTTATGTTAAACATAATAGGTTTATAAAAATTCTTTTTATTATTTTGGTTATTTGGGAATAATAAGTTTGAAACCTTTATTTGTTTTTACGTATTTCCCACCGTTACGGAGACGTTTCTCCTCAATCACTTTAGCTTTTTCAAGATATACTAATGCTCTAGAACGCGCATCCTTTTTGCCCTCTGTTGTAATTAAATCTTCTTTATTTTTCTTGCTCATGACTTTGTTGTTTATGAAAGATTTATAATGTATAGAATTTCGAAGTTGGTAGATTGATTCCATATCGTTCGGACAACAACCCTCCCTGTCTATTTTTCTGAATAATAATTTCTATTTGATTTTCGGTTGTTTCATTATTATAATCGTAGTTCCAGGTATCAATTCCGTAATATTCAGGTCTGAATAAAAACAAGACTTCATCCGCATCCTGTTCTATAGCTCCTGACTCTCTTAAATCAGAAAGTAATGGTCGTTTATCGCTTCGTTCTTCAACCTTTCTTGATAATTGAGACAAAGCTATTACAGGGACATTTAGTTCTTTTGCAAGAGCTTTTAGAGATCTTGAAATTAATGAAATCTCTTGCTCTCTATTATTTGTATTTCGATCAACAGTCATTAACTGCATATAATCAATAAATATAATATCTATATCATACCTCATTTTAAACATTTTAGCCTTCAATCTCAGATTATTAATACTAATTGAAGGGGTGTCATCAATGTGTATTTTTAATGATGAAATATGTTTTTTATACTGTTTGAACTTATACCATTCATCTTGATTCATTCCTTTTCTTAGTATTGAATAGTTTGGAATTTCTGTAATATTGTTAATTATCCGACCTGTAATTTGCTCTGAACTCATCTCTAGAGAAAAAACTGCACAACTACCACCTTGAGAGGCTACATCAACAACAGATTGGACTAAAAATGCAGTCTTTCCCATACCAGGTCTTCCTGCCACAATTGTTAAATCTGACTTTTGCCAACCACCCATTGCCTTATTAATAATTGGTAAGGATGTTTTGATTCCTGTTAATTTTCCTTGTTCAATTTTTGCTGCTCGTTTCTCAACTGAATTTACAAGTTGAGAGAATGTGTTTAAAGATTTGTTTTTGTCAATAAATTTATCAATGAAGAGATTTTCAAAAGTTTGAAATGCTTTATCCCTGAGATGAAAAATATCCTCGTCAGGCTTTTTAGCAAAATCAATTAAAGATTGAAATTTTTTAATAAAATCTCTTTTAACAGATAACTCCACTAAGATCATTATGTAGTATTCTAAATGCGCACTAGAAGTTGGAGATGCAGAAATAGAAATAATATGTAAATCCAAATCTTTTCTGTTTATTTTACCAAGTTCAACACTGATTGTTACCAAGTTGATAGGTTTATTGTCATGATATTTTTTAATTATTAAATCGTATATTAACTGATTGTTTTTATCGAAAAATAAATCATGATTTAATTTTGAGTAGTGATTAACTATATCTTTTGGAAAGGTTATCATCATACCCAATACCAAGTCCTCTATATTTTTATCATGAATCTTCATATCTATTCGTTGTAAGTTGTTTTTGGTCTGTGTATTTTAGGTACTGTTATTTTTTGATTTTGTTGTTGATTGTTGAGATAAGGAAGTGTGCTCCTTATAGAACTTTGCCAATTTGTAATTGGTCGATCATAACCATTTTTCCAGTCGTTCTGGACCCAACTATCATATTTAGCTTCAATAAAAGGGTCAAGAGTTTCATTATATCCTTTTAGTGTTCTAGTGTATTCAATAAATTCGCTAAATGCTGGAATGGAGGTTTTCTTATTGTTTAGTGATGCTTTAGTTTTATTAATATTTTCTCTATTGATTTCTTTATCTGCATCTTCTTTTTTAGATGGAATTTCTTTTATTTGAATTGGCTTTTCTTCTTTTTCCCATATATTTATATTTAGTAATTGATATCGACAAGGAAGTCCTCTTGTTGTTTTGTATTGAATTAACCCTAAGTTTCTTAATTTAACTTTTGTTGCAATAATTGTAGGTCTTGATAAATTAAGTTCATTTTTAATCTCTATATCTGAAATTACTAATGATTCATAATTATTATCTGCATACTTATTAAGTAGAAACAAATAAAAAGCAATTGCACTAGCGCCTAGAGAGTGTGTTTGGTTGAATTTCCAAAAACTATGTGTTAATTCAATTTGTTTCATACTTTATTACCAAATAGTTGCAATGCTTTATCTGCATCAATGATTATGATATTTCCATTTTGAAATATCGCTTCGTCAAGTATGCCGGACTGCTTTATATTTGAGGCTTTAGATCTTGAACATCCCAGAAGTTTTGCAAGACCTTTAATTCCATAAACATAATTTCTTGTTTTATTGTAGTTTAAACTATTCTGTAGCTCAATAAATTCCAATACTGTAAGCTCAGAAATATTTTTATTAGGATTAATTTGTTTCATGTCTAATCTTTATTATTAAAAAGCTCTAATGCCTTATCTTTATTAACAATAATTTTTCTTCCGTTTTGAATAATTGCTTCATCAAAAATTCCTTCTGATTTTAGTTTTGATGCATGACTTTTAGAACAACCTAATAGTTTTGCTAAACCATTAATTCCATATACATATTCAATTTTTACTGATGGAGATGTTTTTTCTTTAGGTTTATTTTGATTCTGATTAGAAGAACTTAAAATCTCTTTTAATTCGGCTACTGTTAATTGCCAAATTGGTAAGTTTGGATCAATTTTTTGCATAATTCCGATAAATTTGTTGTTATTTATTTTTTTCCATTTTTAATATAACAGCTCTGACACCTTGAGGATGAAGACCTCCATGTTTTTGCCCAAGCGCACGCCAAATAGCCCACTTAGTTGCACCTTCTGGAGGATTTTGGAGTATACTTAAATACTCTTCATATATTTTTTTATTTCTTTCGTCTTTCTCCTTTTGTAAAGGAGTACGTAAATCAAGTTGTTTAGTGATCATAGTGAGTATTACATTTTTTGATTATTTTTGTTTTATTCGTTGTGTTAAACAATTAATTAATTACATTACAAATATAGGGAATTATTTCTCTATAAAACAACAGTATGGAGAATAAAATGACTAACATTAAGGAAAGAATACTTCTACTAGCTGAAAACGTGGAGGTTACTAAGCAGGAGTTCTTTAAAAAGATAGGAATAACTTATAGTAACTTTACAGGGGATAAGAAGAATAGACCTGTAAATTCCGACGCAATAAGGAATATATTGCTTACTTACCCCCAAACTAATCCATATTGGTTGATTCTAGATAAAGGTGATATGTTAATAGATAGTAGACAACAGTTAATTAATAATTTAGATGGTAGTAAAAGTTTTGGTAGTAATATCAATGGAAATAATGGAAATATTACTATTTCTAATAATGACTTTTCTAGCATGGTAGAAGCACAAAAGGAGTATTTATTAAAAGAAAAAGACTTGATAGATAGCTTAAAAGAATGTCAATCTCAAGTAACAACTCTGTTAGAAATTCTTAAAAAGAAATAATATGAAATACTTTTTACTTTTATTAATCTTAGTTATTACTAATCAATCGTTTGCACAGACAAATGAAGAGTTAAAAAAGGAAATTCAAGAGATTAACTCTACTATAAGAATAATTCAACAAGATATTGATGCCATTAAAGCTGAAAATATTTATTTGAAAAGAACTTTAGATTTAAATAAAGCTATTCTCGAAAAAGAAGAGGCTAATAATTCTTATAAAATAAATAAAGTTATAGGTAATAAAACTGAAAAGACAATTCAAATTAGTTTTCTTATTGAATCAAAGGATTTTAACAAAGAGCTTTACGTTAGTGATCTTTCAATAATTGACTTAGAAGGCAACGAATATAAAGTTGATATGAATAAATCAAGTAATCCATTTCCTAAACTTGTTGTAAATATTCCTCTAAAACTAATTTTTTCTTTTAAAAATATTGAAAACGAACCTAAATATTTAAAGTTATTTAGATTTCAGGTTAAAAGCAAACCGCAAGGTACTAGAGATGAGTTTAAAAGCAATCTCGAATTTAAAGACTTAAAAATTAACTGGGAATAACATGCTAACTAATTATCACGCTCAATTTTTATTAGATAAAGAAAAAGATAGTCAAACAGCTAGATTGCGCTATAGAATAAAGTGGGATAATAATAAAAAAATAGTTTCATTTAGCGTTGGTTATCGTATAGAAGTCAATAAATGGAGTTTGGACACCCAAAGATGTGTAATTAATACAACACATGGAAAGAAAAAAATACCTGCAAGCACAATAAATAAAAAAATTCAAAATTTCGAAACAGCATTTGAAAAAGTAGTTACTCATTTTGATAAAAACAACATAATACCAACTGTTAGTGATTTTAGAGATCATTTTAATCAGGAAATAGGTAATAATACAGATTTTAAAAAGAATTTTTTCGAAATATTTGATGAATTTATTAGCGAAGAATCAAAACTAAATCTATGGACCAAATCAACAAATGCTAAGTTTAATACAGTAAAAAACCATTTAATAAAATTTAATCCGCATTTAGATTTTGACTTCTTTGATGAATCGGGTTTATTTGATTATCAAATATTTTTACAAAACGATTTAAATTTTAAAAATTCTACAATAATTAAACACTTTTCTTTTTTAAAATGGTTTTTAAGATGGGCTCAAAATAAGAAATATAACACGAAAGAAGATTTTAGAAATTTTAAACCAAAGCTAAAAACCACCAAAAAGAAAATTATATTTCTTACTCAAAAAGAATTAAAACAACTACAAGATTTTATTATTCCTGATGATAAATCATATTTAGATAAAGTAAGAGATATATTCATTTTCCAGTGTTATTCTGGTCTAAGATACTCTGATGTTGCAAATCTTAAAAGAAGCGACGTTAAAGAAAATCATATTGAAATTACAACAGTAAAAACAGCTGATAGTCTAATTATAGAGCTTAATAACTACACTAAAGCAATTTTAGAAAAATATAAAAATAGAACATTTAAAAACAATTTAGCTCTACCTGTAATTTCTAATCAAAAGATGAATGATTACATAAAAGAACTTGCTGAATTAGCAGAAATAAATGAACCAATTCGAGAAACTTATTACAAAGGAAATAAACGTATTGATGAAGTAACGCCAAAATATGCACTATTAGGCACCCATGCTGGACGGAGAACATTTATCTGCAATGCTTTATCTTTAGGTATTCCTCCACAAGTAGTCATGAAATGGACAGGACATAGTGATTATAAAGCAATGAAACCATACATAGATATAGCTGACGAGATCAAAGTTAATGCGATGGAAAAATTTAATTTACTTTAGTCCCGTATTTATAAAAACAGGGACTAAAACCACTTTAGTTTATTAGATTTTAATAGACTTTGTTAAAACAACAAAAACATTAACTCAATAAATATCAATACTTTAATTATATAATGGAGCTTATTAGCTATTATTTCGAATCCCGCCAGCTCCACAAAAGCAACTTTTAGAATCACTAAAAGTTGCTAAACCCTCTAAAATAGAGGGTTTTGTTGTTTTAAGACCTCAACTAAAAACAAATAAAAGCAACTCAAACTAAATTTACCGTCCCCTATTTTTATTGATCATATTTAAATTACAATTATGGCAAAATCCACATTTGTTTTAAAAGAACCAAACGCAAAAACTAAAACACCTATTTATGTTGTTTTTCGTTGGGAAGATAATAGTTTGAAAATTTCGACTAAACAAAAAGTAAATCCCGAATATTGGAATACAGATAAGCAAAGAGTAAAAACAACGATTAAAGTTTCAAATCACAATGAAATTAATAAAGAGTTAAGTTCAATAGAAAGTATTTTAAACAAAATTTTTGAAAAGTTTATTGAGCGATTTGATAGAAAACCAATCAAAGAAGAAATCAAAAACCTTTTTGATTTAGAGTATTTTCAAAAAAATCCACAATTTAAGAAAGTAGAACACAAAAGGGAGTAACAATTCATAGATTAGAATTGGAGTCACAATTTCGTTGCAATGGTTCTGATGGTTATTTAGCCTGGATTGATAATGCACTTCAGATTAGAGAAACGGCAAATGAAAATCTAGAGGATACAGAATACGAATTTAAAGTAGTCGATACGCCGAGAGAATTACAAGATATAATTTACGAAAAGAATAAAATAAACAATAAAGCAAGGATTGTAGCGGGCTATTGTTGGAAATGGAAAAGTAAAAAGGATCCTGAAACAAGAGAATACTTTAAAAAGATGATATAATTAAAATAAGTCATATTTTAGTTGTGTAAGTACGTCAGATCATCGTAGACTAAATTAGTAAAAAACTAATATAGCCTTATGATGACGAAATGACAACAAAAGAAACTTTGTTTGCGAAAGAGAAAAAAGGGAAGAAGAAATAATTTATTTTATTTACAAAATGAGTCGCATTTTTGTAAACAAAATATTTTGATAACAGAAATTGTAAGCTAAATTTGTTGTTTACATTTTCTAAGCAAAAGTTGTAAGCAAACTTTTTTGTTTACAACTTTTGTAATCAAATCTATTTGACTGTTGTTTTTTGTTGTTTTTTGTAATCAAACACACTTGTTTACATAATTTTATTTATATTTGGATACAATATAATGTGAAATGGATTTTAATATAGATAACGCTGTAAAATATCACTACAATAATTTTCCTCCTCAAAATATTAACTACGCAGATTTTATTCAGGAACTTGTGAAAGCAACGGACGCTCTTGCACGATTTGATCAAATGCTAAAAAATTTACATAACACAGAAATTCTTTTAGCTCCATTAAGAAATCAAGAAGCCGTAATTTCATCTCGTATAGAGGGAACTATTAGTACAATGGACGAGATTATGCTATATGAAGCTGATAATGAAGGTCAAGATAATCCTAATGCTAAAGCTGATGTTATAGAGACTATTTTATATCAACGTGCTTTAAAGAATGCACAAAATGCTTTAGAAAGCGGTTATGGCTTTTCAACAAGTTTTATTAAACAAATGCATCAACAACTTCTGTACTTAGGAAGAGGAGCAAACAAATCACCTGGTGAATTTAAAAAAGAGCAAAATTATTTAGCTGATACCCGTAAAAAAGAAATTCAGTTTATACCAATTAATCCAGAAAACTTAGATCAAGGTTTAGAAAATCTTTTTGATTATATTAAAACTTGCGATTTACCGCCTTTAATTAAAACAGCAATCATGCATTTAGAGTTTGAGGCATTACATCCATTTAAAGATGGAAATGGTCGAATTGGTCGTATGTTAATAACACTTAATTTATGGCAAGAAAAAATTCTTTCTCAACCTCATTTTTATATCAGTGGATATTTCGAAGAAAATAAAGACGAATACATCGAGCAAATGAGAGAGGTTTCACGTTCTAATGATTGGAACCAATGGATAAAATTTTTCTTGAAAGCAGTAGAAAGTCAAGCAATACGTAATTTAGAAATTGCAGAAAATATCAAAAACTTATACGAAACAACAAAAACAGAATTTTCAGATATATTGTCTTCCAAATGGAATATGGAAATTTTAGATTTTATTTTTACTTATCCTGTATTTAGAAATAATAAGTTTGTGAATACAACGAAAATCCCAAATGCTACTGCTGTTCTGATTATTAAAAAATTAGAAGAAAATGGATATTTGGTTTTAAGAGAAAAAGCAGCTGGTAGAAGAGCAGCCCTTTATTCTTTCGAACCTTTAATGCAATTAGTACGCGTGTAAAACAAAATAATAACTCTATTCAATAAACATGAAAACCAATACAACAAACGACTATAAACAACCAATTAATCTGGTTAATGTAAATTATAAACAGACAGGACAAAGTAAATCAACAAATGAATATGGAATGCGTGAAATGCAAGAAAAAGCATTTGAAGCGCGTTCTGCACAATATTTATTATTAAAAGCTCCTCCAGCTTCGGGAAAATCAAGAGCTTTAATGTTTTTAGCCTTAGACAAATTAATTAATCAAGGAATAAAAAAAGTAATAGTCGCTGTTCCTGAAAATTCCATCAACCTACCGTTTATCAAGGAACTATTAGTATCATTAGGAATATCTATAGCTACTATTCGAAATTTGTCAGGACCAAGCGCTATCCCATTATAGGCAGGCAGATTATTAATATAAAATTTTTCTTTCACGTAGACATCACCTTTATTTACTTCAAGCATTTGAACAGGATTAGGAACACCAATACCCATTTGAGCATATACGGTGCTATAAACTGTTAATAACAACAGTATAAATGATAGATTGTATTTCATAGAAAAGTTTAGGTTGGTTAATAATTAATTACAGCAGCAGTTGCAGAAGAGGTAGATTTGTTGTTCATCTTTATCTCTTGTAAAGGAAATATTTTAGCATAATTTTTAGGATACACAACACATGTTATATGCCAAGTACCGTTGTTTTCAGAAGCCACTGCAGAATAATCTGCTTATAAATGCCAAGTTCCATTTATTTCTTTCGTTCTGGCCACTGGTGGTGCTGGATTATTTCCTAATAAATTTTGATCAAACCATGCCGATAAAATTACCAAAGCATAATCTGTAGAATTAATTTTAGTATTAAAATCCAAAACCCAATCTTTATTTATATTTTTTAATTGATAAGTTAAAATATAAAACCCCAAATCAATAAGACACTCAATAAAGGGGGACAAGTTGAGGACAAATTGAAAAATGCTAATTTTAAATACAATTATTAAACAGATAACTAATTAATAATTCATTATTTAAATTCTTATTAAATTAAGAACTTCAATCTATATCAAATTTATAACAATACACTTTACATTTCAACAAATAAACGCCTAATCTACTTGAATTAGGTTAACGTTAAGCTCCAAGAACACATAAAAAAAGAAGCTGTCTCAAAACTAGACAGCTTCTTTTTTTTGCTTTTTAGAATATATATGTTCTTTTATAGTTGGATTTTTACTGTATTTTTTGTAAATTTAATGTAAGAATTCCATCTATTTCTCTATGAATTTCAAGCATTACAATCAGCGTCAAACCGCACTTTTTCCTTATTCGTTTGACGACTTAATTTCAGAAAAACATCCTGTTCGGGTAGTTGATCAAGTTGTAGAGTCCATTAATATCCAACCACTATTAAAAGCCTACAGTAAAGAAGGTAATCCGGGTTATCATCCAAAAATGTTATTAAAGGTGATGATTTATGCTTATATGAGTAATGTTTATTCTTCACGAAAAATAGAGTTGGCTATCAGAGAAAACATCAACTTTATGTGGCTTACGGGAATGAGCACTGTGGATCACAATACCATTAACCGATTTAGAAGTGATAAATTAAAAGATAGTTTTAAAGAAATCTTTAAACAAGTGGTCATGATGCTGGCAGAGGAAGGATTGATTTCAATGAAACAAATTTATACCGATGGCACAAAAATAGAAGCTCAGGCAGGCAGATACACTTTTATTTGGGGTAAAAGCATTAAAACCAACAAAGCTAAAATGCTTACTCAGTTAGAAGAATTGTGGAATTATGCTCAAAGTATATCTAATGATGACGATCCTGATACCGAGCCACCTCAGTTCAAGGAAATCAGTCAGGAAGTTATCCAAAAAACCGTTGAACAGATAGATACCAAATTATCGGGTAATGAAAAAGCTTCCAAGAAATCTAAAGCAAAATTGCGTTACATCAAACAGAACTTTGAAAAAAATCTTCGGAAATATGAAGAACAGGAAGCTATTTTAGGCGGAAGAAACTCATACAGTAAAACCGATCCTGATGCAACTTTTATGCGTATGAAAGAAGACCATATGCAAAACGGACAGTTAAAACCCGGTTACAACGCCCAAATATCAACAGAAAACCAAATCATTATTAATTACACTTTACATCAAAACCCTACAGATACCAAAACTTTAAAGCCACACTTAGAAAATCTTAAAGAAACTTATGGGGCAGAAATCTTTAAAAAAATAGAAAACATTACAGCCGATGCAGGCTATGGTAGCGAAGAGAACTACGATTACCTTGAAAAAGAAGAGCTGACCGCTTATGTGAAGTACAATACTTTTGAAAAAGAACAAGATAAAAATTACCAAAAAAAGCACAAAACCTTTAGGAAAGAAAACCTTTATTACAACCAAGAAGAAGATTATTATGTGTGTCCGATTGGTCAGAAAATGCACAAAACCCATGAAAGCACAAAAACAACCCAAGCCGGATATATACAGCAATTATCGCATTATCAGGCTCAAAATTGCGAAGGATGTCCGCTGCGGGGAGTCTGCTTTAAAGCCAAGGGAAACCGAAGTATAGAACGCAATCATAACCTTGAAAGACATAAAGAAAAAATCAGGGAATTACTCACAAGTCAAACGGGAATACAAAAAAGGAAACAACGCTCTGCCGATGTAGAGCCTGTATTTGCCCAAATGAAACACAACAACAATTTTAGAAGATTTTCGTTAAAAGGAATCCAAAAAACCGAGTTAGAATTCGGATTAATGGCTTTAGCACACAACTTAAGAAAGAAAATTGCTGCATAAGGGCAATTTTACCCTTTTCTAAAATGATGAAATTTTATTGGAAATTAATTCAAATAAAAAAAACCGCCTCAAATTTTAATATTGAGACGGCTTCTTTTTTTGATTGAATTGTCCCGTCCTGAAATAGCGATACAAAAAAGAAATCGTTATTATGGAAGAAAGAAGTAATTATGTCAAACGTACTCAGCGAGATTACAGTATGTCTTTTAAGTTGAATGTTGTAAAAGAAATTGAGTCTGGGGAATTATCTACTGTGGGCGCTTGCCGTAAGTATGGCATCCAAGCCCGAAGTACAGTTATGAGTTGGCTCAGAAAATTTGGTACCTTTGATTGGGAGAACCAAACACCCTCGAATATGCCAAAGTCACCAGAACAAAAGATCATGGAGCTTGAAGCCCAAGTAAAGCTTTTGCAAAAGCAGAAGGCTTTCCTTGAGAAACAAGCTTATGTGGCTGATAAAAAAGCCATTATTTTCGATATGATGATTAACCTTGCCGAAGAGGAATATCAAATTGATATACGAAAAAACTCACCACCCGAACTATCGACTCTTTCCGAATGGAACAAAAAGAAACCATAAGTTTCTCCTGTGAATTGTTCGGGGTTGACCGACAGGTTTATTATCGTCATTTAAAGCGAAGAGCAAAGCGGCAACAAAATGCACAGCAGGTTGTGGATTGGGTAGCAGAGCTGCGAATGATTCATCCAAAAATGGGTGGAAAGAAACTGTATTTTCTTTTGAAAGAGAAACTTGAAAATTTAAGAATTGGCAGAGACAAATTCTTTGACTTCTTAAGGGCTAACCATTTGTTAATCATTCCCAAAAGAAGTTATCACAAAACTACCAATTCGTATCATCGTTTTAAGAAACATAAAAATTTAATTAAAGATTATCAATGCAGAAAACCAAATAATGTATGGGTGTCGGATATCACCTACTTGGGAAACAGAGAAAACCCAGCCTATTTAAGCTTGATAACCGATGCTTATTCTAAGAAAATCGTAGGCTTTGATGTGTCGGATTCTTTGGCTACAGCATCTTGTTTAAATGCTTTAAAAATGGCATTGAAAAAAGAAAACCCGAAGAGTCTTATTCATCACTCGGACAGAGGTTTACAATATTGTTCCGATGATTATCAAAAGCTATTGAAAAAGCATAAAATCCGTTGTAGTATGACACAAGAATCAGATCCTTATGAGAATGCCATAGCCGAAAGAATCAATGGAATTTTAAAACAGGAATATGATATTGATAAATTTAATGTAGATTTGAATACAAGAAAGATTTTGGTCAAACAAACCGTAGAGATTTATAATGAGTTAAGACCGCATTTGTCAAACTATTATTTAACACCGATGCAAATGCACCAGCAACAAGATTTAATACCAAAATCGTACAAAAAGAAAAACAGTACAAATACGAATATATGTACTGTTTAAAATAAAATTTTATTGGTCTAATCCTGTATCATTTTTTCAGGACGTTACAAATATATAACGTCTATTTTAATTGTTGATAAAAGTATAAATCATAGGTAGGAAATAAATTTGGATAGAAAATTTTACCCAAGTCATTTAGAATTATATCGGGACGAACAATTCCTTGTTCAAAATAATCGTTTGAACCTTTTTCGTTCATACGTTTATTGTAAGCATATACATTTCCTTTATTAAATGCATCAAACCAAGTATAATTCGGATAAGATGCTTTCATTTCTGCCAAGGAATTAACATTTGTCACATTAATCCAATAAGTTGCCGATTTACCTTTGGTATAGACTTCTTCAAAGGTTAAACTCAAACTATTTTCTCCAATTTTATCATCAAAAATATAATTACCTTTTGCATCATCAATCAATTTTGCTTGCAACAAATCTCTCGTTGGCAAATACCAAACATCACCATACATCGTATTTACAATTGTCGAAATATTTCCATTTGCTTTGGTTTGAATGATATTTTTAATCGAATCGTAATTATTTTTAACTGTTTCTATACGTTTTTCGGCATCTATTTCTTTTCCTACAAGCTTCCCAAAAATCTTCAAATATTCAACCTGTCCTAATGGATTTTGTTCTTTATATTCATCTAAATACAAGATTTTTATTCCATTTTGTTCCAATTGTTGATGAAATTTTGCCAAAACAGGATTAGAACTAGCAATAATCAATTGAGGTTTATTTTTAAGAATAATTTCTGTGAACAATTCATTGGTGTTACCGACTTTCAAGATCGTCTTATTTGATATTCCTTCATCAATTTTCGGATTAAAGATAAAATCGGCATCGCAAACACCTTTTATTATATCAATACTTCCTAATTCATCTAAAAATGTAACTGCAGCCGATGTTTCGACCATTACAGATTTGATTGGTAACTCTTTTTTATCAAAGGAGACGAAATTACCCGAAGATTTGATTGTGATTGTTTCATCATTTTCTTCTATTGAAATATTTTTTGCAAACAGAAATTTCTTCTGGTTTTGATGATATTGAACGACTTCTTTTGGTTGTTTACAACTGCTAATGGCAAGAAGTATGAATGAACTTAGAATTATTTTTTTTAGCATTTCTTTTCAAAATTGAAGGAACAAGTTAAGAAATATGACAAAATCATAAAAATATTTTTGTAAGCAATTGATTCGTTGTAGATTAAATTATAGTTAAAATTTTTTGTCTAAAACATTAGGTTTTTCTAATAAAAGTGCTGTATATTTGCAATCGAAAATAAGGGAAATTAGTTTTCAATATTTCAAATGGCCGAGTGGCGCAACTGAATAGCGCACTTGATTACGGCTCAAGAGGTTACAGGTTTGAATCCTGTCTCGGTCACAAAAATGCTCAGCGACAAACGTTGAGCTTTTTTTATGAATGTTAAATTCTATTGTTATCAATAAGAAAGTCCATTTACAAATTGTAAATGGACTTTTTGGATTTTTATTATTTCTTTCTGAAGTAAACTTCGATCGGAACACCTTCAAAATTAAATTCTCTTCTCAATTGATTTTCGATAAATCGTTTGTAAGGATCTCTAATATATTGTGGCAAGTTACAGAAAAACGCAAATTGAGGCGTTTTTGTAGGCAATTGCGTCACATATTTAATTTTGATGTATTTTCCTTTTACTGCAGGTGGAGGTGTAATCTCGATAATCGGTAACAATGTTTCGTTTAACTTACTTGTTTTAATACGGCGACTACGGTTCTCATAAACTTCGACAAATGTATCTACAGCTTTTAAAACACGTTGCTTTGTTAAAGCTGAGATAAACAATACAGGAACATCTGTAAATGGTGCAATACGTCTTAGAATAGCTTCTTTGTATTCTTTCATGGTATTGGTTTCTTTTTCTAACAAATCCCATTTGTTAATCAAAATAACGACACCTTTTCTATTACGTTCTGCTAAATAAAGAATATTTAAATCTTGTGCTTCAATCCCACGTTCTGCATCAATTACTAATACACAAACATCACATTCTTCGATTGCACGAACCGAACGCATCACAGAATAAAATTCTAAATCTTCGCTAACTTTTCCTTTTTTACGCATCCCTGCAGTATCCACCAAAACAAATTCATGTCCAAATTTATTGTACAATGTTTCGATAGAATCACGTGTTGTTCCTGCGATATCAGTTACAATATTACGTTCTTCACCTAATAATGCATTGATTAATGTAGATTTTCCAGCATTTGGACGACCTACGATTGTAATTTTAGGTAAACCTTCAAATGGATCTACGTGTACTTCTTCTTTAAAAGTATCCACTACATCATCTAACAATTCACCTGTTCCACTACCAGTCATGGCAGCGATTGTGTACATTTTTTCGAATCCTAAGTTATAAAACTCATAAGAATCGTCTAAATTTTTGTTGGTATCGACCTTATTCACAACTAAGAATGTAGGCTTCTTAGTGCGTCTTAAAAGGTTGCCAACTTCCTTATCCATATCCGTTAATCCAACTTGATTGTCTACCATGAACAAAATTACATTTGCTTCATCAATAGCTAATTCAACTTGCTTGCGGATCTCTTCTTCAAAGGTATCATCCGAACCAACGACATACCCTCCGGTATCGATTACGGTAAACTCTTTCCCATTCCAATCCGATTTTCCATAATGACGATCACGAGTAACACCAGAAGTGTCATCCACGATAGCTTGTCTTTTTTGGATCAATCGATTGAAGAATGTAGATTTACCAACGTTTGGTCTTCCTACAATTGCAACTATATTTGACATTCTGCAAAGGTATAATTTTTCATTTTATTTTTTGTATTAATTTTTTGATTGATAAAGTTTTGTACAAAAAAAAGGTTAGATAAACTCTAACCCTACTAATTTTCTTACTTTACAACTTTTAAAAGCTCTTTTTCCGCCACTACTTTTCTTAATCCAGAACTTGAGAAACGGTGATCTCTTGAGTTATAATACAATTCAATTCCTTTTTCTTCACAATATTTTCTTCCTGTGAAGTTTTTATCTTGATACTCTACTCCCAAAATACGAACATCAATCTTGAAAGAACGTAAAACATCTTCCAAATCTTGTTCTGTCGCATAAGGCACAATTTCATCTACGAATTTGCATCCTTTTAATTGAATGTAGCGTTCTACAACAGTTTGTGTTGGTTTGTTTTTTTCAGGACGATCCAATGTCGGATCCGTCTGTAAACCTACAATCAAATAATCACAATGTTGTTTTGCATCTTCTAACATTTTGATATGCCCAGCATGGAGCAAATCAAATGCACTAAATGTAATTCCTATTTTCATAGTATGTTTTTAGTTTAGTTTCTTAAGTTATTGTTTAGTCTTCGCTGGAACGATTATAATCATCTTCAATTCGAATTATGTCCTCTTCACCAAAATATGTACCATGTTGTACTTCGATGAAAATCAAGACCTCATTTCCGATGTTTTGAATACGATGCTTTGCTTTCAATGGAATAACCACCACTTCGCCAGCATTATATTCATATTCTTTATCATCAAGCGTCACCAAAGCTTTTCCTTGAACAATTGTCCAAACTTCGGCACGATGATTATGGTATTGGTAAGACAAACGTCCACCAACATTTACTTCTATGCGTTTTAATTTATATATCTCGGTATCTTCTAATACATAGTAAGTACCCCAAGGTCTTTTTCCTATTTCCATCTTTTATGCAATTTACTGAATATTTCGATATACATATTCAAAATATTCCATTAATAAATTGTTTCCTTTGTCAAAAAAAAAACCCCAAACATACGCTTGAGGTTTTAAAATGTGGTGCCTCCAGGAATCGAACCAGGGACACAAGGATTTTCAGTCCTTTGCTCTACCAACTGAGCTAAGGCACCGCTCATTTTGGAATGCAAATATAAGAAGGTTTATTTCTTATTTCCAAAATAAATTTATTTATTTTTTTAAATTTATTCAAAACAATTGATTTTTATTGAGTTATTTTTATAAAAAATTTCTAACTGCTAATAAAATGGATTGGTCAACAACTATTTTTCAAGTTTGGAGCTTTATCAAAGATTGGTATTGGATTCCATTATCTTTTTTATATGTCATAGTTATTATTACCATTTTAATTGAAAACAGAAATCCAACAAAAACAATTGCTTGGATATTAGTGATTGTTTTTCTTCCCGTAATTGGATTCATCATTTACTTTTTCTTTGGTCAAAAATTTAAAAAAGATTTATATTTTAAACGTATAGATAAAAGTCATCAAAAAATTATTGGAGAAAAATGGCAAGAAATGGATAAAATTATCCAAGAAGATTTGATACGAGTTAAAGACAAAATAGGTTCTCTTTCTCAGGTTTATCGTTATCTAAATAATGCGCGAGTTGCTCCTCCATCAACCAAAAATAAAGTGAAATTATTGATAAACGGAGAAGAAAAATTTCCTTTATTTATTGAAGCACTAAAATCTGCAAAGCATCATATTCATCTCGAATATTATATTTTTGATGAAGATAAAATTGGTAATGAAATTATCTCCATTTTAGAAAAAAAAGCAAAAGAAGGTGTTGAAATACGTCTAACCACAGATGATTTTGGTTCTCCAAAATTAAATAAACATCAAAAAAGATTTGAAGGAACTGGAATTGAATATCAAACGTTTCTTCCTGTTCGTTTTTCGTCTTTAGCCAATTCAAACTATCGTAATCATAGAAAAATTTTGATTGTAGATGGTCAAAAAGCATTTATTGGTGGCATTAATATTAGTGATAAATACATCAATCAGAATGGAGAAAAAAGTCCGAATAACGAAGTTTATTGGCGTGACACATCCGTTATGATAGAAGGTGAAGCGATTAATAATTTGCAATTGCATTTTTACTTAAATTGGATGATGACAGAAGGAAATAAATTTAATATTTCTGACCCCAATTATTTTTTCGATTCAAAAAACACGAATTTTGACGATATGGCGACTGTAAGTTATGGTCTTTCTTCGCCAGGTAGTGACGTACATTCGGCAATGGAAGCCATGATTTTGGCGATTACCTTAGCACAAAAAAAAGTACAATTGTGCACGCCTTATTTTATTCCAAGCGATGAATTTAAAACAGCCTTGATGATTGCGGTTTCTGCTGGTGTAGAAGTCGAATTGATTATTCCTAAAAAAGGCGATTCTATCATCGTACAACAAGCTTCATTGTCGTTCCTAAAACCTCTAATGAAGAGAGGTGTAAAAGTTTATCTCTATGAAAAAGGATTTATTCACTCAAAAACAATTACTGTTGATGATAAATTGGCTTTTATTGGAACTGTAAATTTAGATTTTAGAAGTTTTATGATCAACTTTGAAATTACTTCAGTTATTGAGAACGATATTTTATTGAATGAAATGAATACGAATTTTGAAATAGATCGAAATAATTCAGAATTATTAAACATCGAAAAATGGGAAAACAAACCATGGTATAATCGTGCATTTGCTTCGGTTTGTAGGTTATTAGCACCGATATTGTAATCGTTTATTATATTTACTTTAATAAGAAAAAAAATGCTTTGCTATCAATAGGAAAAATTGCTTTAGGATTTATTTTCGTAAGTTTCGATTTTAATGATTTCTGAAATCTTCGATTTCCTTTCTGATATCTTCATATCGTCTTCTCAAATCATCTGAAATTGTATTTGGTAAATTTTTAACTCTTTTCAATTGAAATGAAATAAAAATTGCAAATATACCTGATGAAATGATAGCTAAACCAAGCCACATAACAGCTGTTAATCCTGCTAATTGTGGATTTGAAATTAATATAATCGAAATAATTAATCCAATAATTGCGAAAAATAAAGAGAATCCCCAATCTTTAACACCATAGTTTTTAAGTTCAAAAGCATAACTAATTCCCGAAATTGAACGGAATAGCACTAAGAATCCAACATAAAATGCAAAAACTTCTAAACTTAGAATAGGATTAATCACTAACATAAATCCTACAATAGCAGTGATAATTCCAAAAGCTAATGTCCAACCCCAACTATCTATTTCATCTTTATTTGAAAGTGAAAAAACAATTTCAGAAATTCCAGAGAATAAAAATGATACAGCAAAAAACACTGAAAGTGCAACATAAGAAGCTAAAGGAGAGACAAAAGTGTAAATTCCTAATCCAACAAATAATAATCCTATGATTAATAAAATCCACCAATATTTGATAGAATTCTTGATTGATTTGTAAAAAGTACGAGCCATTTTAAATATAGATTTTAAATTATAAAACTATAATTTTAAGAAATTCTCCAAAAAGGAGCATTGTTTTTTGCATAATTTATAATCATCCAAGATTGTTTAAAAATGAAGATTTATTTCATATATAAATAAAAACAAAATAGCCTTAACTTTGAAGTTCGCTTAAAAATCAACGAAAATGAAGTATGGAATAGAAGCGGCTTCTATCTACGTTCCGCATATATATTTACCAATTAAAGATTTGGCAATTAAACGCAATATTGATCCTGATAAACTTGAAATTGGATTAGGTTTAAAGAAAATGGCTGTTTTAGATGCTCACGAAGATACTGCAACTATTGCTGCGAATACTTTATTGAAATTAATTATTGATTTTAACATCAATCCGAACGAAATTGGACGAATTTATTTAGGAACAGAAAGTGCATTGGATGGTGCTAAACCAACGGCTACTTATGCCGTTCAGTTAGTAGAATCTGTTTTAGAAAATCAATTTGGAGAACGACCTTTCAAACACACAGATGTTGTAGATATGACGTTTGCTTGTGTTGGAGGCGTTGATGCTTTACACAATTCTATTGACTATGTTCGAGTAAATCCAGCTAAAAAAGCAATTGTTATCGCGGCAGATTATGCAAAGTATGGATTAGAATCGACAGGAGAATATACACAAGGCGCTGGTGCTGTTGCAATGTTGATTTCGAATCAACCTGATTTGATCGCATTTGATAATAATTGGGGAATTGGAATGGAATCTGTTTTCGATTTCTTTAAACCTCATCAAGCGACTTCGAATAGAAATATTTTAAATGCATTAGAAACAACAAAATCTGAAATTGAGATTTTCTCTGATGAACCTGTTTTTGACGGTCAATATTCTAACGAATGTTATAAAAACAGAGTAAGAGAAGCCTATTTTAATTTTAAAGATCAAACAAATGTTGAAGGAAAATTGTATGAAAACTGGCGATATATTGCCTTTCATTTACCTTATGCATTTCAAGGAAAAAGAATGTTTTCGGATGTTTTTGCTTTAGAAAATGGTCAAGATAATTCGAATGATAATTTAAAAATAATTTCAAAATCGGATGAATATAAAGCGTTAATCAAAGAAAAAGTAGAGCCAACTCAACGTGCTTCTTCTGAGATCGGAAATATGTATACTGCTTCAATTTTCACTGCATTTTTATCGGCTTTACAAGTTAGTACTGATAACAATGAAGATTTAACAGGAAAAACAGTAGGTTTTATTTCTTACGGTTCTGGTTCAAAATCTAAAGTTTTCCAAGGAAAAATTGGGGAAGGTTGGAAAGATGTAATGAATAAAGTTGATTTGTTTAATTATTTGAATCAAAGAGAAGCTATTTCATTTGAACAATACGAGGATTTGCATAATAAAAATCAGAAAACTTCAATTAATGCTTCAAAAGGGTTTGCTTTAGACCGCATTGAAACTGAAATTCCCGATTTGAAAGGTGCAAGATATTATACATTTAAAGGATAAAAACATAAAAAAATCGCTCAAATGAGCGATTTTTTTTTATACTATTTTCAATTTCCATTTCCCTCGTTTAAAAAGTATAAATGCTAAAATTGCAATAAATGTTTCAGCAACAGGAATTGCTATAAAAACACCTTCTTCTCTCAAATCGAAATGGTAAGACAATATATACGCTAATGGAATTTGAAACAACCAAAATCCAACAAAATTAATAATGGTTGGCGTCATCGTATCACCAGCACCGTTAAACGCATTCATCATCACCATTCCAATTCCATACAAAAGAAAACCACTTGCCAAAATATACATTCCTTCCTTTGCAACAAGTTTAATAGACTCTTCTGTTGTAAATATTGAAACTAAATAATTGCTCAAACCATAAAAAACTATGCTTATTATTAGCATATAAATAATATTAAATTTCATGGTCATTAAAACCGATTTTTCTGCTTTTTCGGGATCTCTATTTCCTAAATTTTGTCCTACCAACGTTGCTGCTGCATTACTTAATCCCCAAGCAGGCAACATAAAAAACATCATTAATCGCAATGCAGTTTGATAACCTGACGAAGCTATTTCTCCTCCTGTTTGTGCAACAATCCGTGCTAAAATTATCCAACTACAACTTGCTATAACATATTGAACAATTGCAGGAATAGCAATTCGTAAAATATTGATAATTAAATTAGATTTTGGCACAAAATAAGACCATTTGATTTGAATTAATGAGTCTTTTTTCTTTAAATAATACAGTTGATAGACAACCCCACAACTTCTACCGATTGCTGTTGATAATGCTGCTCCTTCTAATCCCATTTCTGGAAAAAAGAACCAACCACGAACAAGAATTGGACACAAAATAATATTGATCCCGTTTGCTAACCATAAACTTTTCATGGCAATTGCGGCATTTCCTGCACCACGAAAAATTCCATTTATTAAGAATAGAAGGACAATACTTAAACAACTCACCATCATAATCTTGGTAAAGTTTTTACCATATTCGGCTGCTTCTTCAGAAGAGCCCATCCAAATCAATAAATCTTTAGAATAAATAAATCCGAAAACACTTAATAAAATGGTAATCAATATGGATAATAAAATTGCTTGCGAAGCACTTTCAGATGCTTTTATAGGATTTTTCTCGCCAATTCTCCGTGCAATAATAGCGGTTGCAGCCATGCTTATTCCAATCGAAATCGAATAAACTATTGTTAATAATGATTCGGTTAGTCCTACTGTTTGTATCGCAAAAGCGCTTTCTTTTAAATGACCTACAAAATATAAATCAACCAAGGCAAAAACAGATTCCATCACCATTTCGAACATCATCGGAATAGCCAATAAGAATACAGATCTACGAATTGGAATTGCAGTTAAATCTAAATTTTCGCTTGAAAAAGATTGCTTAATCAACAAGAAAACGGACCTAATTTTAGCTGTTAAAGACTTTTCTAAAGTCATTTTTTAGGTTTTATGAATGAAAAATAATTGATAAAAAATTAAATCAAAATGAATTTAACGTAAAGTTGCCGCGAAAAGTTAAGTATCCATTTAAAAATAGGTGAGGATTTTGCACAAATTTAAATCATTTTTTTCAATACCAATTTATCTTTTTGGTTTTATTATCTTTACCAAAACAGCTATTATATAGAGAAATGAAAAAAACTGCTTTTATTTTATTTAATGTTGCCCTTATGGTAGGAGTGAATGCACAGAGTTACAAAAAAAAATACCCAGACACGAAAAAAATTAATCATGTTGACACGTATTTTGGAGAAGAAGTACAAGATCCATATCGTTGGTTAGAAGATGATTTGTCTGATGACACAAAAAAATGGGTGATTGAACAAAATAAAGCGACTTATGCTTATTTGAATGAGATTCCTTTACGCACGCAATTGAAAAAATCGTTGACAGATATCTGGAATTACGAAAAAATATCTACGCCTTTCAAAGAAGGTGATTATACCTACTATTATAAAAATGATGGTTTGCAACAGCATTCTGTTTTGTACCGTAAATTAGGAGAAAATGGAGCAGAAGAAGTTTTCTTAGATCCAAATAAATTCTCAAAAGATGGTTCTGTTTCTTTAGCAGATGTAAGTTTTTCGAAAGACGGAAGCTTAGTTGCCTATTCTATTTCAGAAGGTGGATCGGATTGGAGAAAAGTGATTGTTTTAAATGCGAAAGATAAAACACAAGTTGGAGAAACTTTGATTGATGTTAAATTCTCTGGTACAGCTTGGAAAGGAAACGAAGGTTTCTATTATTCTTCTTATGATAAACCAAAAGGATCTGAATTATCAGAAAAAACAGATCAGCATAAATTATATTACCACAAATTAGGAACAGCTCAGAAAAAAGATCAATTAATTTTTGGAGGAGCAGAAATGCCTCGTCGTTACGTTGGTGCTTATTTGACTGATGATGAACGCTACTTAATCATTACAGCTGCAAACTCGACAACAGGAAATGAGTTGTACTATCAAGATTTATCAACAACCAATTCTCCAATTGTAAACATTGTAAATAATTTTGAGACAAATACTTCTGTAATCGACAATGATGGAGAAACGTTCTATTTATTTACAAATAATAAAGCACCTAACAACAAGGTTGTAAAAGCTACAATCTCAGATTTGAGTGAGCCTGCTTGGCAAACGGTTATTCCTGAAACAGAAAATGTATTATCCGTTTCTACAGGAGGAGGGTATTTATTTGCGAAATACTTAAAAGATGCTATTTCTGTTGTTGAACAATATAAATATGATGGAACTAAAGTTCGTCAAATTACATTACCTGGAGTTGGTACTGCATCAGGATTTGGAGGAAAAAAAACAGAGAAAGAAATTTATTTCGGTTTCTCAAATTATATCACACCATCAACAAGTTATAAATTTAATGTAGAAACAGGTTCTTCTGATGTTTACATCAAACCAAATGTAAAATTTAATTCGGATGATTATATTTCGGAACAAGTATTCTATGCGTCAAAAGATGGCACAAAAGTTCCGATGATTATTACATACAAGAAAGGATTAAAGAAAAATGGTAAAAACCCAACAATCGTTTATGGATATGGTGGCTTCAATATTAGTTTAACACCTGGTTTTAGTCCTGCAACTGCTGCTTGGATTGAAAATGGCGGTATTTATGCTGTTCCAAATTTACGCGGAGGTGGAGAATATGGTAAAAAATGGCACGATGGTGGACGTCAGTTCAATAAATTGAATGTTTTTAACGATTTTATCGCTGCTGCCGAATATTTACAAACAAACAATTATACGTCGCCAGATTACACTGCATTATCAGGGGGATCTAACGGAGGTTTATTGGTTGGAGCTACAGAAACCATAAATCCTAAAATTGCTAAAGTTGCTTTGCCTGCTGTTGGAGTTTTAGATATGTTGCGTTACCACACATTTACTGCTGGAGCAGGTTGGGGATATGATTACGGAACTGCTGATGATAGCAAAGAGATGTTTGATTATCTGAAAGCATATTCACCTGTTCACAATGTTAAAGAAGGAACATGTTATCCCGCAACTTTGGTTACGACTGGAGATCACGATGACCGTGTAGTTCCTGCACATTCATATAAATTTGCAGCAGAATTACAAAAGAAACAAGCTTGTGATAATCCTGTATTAATCAGAATCGAAACTAAAGCTGGTCACGGAGCAGGTCGTTCGACAGAAGTTGTAATTAACGAAACAGCTGATAAATATGCATTCACATTGTGGAACATGGGAATCAAAAAATTGAAGTAATAAAATCAATTTAATAACTCAAAAATCCATCTGATTATTCAGGTGGATTTTTTAATTTTATCCAAAATATAATCGAATGAAAAAATTATTTACTCTACTTATCTTATGTTCAACCTTTTCTTTTGGACAATATATTTCTAAAGCGAAAATAATTTCAAATCAAACGAATAATACTTTTGAGATTAGGGACGTAAGCTATATTAATGATGGAAAAGGAATTCAATTTAAAACAGATTTATCTAAAAATACGTTCGCAATTGTTCGACTAAAAGATTTTAAATTAATCTTTGATAATGAAGATTACTCAAAGAATATTCCGCAAATTAAAGGCGTTTTTAACCAAAAAGAATTCTCTTATCCCGATGGTTTATATTTAACAAAGGATGATTTTATTTCGAAAAAGACAGAAGATAGATTATTTGAGATGAAACCAAATCTTTATGCTGATTTGTTTGAACAGTCAGCAGATTTAGTAAACTTTTATGATAAAAACGGGAAATTTCCTGAATATCAACAACGAGATTATTTCGCAATTGTTAAAAATGGGGATATTTATTTTAACGTAAAAGAAATTAAAAAGATAGCTAAGGAGAAAAAGATTTTGTTGGCAAAAGAAATTCCTAATTTTGCTTATGTAAGAGTAAAAGCAGGTTCAGATCATCATTTATATATGGAATTGCCAAGATCTCAACAGAATAATGGTTATTTAATGATGTTTGGAATGGCAGGAGCAATTGCTTCGACCATGATTAATACAACTGATTCTAAAGAAGAATATTCCGAAAATTATATAAATCTTGTAAAGGAAGGAATTATCACTCTTAATCCTAACGATTATAAAGGAATTATATTCAATACTAAAAATAAAGAATTTGAAATACTATCGAATTGTTCTGATTTGAGTAATTATTCAACTCGATATAATAATTCAATGCTTAATTTAGATTGTAAATCACATTATTCTATAGATAAACAAAGAGAAATATTAAATAACCTTTAATAAGTACAAAATGAACACAAAAGCATACGCAGCATTTAACGAAACAGATGCATTAGGACCACACACAATAGAACGTCGCACATTATCTCCAAAAGATGTTTTTATAGATATTGATTATTGTGGTGTTTGTCACAGCGATATTCATACAGTAAAAGGGGATTGGGGAAAACCAAATTATCCCGTTGTTCCTGGTCACGAAATTATTGGTCGTGTCAAAGAAATCGGTTCTGAAGTAACCAAATTCAAAGTTGGAGATTTAGTTGGAGTTGGTTGTATGGTTGAATCTTGTCAACATTGTCATCCTTGTGACGAAGGTTTAGAACAATATTGTGAAAATGGATCAACAGGTACGTACAATTCTAAAAATTCTAAACATGGTGGAATTACCTACGGAGGTTATTCAGAAAACATTGTGGTAGAAGAAAACTTTGTTCTTCATGTCCCAGAAAATATTGATGTAAAAGCTGCTGCACCCTTATTGTGTGCTGGTATTACAACTTGGTCGCCTTTGCGTCATTGGAATGTAAAAGCTGGCGATAAAGTTGGTGTAGTTGGACTTGGAGGTTTAGGTCACATGGGGGTTAAATTTGCTAAAGCAATGGGTGCTCATGTAGTGATGATTACCACTTCTGAATCAAAAGGGGAAGATGCAAAAAAATTAGGCGCAGATGAAGTTCTTATTTCAAAAGATGCTGACCAAATGAAAGCACAGCGAAATACCTTTGATTTCTTATTGAATACAATACCGGTGAAACATGATGTCAATCCATATTTAGCTTTACTTAAGCTTGACAAAACAATGTGTATGGTAGGTGCGATAGAACCTTTGGATGCAGTTCATGGTGGATTATTAATTATGAAACGTCGTAATTTAACGGGTTCATTAATTGGCGGAATCAAAGAAACACAAGAAATGTTAGATTTTTGCGGTGAACATAACATTGTTTCGGATGTAGAAATGATCGATATTCAAAATATTAATACCGCTTACGAACGTATGATGAAGTCTGATGTCAAATATCGCTTTGTGATTGACATTAAATCATTAAAAGAATCTTAGAATCTAACGTTATAAAAAAAATCCGCTCAATGTAGCGGATTTTTTTTATTAAGTCTACGAGTTTCACTTCAAGACAGAATCTTTAGAAACTTCTGTTTTATTCACAGTTTTTGAAGAATCTACAGTAACTCCTTCTACAGAATCGGCAGACGATACTTCGATTATTGATGAATCTACATTTTCTGGTGTAGTAACTTCTGGCTGAGAAGCTTCTTTTTTACAAGAAATTGCAGTAAAAGTGAATGCTGCAAACGCAAATAACGCTAATTTTTTCATTTGATTTTTATTTAATTTATTCTGCAAATTATTTTTTCTCAGTTGTTGTAGTTGTAGTTGTTTCAACTTTTATAGAATCATTAATCACAACTGAATCTTTTCCAATTGTATCAACTTTAATTGAATCTTCTAATGTTGTAATGGTATCATTTTTCACATCAGTTTCTGTTTTTATTTCTTTCGATCCAAACAAATGACAAGAAGATAAACCCACCGCAGTCCCGAATACTCCTAATACAATTACGTTTAATGCTAATTTTTTCATAACTTTAATTTTTTAAATGTTTTAATTGATTTTAGATTGAAATGATATGTTGTATCATTTTGTTGAACCAAAGTTAATCTCAAATCAACGTTTTTTTCATGCAAGATGCTTGTAAGACAATTGTAATCGATCAAATAAAAATTCAACAAATGTTTTACAATAGAAAAAATCATTTAACAAGTCATTAATAAAGAAATTCGACGAATCATATCAAAAAAATTATTTTATTTGTACTTGTATTAAAACAAGATTTGTAAAATATATTTTATTTTACAAGTTACTAAAAACCAATCTTTTAAATTTTAATTTTTGAGCAAATTTACAGATATAGAAATTTTCGAAATTCTAAAAAAAACGATTGCAACTCGATTTTTAGAAGATAATTCTGCTCAATCCGAAAATATCTCTGATTGGAAAGGTCAAGAAATTACGACTTTCCAAGATGACTTATTCAATAAAACCCGATCAACTGTAAGTGAAAAGTGGTTTTATACTTATTTTAAGTCAGATTTCAAGAAGCTTCCACGTATTGATATGCTCAATCTTTTGGCGCAATATTGTGGATTCAAGAATTGGGCGCATTTTGTTCAAATTCAAAAGAACGAACATTTTGGAACTCATAAAACAGAGGAAATACTGATTGATACAGAAGAAATCGAAAATTTATCCCAAGAAAATACTCCTTCGGACGAAGTAGAAAAAGATACACAACAACAGGTTAAACAACAAACTGAAAAAGAATTAAGTCCAATACAAGCTATTGAGAAGAAACCAAAACTAAAACTGATTTCAATTATAGCTTCTGTAATTCTTTTGTTATGTGGTATTGGTGTGGCTGTTTATTATTCATTTTTTGGACAACGCGAATATGAATTTTGTTTTGTTGATTCGGATAGGCAAACAACCATTAATAACTCTGTCGAAGTGACAATTATAAGAGAAGGATTTACGCCCTTGTATCTATCAACAAAAACAGGTTGTATTAAATTCGAATCTCAAAAAGATACGATCAAAATGTTTGTGACTTCACCTTATTATAAACAAGATACGTTTAAGGTTAATTTACATCAATATAATCAACCCGAAAAGTTATTATTAGAACCTGATGATTATAAAATTATGCTGTATTATTATTCGAATTCAGCAAAAGATTTAAAACAGCGAATTTCTAAATTAAACCAGATGATTTCTGATGATGCGTTGATTTATCAAGTATATGATAATGATTTTTTCGGTGTAGAAATTCTTTCGAAACAACAGTATATCAATTTGGTTACAATGCCTACGACTTCGTTAAAGAACTTTTCTTTAATCGAATCAGAAAGTAAAAAAGGTAAAATTGTTAAATTAAAATTTAAAATCCAGCAAGATGAGAACGATAAGTAAAGTAGTTCATTTTAGCATTATTTTGCTAATGAGTGTTTGGATTATATTTTCGTGTAAAGACGATAAATATAAAGGTGATTACAACCCAGAAGCGATAAAAGGTTACAAAAACGAAGCTTCTACTGTGAGTAGTAAAATGGATTCTGTTGAAGCTGTAAATTTTATTGCAAAACAGAAATTACGTGAGTTTTACGAACTTTCGGCACTGGCTTCTAATACAAGCGACACCGTTGTTGACAGTTTGTTAAGAGATCAATTATTGTCTTATTTCCCGCAAAAAGATACAACAGAAATTTATGCATTACTAAGAGATTTAGCCGATAAAAAAGTAACGATAACTTCTGTTTCTAAGTTTGCAATTCTACCTCAAGACTCTGTTACGCCAGATTCTGTGAAAAGAATTGCTTATTCAGTGAATTATTTTAACTCGAACAAAAAATTAATCGAAACCAATAATCGTACAGGAATTTTTGTGATAAAACAGAAGCCTATCCAATTTAAACGAGAATTTAAATTCTATTTTAGAACTTTAAATGATAAAAAAGACTCGATTCAGAAAGATTCAATTCCTTCGGGAGTAATACAAAAATCAAGTGGAAAATCGCCAGAATAAGCGTCTTCAATAATTTCAATAGGTCTAAAATAAGTTAGACCTATTTTTTTGGAATCAGGTCTACATCTTGCTAAGAACTTATCGTAATATCCTCCTCCATATCCAACTCGATTCCCATTTTTATCTGCAACAAACATTGGAATAAAAACGACATCAATCGTAAAAGCATCGACTTCTGTATATTGAACTGGTTCTGGAATTTGAAGTGAGTTTAATTTAGTTTCAACATCTTTTTCAACCTTACAATTCAACATATCATCACCAACAACCAAAGGTAAAATTACATCTTTATCCTGCTGAAATAACCAATCAATAATTGGATAAGTATTGATTTCGTTGTTTTTTTCGATGGGTAAAAAAAGATGAAACGACTTAGATCCAGAAAAATCGAAGGTTTTGATATACTCAAAAATTTGTTCGCTCAACTTATTTACTTCTTCTTTTGAGAAAGATTTTCTCAACGATCGATAGTATTTTCTTGCTTCAGCTTTTGTCATTTTTAGGCGTATTTCAGACGAAGTTAAGAAATAATTGATTGGTTAAAAAAGTAGAGAGTTTTAAAAAGTTTCAACTATTTAAAAAATACTAAAACAATAATAAAACATACAATTGCTATAAAAAGCAATAAATTAATAGGTTTTATTTTCATTTTGCTAAACACAGACTTTTTGTAAGTCTTATGAATCCTCTTAGGCTTTGACATTATTTGTTAGATTTATTATATAAAAGATGCAAATATGTAGAAAAGGTTGCTTTATAAAATGAGGGAAACCGTAAATCAATTGTAACATAATGTATATCAATAAAATAAACGTATTTATTTTTTTTGAAAGAAATTATTAAAACTTTTTAACTAATTTTTTTCATACGTTTTGAAGCTTCATCTAACCAAGGTTGATAGTTACAATGTTTTTTTATTGCCTGATAAATTGCTTCGCTATTCGGATCATTTGGGTCAAGTTCGTAGATTAATGAATTAATGAATCCTTTTTTGATGGATGGACTTTTTATGTTCTCTAACAAACTATCTGCAGAAAATCCTTGATACAATTTTTCTTGTAAACTCGTCAAAACAATGTTGCGATAACTCTGATAAGTTTTATAATCTTCGTCATTATCCAAATGAATCTTCTCTAATTCGGACAAAAAATTAACGGGTAATTGCTCCGATACTGGATTGTAGTACGTATAAGAATCCTTGTACATATACAATAAATTGATGAAATCGTAATTCAGATTTGTTTTCTCAGTTCTAATAAATGACGAGTTCACCTTCAATTTTTCTAAATCTTCAAACACTTTTTGATGAAAATTTTTGATTTGATTTTTAAAATCTGGAGGGGTTAATTGAAACAATTCTATATTATCAGTCAAAAACTTATCCGTTTTAAAACTTTTTTCAATTAAATAATTGTTTCGATTTTTTCCTTTTCCTGAGAATTTAAAGTGATTCTCAATTTGATTCAAATCTGCATCTAAAATCAGACTATCTCCCGGAACTAAGTAAATTGTAAACTCTTCTCGATCAATTGAAAGTGTTTTATAGCCTTCATCTACCAATTGAAGTGTATCCGAAAAATTTCCATCATAATCTAATGCAAATGCTTTTTCGCGATTATTCAATAAGAGGTAAATACTATCCGTTTGTGCATTGGCAATTCGTCCACTAAAGTGGATCATTTCACCATTTTCTTTTTGAGGTGAACAACTATAAACTGTTATTAAAAGTAGCAGAAAAAATCTCCACAACATCTTCATTTTCATCTTTCTCTCTGTCTTACAAAAGTAGAAAATTATTCTTCGTTTTGATGAATTTCAAAGAAAGAATCTACCTTAAAATTGGCTGAATCATTTGCCGCAGCAACAGCCAATTTATCTGCTTCCTCGTTCCAATGATGTCCAGCATGACCTTTTATCCATTGAAATTTGACACGATGAATTTTGTACACATCCAAAAAACGTCGCCACAAATCTGAATTCTTTTTTCCTTTAAAATTCTTTTGTACCCAACCAAAAACCCAACGTTTTTCTACTGCATCAACGACATATTTAGAATCGGTTATAATCGTAATCTCCGTATTGGTAAATTTTAAAGTTTCTAAAGCCGTAATCACAGCTAATAATTCCATTCGATTATTTGTCGTTAATCGAAAACCTTGAGAAATTTCTTTTTTAACTTTTTTCTCAGTTTCTAATAAAATACAACCAAATCCTCCTGGGCCTGGATTTCCCAACGAAGAACCATCTGTATACGCTACAATTGCCATAGTTTATGGTTTGTAGTTTAACATTGTATCAATCGTTTGACGCGCAACGAAATGGTAATTAGGACGTGCATCTTTGTAAATATTTTTCGCAAAATCTGTTTGATTAGATTCTTTAAGAGCTAAATACAAAGGTTCTAAGAATTTACGTCTTCCGACATTTACCAAGAAATCTTTCGCATTGGCATTCACTTTATCGTAATGCAACAAAAATGCTTTTTCATACCAAGCGGTTTGAATTTCAGGATTTTTAGAAGCTGTAAAATTATATATCTCATCCAAATAAGCTAAATCTTCTTTTGTGTTTTTAGCTGTATCGATTTGACGAATAAAATGTACCCATTCGTTTGTTGATTTTGTAGAAATCTCAACTTTTTTAGGTGCTAATTTATTTCTTCCGTTAGTGATATCTTGTTGTAATTGTGCTTCTGCTAAATCAAATAATTTTGAAGTAGGTTTTTTCAAATCTTTTGGCCAACCAGTATTATAAATCCATTCTTGAACAAATGAATCATCTCCATTCGTTAAATTAGCTTTCAAATAATCCACGAATTTTTCTGTAGTCATTGTTTGAAAAGCATGCGAAGAAAAGTATTGATTCAAGAATTTATCAAATTTTTCTCGACCATATTTGTCTTCTAACATTTTTAAGAACAAATAACCTTTGTCGTATGGAACATCAGAAAAAGCATCATCAGGATTTGCACCAGTCATGTTCACTTTTAAAGAAGTATATTTTTCTGGGATATTTTTCATAGAAGTTTCTAAATCTTGAAACCCGATTACCGAAATCATATCTGCGTAATCCTTTCCTTCTAATTCTTCCATAATTCGACGTTCAAAATAAACCGTAAATCCTTCATTTACCCAGAAATCATCCCAAGTAGAATTTGTTACCAAATTTCCTGACCAAGAATGTGCCAATTCGTGTGCAATTAAATTCGTCATCGAGCGATCTCCTACAATTGCAGTTGGCGTTGCAAACGTTAAACGTGGATTTTCCATTCCTCCAAAAGGAAACGATGGTGGTAAAACCAATACGTCAAACTGTTCCCACGGATATTTTCCGTACAATTTTTCGGCAGCCGTAACCATATTTCCCATTTCAGCAAATTCCCAAGCAGCCGCTTTCAATAATCCTGGTTCTGCATAAACACCTGTTCTGTTATCAATTGGTTGATATTGCACATCTCCAACAGCTAAAGCAATCAAATAAGGTGCAATTGCTTGTGGCATTTTGAAGGTATAAACTCCTTCCGCATTTTTTTCTTTTGGATTAATTGCACTCATTAAAGGCAACAAATCTTTTGGCGTTTTTACTTTTGCATCATACGTAAGACGAACACTTGGCGTATCTTGAATAGGAATCCAAGAACGTGTTAAAATGGCTTGACCTTGCGACAATAAAAAAGGATGTTTTTTATCGTGTGTTTGTTGCGGACTTAACCATTGTAATGCATTTGCATCAGGTGATGTTTTATAAAAAACTTGTACAATCGTATCATTTGGTGTGACATCAATAAGTAATGCTTGACCTTTGATCGAATCTTTTTCGCCTAATTTATACGTTGTTTTTTGTCCATTTGCTAATAAAACAGAATCAATTGTCAACTTTTCAGTATCCAAAATCAATTGTTTAGCTTTATTATTTACAAACGTATATGCAGCCGAACCTTTTATTTGATGGGTATTAAAATCAGTTTCGATATCTAAACTCAAATGCTTAATTCGCGCTTGATCTAAATCTGCAAAAGTCTGATTGTCTTTAGCTTCAATACCTTTTGTTGATGTAATTTGTTTGCTACAAGCTGTCGCAATTAAGGTTGTACCAAGTGCGATATAAACTAATTTTTGCATTCTTCTAAATCTTTTAATATTGTGTTGAAAGCCGCTGCTTTTAAAGCTGCTTTGTCATTTTTAACGTCTAAATTTTCTGTATCGAAAGTAGCCAATAATCGAACTTTTATTTTTCCTGGATAGCCTCTAAACCAATTAAATGGAAACATCTTATTCAATTTATGTATAGAAAAAACAGCCAACGGAGTTTTAGTTTCAATGGCAATATTAAATGCACCATCTTTGAAAGGATCCAAATAAATCTTAAATTCCTTATCGTTTGTTACTCCTCCTTCTGGGAAAATAAAAATACTCAAATTTTTATCTAATTTCTTTTTTGCTTCCGGATAAACGTTTGCTTTACTTCGCACACTTTTTCGATTAACTGGAATACAAATTCGTTCGAATATTCGCCCAAAGATAGGGATTTTAAGTAATTCTGCCTTACCAACAAATACGATTGGATGATGTTTTAGTATGGTTAACATCAGCATAATATCCATTACCGAAGTATGATTAGCTATGAAAATATAATTTTCGTCCGGATCAAGTGGAACACGTTTTTTATAATCGATTCTAAATCCTGTTCCATACAAAACAAATTTCCCCCAATACCTAATCAGTGGATAAATATAAGGAAAGGTTCTGTCAAAACTTGCTAATGGTAAAACGATAAATACCCCTATTGTTAAAATATAAACTGTGGCTAACAAAATCATCCAAATGCGCCAAATAAGAACAAAAAAACCTGTAATGTATTTCATTGAGTTGGTTTAGTTGGGTAAAGATATGGAGAAAATTAGTTGATTGAAAAATAAATCATTTTCCTCGTTTTGTTGAAAAAAAGTCTTAAATAAAATTGCTAAAACGATATCATCCAAAACTTCATTTTGCAACCAATTTGAAATGATTAAATTTGTTTTGGGAAAGAATACTAAAAATATTATGGCTTTAAATACAATCAATCCAACAACTACGAATGCTTGGAATGCATTAGAAAAACATTTTCAAAATATTCAGCACACTTCCATTAAGGAATTATTTGCTCAAAATCCGAAACGTTTCGAAGAATTTTCGATTCAATATCCATCATTATTAGTGGATTATTCGAAGAATAGAATTAATGCAGAAACCATTCAACTTTTAGTAGATTTAGCAAAAGAAATGAATCTTGATCAGGCTATTCAACAAATGTTTGATGGTGACGTAATCAATGTGACAGAAAAGCGTGCAGTTTTGCATACGGCTTTACGTAATCGCTCTAACGAAGAAGTTTTGGTAGATGGAAAAGATGTGATGCCTCAAATTAATGAAGTGTTAGAACAAATGAAATCTTTTTCTGAAAAAGTGATTTCTGGTGAATGGAAAGGATTTTCAGGAAAAGAAATCACAGATGTTGTTAACATTGGAATTGGAGGTTCTGACCTTGGTCCTGTGATGGCAACAGAAGCCTTGAAACACTATAAAACTCGTTTAAATCTTCATTTTGTTTCGAATATTGATGGAACACATTTGGTTGAAACGTTCAAAAAAATTAATCCAGAAACGACTTTATTTATTGTTGCTTCAAAAACATTTACAACTCAAGAAACCATGACGAATGCTTTTTCGGCGAAAGAATGGTTTTTGAATTCGGATGCGCAAGAAGAAGATGTTGCGAAACATTTTGTGGCATTATCAACAAATGCAGAAGGTGTTGCAAATTTTGGAATCGACACAGCAAATATGTTCCAGTTTTGGGATTGGGTTGGTGGTCGTTATTCGTTGTGGAGCGCAATTGGTTTGAGCATTGCTTTGGCAGTTGGTTTTGACAATTTCGAAGAATTATTAGAGGGTGCACATGAAATGGATATCCATTTCAAAACAGAAACTTTAGATCAAAATATTCCCGTTGTTTTAGCGCTTTTGGGAATTTGGTACAACAATTTCTTTGGAGCTAATTCTGTTGCTTTGTTGCCCTACGAGCAATATTTATCACGTTTCGCAGCTTATTTTCAACAAGGAGATATGGAATCGAATGGGAAATATGTTGGTCGAGATGGGAAGAAAGTGGATTACGAAACAGGACCTATTATTTGGGGTGAACCAGGAACAAATGGTCAACATGCTTTTTATCAACTAATTCATCAAGGAACAAAATTAATTCCAGCAGATTTTATTGCAGGAGCTAATTCCTTGAATAAATTAGGGGATCATCATGCAAAATTATTATCAAACTTTTTTGCACAAACAGAAGCTTTAGCTTTTGGAAAAGATGAAGAAACGGTTGTTGCTGAATTAGAAAAAGCGGGTAAATCGAAAGAAGAAATTGATTTCTTAAAAGCATTTAAAATATTTGAAGGAAATCGTCCAACAAATTCTATTTTGTACGAAGTTTTAACACCAAAAGTTTTAGGAAATTTAATTGCGATGTACGAACACAAAATTTTTGTTCAAGGTGTAATTTGGAATATTTTCTCTTTCGATCAATGGGGAGTTGAATTAGGAAAACAATTGGCAAATGTTATTTTACCAGAGTTAGAAAATGATGAGCAAATAACTTCACATGATGCTTCTACAAACGGTTTGATAAATACATACAAATTCTGGAGAAAATAAATTCAGCTATTTTAATAAAAAAAGCCTGTTGAAAAACAGGCTTAAAATTAACACATGAGGACAAAATTTACTCTACTAAATCTTATACACCCATGCTTATTTCAATATTTGTGCCAAAAGTAAATTTGACATAATCAATTATTATTTAACGGCTTTAATTTTTCCGTTCATTGTAGCAAAGTGTCCAGGGAAAGAACATAAGAAATCATACGTGCCTTCGTCTACCGTAAATTTGATTTGATCATTTTCTCTGCCTCCTAATAATTTTGTGTGTGCAATGATTTCTGATTGTAAATCAGTTGGAATATAATCTGTTGCTTTGGCAGAAGCTGCTTTATTTGCAAATGCAGAAGCATCAGAACCTGGTTTTAATAAAATAAAATTATGTCCCATCGCTTCTTTAGACATTTCACCTGTATTCATCAAAATTAACGTAACCTCTTCTCCTGCCTTTACTGTAAACTCTGTTTTATCAAAGCGCATGTCATCACTCGCCTTTAAAACAATATGATTATTTGTTGCTGGTGTTGAAGCTACTGTAGTTTCTGAATCCTCTTGCGGAGCAGTGCTGTAGTCTATTTCTGGTTGAGCAGATTCTTCATTTTTAGAACCACCGCAGCTCATCATAAAGACTGCTGCGAAACTCATTAAAACTATTTTTTTCATGATTCAATATTTTTGTTTGATATAAAAATAGTGAAATTCAGTTACTTAAAAAAGTTTATTGATTAATAAATAATCTGATTTAAAGCAGAAAATTGTTAAGGAATATCTAAATACTTGTGTGTCTGTAAAGAATATCTCCATTTTGGATTCTCTTTTACATAATCAATAATTAAAGGAAGGTTTTTGTCGCGTTTGCTCCATTCGGTTTGTAAAAAGAGTGTACAATCCTTTCCAACTCGTGTTGCTTGTTCTTCCGCAAATTTAAAATCATGATTATTAAAAACAATACATTTTAATTCATTTGCAGCTTCGCAAACCTCATCCAATGGCAGCATTAATTTTTTGGGAGAAAGACAAACCCAATCAATTTCTCCACTTAACGGATAAGCACCCGAAGTTTCGATATGAATACGGGCACCTTTTTCATGTAGTTTTTTTGTCAAATAAGTCAAATCCCACATCAAAGGTTCTCCTCCTGTAATGATGATAGTTTTGGCTTGTGAAGTTGCCAAGTCTACCAATTCATCAACATTAGTTAAGGGATGCTTTTCAGCATCCCAACTATCTTTAACATCGCACCAATGACAACCTACATCACAACCTCCTAATCGAATAAAATAGGATGCCACTCCAGTATACATTCCTTCCCCTTGAATTGTGTAGAAATGCTCCATAACAGGCAATAATTTACCTTCTTCTATCAATAGTTGTTCTTCTGCAGTTGTTGATGCAATATGTATCATAATTTTATTTTTTGTTGTTGTAAGCCAACAATGTGTTTTTTAATAACATTGCACGTGTCATTGGTCCTACTCCACCAGGAACAGGTGTAATCCACGATGCTTTTTCTTTTACATTATCAAAATCTACATCACCAGCCAATCTAAATCCTCGAGGATTAGTTTCGTCGTCAACACGTGTAATTCCAACGTCAACGATGACTGCTCCCTCTTTTACCATATCGGCTTTTAAGAAACCAGGAACACCCAAAGCAGTGATCACAATATCAGCTTCTTTTGTAAATTGTTCTAAATTTTGAGTTTTGGAGTGAGTTAAGGTTACCGTACTGTTTCCAGGGTTCCCATTTTTACTCATCAAAATACTCATTGGGCGACCAACGATGCGAGAACGTCCGATTACAACAGTGTGTTTACCTGTTGTATCAATGTTATAACGCTCTAACATTTCCATAATTCCATAAGGAGTTGCTGGTAAAAATGTTTCCATTTCTAATGCCATTTTTCCGAAATTCATTGGATGAAATCCATCTACATCTTTCTTTGGATCAATCGCATTAATTACTGCTTCTTGATCGATATGTTTTGGCAATGGTAATTGAACGATAAATCCGTCCAATGTATCATCATTGTTCCATTTTTCAATCTCTGTAATTAAATCTTCTTGTGAAATTGTATCTGGCAAACGTAATTCAGACGATTCGAAACCTACGAAATGACAATCCTTTATTTTATTGTCAACATACGTTTGCGAAGCGCCATTACTTCCTACTAAAATTGCCCCCAAATGTGGTACACGAACTCCTTGGTCCTTGTAATTCTGTACCAGCTCCTTGATCTCTTGTTTGATCTCTTTTGCCAGTTTAATACCGTCTAAAATTTGCATTGTTTTGTTGTGTTTGCGCAAAGATACGGACAAATTAGAAAATAAATAAAGATGTTGTGATGATGATTTTTGATTCAATAGAAAAACCACTTCTTTTTATGAAGTGGTTTTTGGTTGATAATAATTTTATGCTTGCTCTGGTAAAGTAAACGAATCGTCTTGATTCGGTTTATTTTTTCGGTGAGTTGATGGCTCGTCTTTTATGATTTGATGTTCATTTAACTGATGTGCCGCTGTAAAAGAAGTCACCATTGTATTCAACATTTCCGATGCTGCTGTTGGCGAATTAGGTAATAACACTAACTTGCTTCCAGATTTTTCTCCAATTGCTTGCAAGGTATCATAATGTTGTGTAACTACAATTAATGCAGAAGCTTCTTGAGACGTAATTCCTGCCCCATTTAATACATCAACAGATTCTAATAAACCTTTTGCAATTTCGCGTCGTTGATCGGCTATACCCTGTCCTTGTAAGCGTTTTGACTCGGCTTCGGCTCTTGCTTTTTCAACAATTAAAATACGAGCAGCATCACCTTCATATTGTGCAGCCAATTTTTCGCGTTCGGCAGCATTGATACGATTCATCGCATGTTTTACTTGTTCATCAGGATCGATATCGGTTACCAAAGTTTTGACAATTTCGTAACCATACGAATTCATCGCTTCTTGTAACTCTCCCTTTACAGCAACGGCTATATCATCTTTTTTCTCGAAAACATCATCCAAACGAAGTTTAGGAACTTCAGCACGAACAACGTCAAATACGAAAGATGTAATTTGCGTATATGGATTATCTAATTTGTAAAATGCATCATAAACTTGTGTTTTGATGACTTGATATTGAACCGAAACTTTTAATCGTACGAATACATCATCTTTTGTTTTTGTTTCAACGACAACATCTAATTGTTGAATTTTGAGTGACATTTTTCCTGCGATTTTATCAACAACTGGAATTTTGAATTGTAATCCAGGGTTACGAATACTGTTAAATTTTCCGAATCGTTCTATGATAACTGCAGTTTGCTGTTTTACGGTAAAAATGAATAAAAAGAGTACAATTATACCTGCAAATAATAAAAATCCTAATGTAGGTCCCATAGTTTTAGTGCTTAAAAATAATAATGGAATTAAGATAAGTATTTATTTTCAGAAAATATTCAGAATGAATTGATAATTGATTTTTAGACCAAAAAAAATTAGGAATGTTAACTTATAACATTCCTAATTCGAATTTTGCTTCTTCGCTCATCATATCTCTATCCCAAGGTGGTTCGAAGGTAATTTCTACGTAACATTTTGATACGTATTCTATTTCTTCTACGCGCTGCTCTACCTCTAAAGGCAAACTTTCAGCTACTGGACAGTTTGGAGATGTAAGGGTCATGGTAACTTTTACTTCACCATCTGCATTCACCTGTGCATCATAAACCAATCCCAATTCGTATATATCAACGGGAATCTCTGGATCGAAAACTGTTTTGAATTTTTCAACCAATTTCTCTCCAATCGAATCTAATTGTTGTTCTGTTAATGCCATTGTTATCAATTGTTATTGTTCTGCAAATGTACGAATAGTTTAGCTTACGTGGAATTTTTCTAAATAACTATTTTTAATGAGTTAAAATAAAATCTTTATAATGATAGAAAATCGCTTCTTTGGAGAACCCAAAAAAGCGATTTACAAACACGAAGAACTTTTTTAGATAAAAAGTTTTATCATTATATGGATTGATTATTATAAACCTAAAGTCCAGCCTTTTGCCCAATCTGGTGTAGCTGTTCCATTTCCAGCACCATTAGCGGTAGAACTTTCTGTATAAACAGCAGAAACATCTACTGTTTCATTCTTAGTATTTTTTCCAACAGATTTTGTAGTTACATTATCAAATTTGACATTAGTAGCTTTTAATTTTCCTGTAGTAATTGCTGCAATTGACTCATCTTGTTGAATATCAAAACCTACATTCCAGTTACTTAAAACTATGTTATCAAATGTACCTTGAGAACCTACTCGTAGCTTTATCCCTTGAGGTTCTGCTCCTTCTTTTCCTGCACCGATTAATGTCATATTTTTTATAGTAGGACTAGAGATTGGAGTTGCTAATGGATTATTAGAGTTGTTATCAGCTTCTATACCTCTATTTCCTGCATTTGTCTTTTTACCATACCAATTTTGTCCCGTTCCATTCCATCCTTCAGTCCAATCAAACATGTCATCCCCAACATCTTTATGGGTATTAACAACGACTAAATTACTCGCGTCTACTGTTCCACCAAACCACTCAAATCCATCATCTGAACTTTCGTATGCTTGTACATTTTTTATAACTGTTCCTTTTCCAACTCCAAATAAAGATAAGCCATTAAACTCTTTATCTGCATTGTAAGCAAAACCAGAATACTCTATTCTTAAATATTGAATTGATCCAGAATTATCGTTGACATCACTTCCTCCGTAAGCCAATTCCCCACCTACTTCTGTTGTCGCTGTTGTTCCTTTGTTTATAGGAGCTTTACCAGCTAATACTAGTCCTCCCCATTTACCAGGAGCTTTGTTTGTAGCCGTCATAATAACTGGATTGCTTTCTGTTCCTTCTACAAATATTTTTGCTCCTTGAGCAATAGAAATAAATCTTACTTCTTCGTATGCTGTAGCAGAACTAGGATTTGTAGCTTCTATAACAACTCCTGGTTTGATTCTTAAAATTGCTCCTTCTCTTACAATTAAACGTCCTGTTAATTTGTAAGTTCCTGACTCCAATACGACCTCTCCTTTTGTTATTTCTCCTTTTAAGTTATTTCTATCTACAACGAAAGTAGATGGATCAGTTATTTCAGAAGAAGAATCATCATCGCTAGAACAAGATATAAATGTTGTTGAAACTGTTCCTACAAATAATGCTAATGTTAAAAGTTTAAAAAAAGATTTTTTCATGTTATTTGTTTTTGTTTTGTTTTGTTTTAAAAATTATAATTTACAGAAAGACCAAAGTTTGCCCCTCTTTTATATGAAACAGCTGTTACGTTACCTGTTGCGTTTTCTTGTACACGTTTAAATTCTGGATTAAGAATATTTTTTGCAGCAATGTTTATTCCTATGTTTTTATTTAACTTAGTTCGTAATATAAAGTCTAAAGATCCTATCCCTTTATCAATTAAGTTTCCTCTATTCTCATTGTTCAATGCATAAATTCGATCCGAGTAATAAGCATAAGAAAGTGTAGCCATAACTTCAGCTCCTCTCTTCCAAGATTTTACATAAGATACATCCGCATTAAGTAAAAAATCAGATGCTCCTGTCAAAGCAGCTTTAGGTGTAGTTAAATTTAAATTATACATCCCTTTTGTTTCTTTTCGTACCTTTTCAGCATCTATTTCTTGGTCAGTTTTCATGTAACTGGCATTTAAACCTGCTGACAATGTATTTTTGCCTTCTTGTCCAAAATTGAATATATTTTTTCTGATTTCTAACTCTGCTCCAACGACATAACCATAATCTCCATTAACCCAAGAAATATCATTTGTAGATGAAGCAATGACAACCTCATTAATTGGATTCTGAATATATTTTCCGAAACCTGCAATAGAAATTAATTCTCCATGAGATGGAAAAATCTCCCATTTTAAATCTACATTATAGTTATCTGATGCATAAAGAAAAGGATTTCCATATTTTGTTTCATTTACATCTTCATATAAAAACAATGCTTTTTCTTTAAATTGAGGAAGTGTATAGGTTTTCGATGCTCCGAAACGTAAGTTTTGTTTATTGTTGATAGCATATTTTACAATAAGACTCGGTAAGAAGTAGTTTTCGTCTAACATGTTAGAATTTAAGTCAGAACTTAACTGTGTTCTCCACGATATTTCTTGCAATATATTTTCGTAACGTAAACCAAGAACTGCACTTAATTTATCTGTTAAGTTATATTCCAAATTTGCATATCCGGCATGTATAGTTTGATCTCCATTATAAACCTGAGGAGCTAAAGTACCGCTATATGTCGTTGTACTAAAATATCCGTTATTATAGTTCGTTTCATTAAAAAAAGCATCCAAATTATTCGGGTCTATGACTTGTGAGTTGTTTAATCTGAAATTAAATTGTCTTGCTTCAAAATCACGATTCACAAAACGACCGTTATATCCCACTTTTACAAAACCTCTAGCTAATCCATTTGCAGATTCATTCAAACGATAGCTTAATCCTACATTTGCAGCATAACTCTTTTCTATTAAATTATGAAAATAACGATGATTATCGGTTGTAGAATTTTGAGCAAGCTGGTATTCATTTGTCGTTTTATTAAGTCGTAATGTGTTTTGTGTACGATCTGGCACATCACTTTCTATTTTATTAAAAGCTAATCCCCAATTCAGATCCAATTTATCTGTCAACTTATGATCTCCCAAAAGTTGGTTTACCATTAATTGGTTTTGTATATAAGTATTACGCTGGATTAATCCATTATCATCCTCAGCAATATCACGAATAAAACCATAGTATAAATCTCTTGATTGCTCAGAAGAATTAATAAATAAGAAATTATATTTGATACTATGATTTTTATTTATTTTATAATTCGCATTAAACATTCCTGTAGAATTTGTTTCATAAGAATATTTTTGATGAGGTACAAAAGATCTTAATCTTCCTCCTAATCCTCCTAAAGCATTAACTGTTTGATTTATACCTTCACGATAATCATAGTTACTATTAAAACTCGCACTAGCAAACACTCCTAGTTTTCCTTCATCTCCAATTCTAAAAGTTTTACCAGCTTTCAATCCAAAATTTGGCGCAATTGTACTCGACGTTGTTGGATTTAACTTCGTCTTAAATTGGTATGAATTCAAAGGGTTATTAGGAACATTTATTTTAGAAAAACCTGTCTTACTTGGTCCATCTTGTAACATAAAGTTACTCTCACCTATAGCATTTGTATTAACAGAAGTTCCTACAGAAATCTGAAATAGTCCTTTATCTTGGAAATCCTTTGATACTATATCTACAGCTGCCCCAGAAAAATCCCCCAACAGTTTAGGAGAATAAACTTTATCAACTGAGATATATTCTATAATGTCAGTATTAAAAAGACTTAAATCAATATTTTTATATTCTGGATCGTTAGATGGTAATGGTAAATTATTTAATGTTGTAGATATATAACGATCACCTAATCCTCTTACAAAAATAGAATTTGTACCTTCAAGCTTAGAAATTCCAGCTATTTTAGTCATTGCTGTTGCTGCATCACTTACTCCTTTTCGCTCTAGCTCCGCAGCACCAATATTCGTTACTATATTTACAGATCTTTTTTGCAAGTTCAAAAGATTTGCCTCAGCAGCTTTACTTCTTACACCTGTAATAACAGCCGTTGATAAATCAATTTTACCATCTTTGAAATCTTCTGGTTGCAAATACATATTTAATGTATTCGAATCTGTTAAATTCTGAGTAATCGTTTGATAACCATCGACTTTCATTTCCAATTGATACGTATCATCTGGAACAGAAATTTCGTAACGACCGTTTTCATCTGTTCTAGCTTGAATATCCAAGCCTTCTACTGTAAATGATTTTCCCGAAAGCGGTTGATTGGTTCTTTGATCAAATAGAGTTCCTTCTAATTTAATATTGGTCTGTGCAAATAATGCGGCTGACCCTAATAATAAAAGTAAAGTTAAATTGCGTTTCATTGCGATTGATAATTCGTGTTTGTTGATTGCAAAGTTGTTGGTTTTCAATGAAAAACATTTTTACAAATTGTAAAGCTTTTGTTAGGTAATTGTTATCAAATTATTGTAATTTTAAATGAATGTTAAGAAATATTTTTAAGTGATTTCTCCTAAAATTTAAGCTTAATTTTACATCGACTAATTTTATTTAGTTATTACAAACAATTATGAAGAACATTAAAATTTTATTAGTTGACGACGAACCAGATATCTTAGAATTTATTGGTTACAACTTAAAAAAAGAAGGATTTGAAGTAGAAACTGCTCAAAATGGAATTGAGGGCCTTAAACAAGCCAAAATTTTTCGTCCAGATTTAATTCTACTTGATGTCATGATGCCACAAATGGATGGAATGGAAATGTGTGCCGAATTAAGAAAACTTGACTCTTTTAAGGATACTTTAGTTGTATTTCTTTCTGCTCGCGCCGAAGATTTTTCTCAATTAGCAGGTTATGATGCTGGTGCAAATGACTACATTCTGAAACCAATCAAACCAAAAGTTTTAGTCAGTAAATTAAACGCTTTATTAAAGCTAAAACAACCTAATGAAGCTCCTAAAGATGAATACATCAAATTAAATAACTTCGAGATTAATCGCGAAACCTACAAAGTAAACTTTCAAGGAGTAGATTTTTTATTACCAAGAAAAGAATTCGAATTGATTGCTTTATTAGCCTCAAACCCCGAACGTGTTTTTAAACGCGAAGAAATTTTAGAAAAAGTTTGGGGGAACGAAGTTGTGGTTGGTGGACGCACAATTGACGTGCATATGCGAAAATTACGCGAAAAATTTGGGAACGATCGCTTCTCTACAATCAAAGGAATTGGATACAAAATAAATGATTAAAAGCTCGTAATGGCTTCAACTTTCAAAGTTCAAAACATCCTTTTATATGCCTTTATCAGTACATTATTTTTGGCTTTAGGATTTGTTTTGTTCTCATTTTTATGGTTTGGAAATATTCAATTTATTCTCCAAGAAAAATTATTTTTCATCAGTTTGATGATGCTTTTGTTGATTGGATTATCAATATTTTATTGGTTTTCTTTAAAAAATCAACGCAAAAAAGATTTTACCGAAATCTCTAAAAACATTCCTCAATTTCAATCTAATCATGTTGATTTTGAAGAACTTTCTCATAAAATTTCAACAATAACAGAAGATCAATCGAAAGAAATTGACGTGTTGAATGAGCGCGAAAATTACCGAAGAGATTTTCTTGGAAATATTTCGCATGAATTAAAAACGCCCCTTTTTTCAGTTCAGGGATATTTATTAACCTTGATTGAAGGTGGAGTTGAGGACGAATCGATTCGAGATAAATATTTAAACCGAATCAATAAATCAGTTGATCGATTAATTTATTTGGTCAAAGATTTAGATATGATTGCTGAATTGGAACGTGGACGAATCAACATCGAGTTTTCGGTGTTTAATTTGACTGCACTTGTACAAGATGTGATTGATTTATTAGAAATTAAAGCAGAAAAAAATAACATCAAAATTTCGCTTAATTACCCTATTCATCAGCCGATAAAAGTGGTAGGTGATATTCAGAAAATACAACAAGTGTTGATTAATTTGATTGTAAATGCCATTAATTATTCGAATCCAAATACAGAAGTTTCAATTGATTTTGAGGAATATGATGATAAAATTCAAATTTCAATAAAAGATCAAGGTGTTGGAATAAAGCAAGAAGACATTGATCGAATTTTTGAGCGTTTTTATCGTGTTGATAAATCTAGAAACCGTAATAATGGAGGATCTGGATTGGGGCTTGCTATTGTAAAACATATCTTAGAAGCCCATCATCAAAAAATTTATGTGACAAGTAAAACAGGAAAAGGATCTACATTTTCGTTCTATTTGCAAAAAGCTTAATACGTTTCTTTTTTCTTCGTAAATTTTAAAGTGACATTATTCTTAAAGACTTTCAGCGTATCATTTTTAGCTTCTTTCCATAAAAAATAAGGAGGATGAATATTCAACACATTTCCTTTTGTTGCCAACGAATCATCGAACATTTCGGCATATAAAATTGTATCTTTTGATAAGAACAATTTATCTTGATTTTTAACCAAATAATATTCGTTTCTCAAATACATAGGATCTTTTACACGCAAAGTAGAATCTCTTGGATCTAAGTTCCATTTAATATGAATTGGATTAAAACCATCTTCATAGCCCACAAAAACACGTGTCGTATTTACAATATGTCGAATAGAAAAAATTAGAATAGAAAAAAATACAAGTATACCGATATAGTAAAATATCAATTCTTTTTTCATTGGTTTGGTTTAGGTGTTGATTATTAAGTTACAAATATCGTCTTTCTATCTCAAAAGATACATAAAAAATGTAAATTTGCACTAATTTAATTTTAATATAACTTCCAATAATGCAATATAATCCGAATGAAATCGAACCAAAATGGCAAAAGTTTTGGATTGAAGACAAGACGTTCAAATCTGATAATCAATCAGAAAAACCTAAATTTTATGTATTAGACATGTTTCCTTATCCGTCTGGTGCTGGCTTACACGTTGGTCATCCACTTGGATACATTGCATCTGATATTTATTCCCGATACAAAAAATTAAAAGGATTCAACGTTTTACACCCTATGGGTTACGATTCTTTCGGTTTGCCTGCAGAACAATATGCGATACAAACAGGTCAACATCCAGCTGTTACAACAAAAATGAATATCGAAGGTGGTGTTGATAAACAAGGAAATGTAATTGCAGGATACGAAAACCAAATGAAAAAAATTGGTTTAGGATACGATTGGGATCGTGAAATTAGAACTTCAGAACCTGAATATTATAAATGGACACAATGGATTTTTAATCAATTATTTGATTCATATTATGATCTTTCAACAAATAAAGCAGAACCCATTTCATCGTTAATTGAAACATTCAAAACTAAAGGAAACACAACGGTGAATGCTGTAAGTGATGAAGATACAGAACGCTTTACAGCAGAACAATGGAATGCATTTTCTGAAAAAGAACAACAAGCTATTTTATTAAAATATCGTTTAACATTCTTAGCAGAAGCCGAGGTAAACTGGTGTCCAGATTTAGGAACTGTTTTAGCGAACGATGAAGTAATAAATGGTTTATCAGAACGTGGTGGATTTCCTGTTGTGCGTAAAAAAATGACACAATGGATGATGCGTATCACGGCTTACGCAGATCGTTTATTAACGGATTTAGATAAAATTGATTGGCCAGAACCAATCAAAGATTCTCAACGCAATTGGATTGGTAAATCTAAAGGAGCGTCGATTTTCTTCGGAATTGAAGGTCATGATGATAAAATTGAAGTTTTCACAACTCGTCCTGATACTGTTTTTGGGGTTTCTTATCTTACATTAGCACCAGAACATCCTTTGGTTTCACAAATTACAACTGCTGAATTCAAAGCAAAAGTTGATGCCTATGTAGATTATACGTCTAAACGTTCGGAACGTGATCGTTTAGCTGATGCTAAACATATTACTGGTGAATTTACGGGAGCTTTTGCTATACATCCATTTACAGGAAAACAAGTTCCTATATGGATTGGTGATTATGTATTAGCATCGTATGGAACAGGTGCTGTAATGGCAGTTCCTTCTGGTGACGAACGAGATTTTTCTTTTGCAAATCATTTCAATTTACCTATTATTAATATTTTCAAAGGACAAAATATTTCTGAAGCTGCTTTTACAGAAAAAGGTGGATTCGAATTACAAGATTCTGATTTCTTAAATGGATTAGGTTATCAACAAGCTGTTGAAAAAGCAATTGAAGCCTTAGAAGAAAACGGATTTGGAAAAGGAAAAACAAACTTCCGTTTACGTGAAGCTGTTTTCTCTCGCCAACGCTATTGGGGAGAACCAGTTCCTGTTTATTTCAAAGACGGAATGCCTTACACGATTCCTACAGAAGCCTTACCAATAATTTTACCAGAAGTGGACGAATATTTGCCAACTGCAGAAGGTGAACCACCATTAGGACGTGCAACAAAATGGGCATTTAACACAACTACAAACGAAGTAGTGGACAATAGTTTAATCAACAACGAAACTATTTTCCCTATCGAATTGAATACAATGCCTGGTTGGGCAGGTTCTTCTTGGTATTGGTTACGTTACATGGATGCTAAGAATGATAACGAATTTGTATCAAAACAAGCCGTTGATTATTGGCAAAATGTAGATCTGTACATGGGAGGTTCTGAACACGCAACTGGACACTTATTGTATTCTCGTTTTTGGCAAAAATTCTTATTTGACAAAGGATTTGCTCCAACGGAAGAATATGCAGCGAAATTAATCAACCAAGGAATGATTTTGGGGATGAGTGCGTTTGCTTACCGTATCAATGGAACAAATACATTTGTTTCGAAAGGTTTAAAAGATCAACACGAAACCACTCCAATCCATGTTGACGTAAATATGTTGAAAGATGGAGGGGATGAATTAGATACAGAAAAATTCAAAGCGTGGCGAGAAGATTTTGTAAACGCTGAATTTATTTTAGAAGACGAAAAATACATCACAGGTCGTGAAGTTGAAAAAATGTCAAAATCTAAGTTTAATGTAATTTCTCCAGATACTATTTGTGACGAATATGGTGCTGATGCGCTACGTTTGTATGAAATGTTTTTAGGTCCGTTAGAACAAACTAAACCATGGAATACACAAGGTATCTCTGGTGTTTCTTCATTCCTTAAAAAATTATGGAAATTGTACCATAATGGCGAAAACGAGAGTTTCTTCGTTTCTGATGACGAACCAACAAAAGAAGAAATGAAAGTTCTTCATCAATCAATCAAAAAAGTAGACGAAGATGTGAATAATTTCTCGTTCAATACATCGGTTTCTACCTTTATGATTGCAGTGAACGAATTAGGAAAATTAAAATCAAATAAACGCGCAATTTTAGAGCCTTTAGCAATTATTATTTCGCCTTATGCACCACATATTGCAGAAGAATTATGGTCTAAATTAGGTCACGAAACTTCTGTCGCAAAAGCTGACTTCCCTATTTTTGAAGAGAAATGGTTGGTTGCAGATGCAAAAGAATATCCAGTTTCATTTAATGGTAAAATGAAATTCTTGTTAGAATTGCCTTTAACCTTATCAAAAGATGAAATTCAGGAAATTGTCATGAAAGACGAACGTACCATCAAACAATTGGGAGATCGTACTCCAAAGAACATTATTATTGTTCCTGGAAAAATTATCAACATCGTTGGATAAAAAAAATTTTAGATACTAGATTTTAGTATTGAGAATATAGATAAAAGCCTCGCAAATGCGAGGCTTTTATATTGGAAAGATTTTTCGACAAACTCAGAAAGACAAGACTTAGAATAAAATTAAAAACCGCGTTAGGGATTGCAGTGGAAATCCTTTGCTGAATAGCAAAGATTGGAACGAAAAGCCCGCCCGAAGGGAACGCCCAAAAAAAATTAATATCTTAGTCCAAATAAATACGCAACATGAAATATTTACCAACGTTAGAGACGGAGCGATTGATTATACGCCCAATTACGATGGATGATTTGCACGATTTTTATGAAATGGATTCTCAACCCGAAGTGCACGTTTACCTAAAGGCTGAACCTGTAAAGACTATTGAGCAAACTCGCCAAATTATTGAAGATTTACAGCGTCAATACGATGAGTTGGGACATGGACGATTGGCAGTTGTGGTGAAAGAAACTGGTAAAATGATTGGTTGGACTGGTTTTAAATATATTATTGAAGAAGAGGCTATGAACAATCGCTTTGACTTTATTGATATCGGATATCGTTACCGAAAAGAAGCATGGGGAAAAGGTTATGCAACCGAAGCTGCGAAGGCTTGTATGGATTATTACAAAAAAAATATGTCGCATATTCAACTAAACGCGATAACACATGTTGACAACGAAGGTTCACGAAAGGTATTAGAAAAAATTGGTTTTGAAGTAACCAAAACTTTTCATTTTGATATTTGGGAGTTGGATTGTTACTGGTATGAGTTGAAGCAAGGAGAGTAAAAATTCCATCTTAATTGTTATTTAACAAAAAATAACAATTAAGATGGAGAATAAATTTTAGCGCAAAGAATTAATACCTCGTTTTTAAAACAATATTACCTAGTTCTTTTATTTCTTCTTGACTAGTAAAAATTGTATTCCCTTTTTTTGCAATCACTTCCCATGCAATAGTACTTACGACATCGTCCAAAACACCTGGTTCTGTAGCGTCGGAAACAATATCAAATGTACGATCGTCCTTCATACGAACTGGCTGTTGGTAATCTTGGTGCACAATTAACAAATCTCCTCGACCATCAATAGCAGCTTGATAAATTTCTTGTAAATCTGTTAAGACTTGCCCTTTACTTACGGCTTCACTCATTTCTTCGATCGATTTTTTTCGATTTTGGTGTTGATAATTTTTAATAAATTCACCTGCAATTTCCATGTAGTCGTTTTGTTGCGTTGGTGAATTAAAATCGGTAGAAATATTTCCTAAGTATATACTAGGCGTATCTGCTTCGGCAATAAATTCACCATAATTATCATCCGTAGAAATGACCAAGCAACGTAAACTACCTTCCGGGTTTACACGCTGAACTGATTTATCTATCTGATTAAAGAAGTCTTTGATTTTGTTTTTCTGCTCGTCTGTTTTGCTAAATAAACTACTAAGGTTATAGTTATTTTCTGTAAATGGAAAATCATCATTTTCAATTTCTTGAACAATCGAATCATTGATGGCTTGATACAAGTGTACCCCTTTTTTTGTTAGATACAGCACCAAATATTCAGTAACACGATTCATAACTTTAATAAGAGGTCTGATATGAAACGTTTCATCAATCCAAACACCTTCATGAGTTATTGGAATATCAGTACGTATAAATTCGAACGTGTCCTTTGAAATATAAATGTGTAAACTTTCTAAATTCTTATGTACTTCTAATTCTTCAGCTATATTTTCTAATTTTTCTAATATATCTGGAATTTCTCGTTTGGAGTGAATTTCCAATAATCTATCTTCCGCTTCTTTCGCTAAATTTTTTAGTTTGATTGCGTCTTGTTGGTTGTCTGGGCTCGTACGATGTGTATTGAATGCAATCGTAATACAAGGAGAGTTTTTTTCTGTTGCTAGCGTTAAAAGTTGTTCTTTAATACTCATAAATATTATTTTTATAAATGTTTATTATTCTATTAAGATATCTATAAATTTCTCAACAACAATTAATAACCAGCACTTTAACAAAAAAAATAACATTTTCAAAAATATGTATCTTTATTAAAGATAAATGTTGGGTATTAACAAACTTCCTTGGCAAACCATTTTATATGAAAAAATTAATTTTAACAACTCTTTGTTTAGTTTTATCACAAGTCAATTTTGCTCAAAAAATTTCGACGAATGACTATGAAGTGAAAACGACTTTAGCTGATTTTAATCTAAAAGGAAAGGTTGAAAAAGTTGTTTCAACAGCTACAGATGCGAACGGAAATTCGACTACTTTACCATTTTTGGAAAATGAATTTTATAATCAGATTTCGTTAGAATTTAATTCGAAAGGTTTGTTAAAAAAACGGACCAATTATTTGGATTATCGAGGGAAATTAGCTGTTTATAACTATGTTAATAACGACTACAACAACTCGAATTTAATTGATAAACAAACGAATACAGTTATTAACAATAATGAAGATCCAAAACGAATTGCAGCAGACAAAACATTTGTTTATGACCATAAAAATCGCTTGATAAATTTGATTGAAAAAAATGAAGGAAAAACATCTAAATCGAGTTATGAAACAGTTTTTAATTATTCGAATAGGTTAGATAAAATCACAACAAAAGTAGAAGGTGCTACGATTTCTGAAAACAATTTGACTTATAATAAAAAAGGGCACTTGGTGTTGGATGAGATGACTTCTTTTGATGGAAAAAAAGGGCGAAAAATATACTATATCTACGACAAAGACACAGCTGTTTTTCAGGAAGAAGTTGCTGGAAACTCAAGCAAAATAATGTTTTTTGATCATGGAAATATTTCAAAACTACAATCATTTGATCACAATAAAATGTTGGTTTATCAGGCTGATTTTGATTCGAAAAATGAGATTGTCAACTTCAAGAAACAATCATTTCGAAATGGACAAAACTTCTTAACATCGTATCAAGTTTCGTATGAATATGATTCGAAAAATAATTGGATAAAAGCTTCTATTTCAACAGATGGTGAATTAAAATATAATGTAAAACGCACAATTAATTATTATTAAACAAAAAAGGTTGAGCCTTGCTCAACCTTCTTTCCACAAATAAATAACACACTACTTTTTGATTACTTTGAAAGTAGAGTTGTTAACTTTTATGATATAAACACCTTTCAATAAAGAAGAAACATCCAATTGATTCTTCCCTTTTTGAAGTGTTTTCTCCATAATTTTAGTTCCTGTAAGTGCAAAGATTTCTGCCTTAGATTCTTCTTTTGTTTCGATGAACAAGATATTATTCACAGGATTTGGGTAAACATTTATCAATGATTTCGTCAAATCATTTGTTCCTAAAACAGCTGTTGAAATTGAAATCGTTTGTGCGACTACTTTTCCATTCGAATTAAAAGAAAGTTTAATTTTAGCTGTTCCGTTTTTTAAAGGATTGATGACTAACTCATCTTTTTCATTGATAGAAATTTCCGCCACATTATCATTTTCGAGAATTTCTAAATCTTTAACAATTGCAATTGCCAAATTATCTTCATCGGAAACTTTATCCTTTAAGTCAATTACTGTTGGAGAATTGATGTGATATGTTGTTTCTAACTCATTTATCTTCGGTGCAGCGTTATCTGGAAAAACGGGCAATGATTGAAACCAATAATAATCTTCTAATTGAATTGTATTAGTTAAATTTCCTTTGTTGTCAAATTTGTGAATCCAGTTTTTTTGATAATGACTTCCAAAACCACTTTCTGTTGTTGTTACAATTAACTCATCTGTAACAGGATCAACACGTAAACCTGCTCCATAAATAGCTTGTTTATATTGTTCATCTTGACCAGGAATCGTAGCAAAATTTTCGTTAAACTCGTTTTTATCCACATCATATTTCACCATTGTTGGACTAATAGACCAACCAGCACCAGGGAAAAAGTAAATTGCATTCTCTTGGGATGAAGCACTAAAACTACCTGCGTTCCACGCTCCCCATGTGTTTGGGATGGTTTTCGTAGGAATCGCAACTTCGGATGTTGCTAAACTAACAGGGTCTATTTTAACTAACTTATTCGCCAAAGCTCCCCAAACATTCCCATCTTTTGTTTGTACAACAGAAATAAAATTTCCTGTTATCGTTTGCTTTATTGTATGCGCTTTAGGATCGATAACTAAGATTCCACCTTTTTGAGTAACAGCAAAAACATAAGTCGATGTACGAATCATATTCGCCAACGCACCAACTTTATCAGTACCTTCGATTAATGCTCCTTGCACCATGTTTTCAATATCAAATAAATATAGTCCGCTCATAGTTCCTATATATCCTGTTTTAGTATCTACACCCACAAAACTTCTTCCATCTCCACCAATGTTAGTAAAGCTCGCTTTTTGTTCTAAATTTTTAGCATCTGCGACAACCAAACGATTTCCTTGTTTTGAAACAATATAAAAATTGTCACCATAAATTGTTGCAAAAGGAGGCGTGACACCTAATTCTTCGTTTGGATTTGCCGTTTTGTAAATGTTATAATCAACTGTATGATCTTGATTCAAAAAATTGATTGATCCATTTGAATGACCAAACCAATCTTCGTTCAAGATAAAAACACCGTTTGTGTATTCCTTTGTTTGTGCAAAGCTTGTTTGTATTGCTACAATCGAAATAATTGAAAGTAAAAGTTTTTTCATGTGTTGTTTTTAAGATATCCGAAACCATTATCAATTGATTCATGGCTTCGGATGAAAAATATTTAAAAATGTTATGTTATAAATGTAAATCGTAAGCTCCAGTTACTTCAGTCGAGATTTCGCCTAACCACCCCGCTTCCTGATTAGTTCCTGTGTAAATTTTGATAAAATCAATTCCCATTAATTTGACAGGGTTTCCATTTTTATCGACAGCCCAATCAATGTCAATGTTTGAATCCTCCGAATCATTTTGAGCATTATCTGCATAACCATATGCATATTGTTTTCCTGTCCAAATTCCATTGTTTTCGGTATAATTATTAGGTAAAAGTGTTCCTGAAAATTTCAGTTCATTTTGCTTATACCATAATGGATAATACGATTGCTTATGGTAAATATTCTTGGTTTTAAACCCTGAATTCCCTTGATTATCGGTCCATTTTATATATTCAGGATTTGGAATTACATCTTCAACAGTTGGTTTTTGAAAAACAATCGAATAATTTTTGATTGTGTTTGGATTTTGATATTCGCTTCCTGCGATTTCGTACCATTCATCTTCGTCAGGTTTACCATTTTTATTTTTATCATAGGCAACCATGATAATTCCTGGCTCAGATGATCCGGCAAATCCATTTCCTAAAACTTTGAAATCGCGTTTATTCGCGTGATTCATAATTGTATGATCAAAACCAAAAACGACATAACCACCAAATCCACCTAATGTGATCATTCCGCCTTCTTTGCCAATTAACTCTTTTCCTGCTTTAGCCGTCATTTCAACTTGTGTATCCCCTTCTACATATGCTGGAAGTTTATTCACAAACTGTCCCACTGATGGCAAATAATCAAAAACTTGTGCGATGTATTTACTATAAATAGACGTTTCTTTGTTTACCTTAATTTTCGTAGAAACGTCTACATTATATTTTCCTTTTAATTCTAATGTTAAATTATATTCTCCTTCTATATCTGATATGTATTGTAAGTCTTTTAAACTTCCAATTACTTCTCCATTTTGTTTCCATGTATATGAGTTAAATGTTTCATCATCTAAATCTGGTTTAATATCATATAGCTTTAATCGATCAAAAGAGTATTTACTTTCTAAAACATCTTTAACTTTTAAATTTGAAACTGCTGAATCCTTTTTTAAATTATTCTTAACAATTAATTTTAATTTATAATCTCCAGATTTCAATGGAATAAAGTCCAATTTTTCTGTTGTAGAAATAATTGAATCTCCTATTTTCCAAGTATAAGTTGCGTTATCAAATCCTTGAGTATTCGCTTCTATATTTAGATTCTTAAATCGAGTAACTTCATACTCGCTTTTTAATGCAACATCATATAAAGAAGTATCAATTGATTCATCATCTGAACAACTGTAAATTCCAACTACTCCCAAAGAAATAATTGAATAAAGTAATATAGATTTATTTTTCATATGTAAATTTTATTTGTAAACAAAAGCAAAATGAGCGGGAATATTTCCGGCTCCAGTTTTCCATTTAAAGACTCCATTTTTATCAAAACAATACACATAACCCATCGAAACATAGTTTCCAACATCGGTAATAAAAATGTCTTTTGTCTTTGGATTTATGGCGATTCCATAAGGTGTTTCGATAGTGTTAATCACAGGATCATTCACCAATGTATTGTTGATAACTTGTTCTGTTTTGGTATCAATTACACCATAAGATTTGGTGTATTCGAAAGTTGTATAGCTAAATTCATTCGAATAATAATACAGCTTGTCATCATCAATCGTAAAGTTAGAAACTGGAATATCAAATTTCTTTTTGATTTGATGTGTCTTACTATCAATTACAAAAAGATTAGATGAAATATCTTTATAATTACCACGAGAAGTGACATACAAATCGCCATCAGCATCTTTTTTGATACGATGAAGATTCACTTCAACATCTATTTTTTTCGTTTCTTTAAATGTTGACAAGTCAATCACCGAAATAGTTCTATCATAATCTGGAACTCTATACCCACCAGAATTTGCAACATATAAATTATTTCCAACCACTTCCAATTCATCTGGTTGATACCCAACAGTCACTTGACGCGTAACGGATAAATTAATCGTATCAATCTCTACTACTTTTCCTAAAGGCGCTTTCGGGTCAAGCGTGACTGGACCTGCATACGAAGTAGCATACGCCTTTCCATTTGCAAATGTGATGTATCGCCCATTCTCTAAAGGAATTGTTCCTAAATGCTTCGCAGTTTTAACATCCATTACTTCGATAAAATTGGACACATTGATTACCGCATATAGCTTGTTACCATAAATCTTAATATCATTTCCAACATCGCCCAATTCTTTTACTACTTCAGGGTTTGCTGAAGCATAAATGTTTCGATTATACACGCCTGTTTTAAAATCCATATAATCTATTGTCGCCATATTGCTTCCCATCTTTCCTTCGTTCAGTAAATAAAATCCAGCGACATCTGTTTCTTCTGGAGTTGTTACACCATCTTCTTCACTTTCGATTAAATACGTATCTTGCTGACATGCATAAAAAGTGGTTGCTGTTAATAAACAGACGAATAATTGTTTAAAATATCTCATAAATTTGCGCTTAATATAAATTTGAATTGCCTCCCTGGCATTGGATAATTGTAAATCACATCGTATTGTTGATTCAAGACATTGTTTAATTCAAAAGAAATTTTGAACGAATTTTGATTTAATTTAAATTCTTTATGCACGCCCAAATCATTTGTAAACCAAGGATTAAGTCGATTATATTTATTATTATCTTGATGCACATTGTATCGTTCGCCCACATAAATAAAACTGTAATTGAAATTCCACGTTTTGTATGAAGCGCCTAAAACAAAGGATCCGCTATGCTTGGCTGTATATGGAATTTGATTTTTGTAGTAACTTTTTGTAGGACTTGAATAATCTAACGCTTCTAAAAAACCATAGTTCAACATTGGCGAAAACTCTATCTCACCAAAACTAAATGTTGATCGCAGTTTAATATCCAATCCTTTCATCCTTGTTTGACCAAGATTCATCATTGTAAATCGAAACAAACTGCCCGAAGGAACAGCTACAATTTTATCGGTAACTTCGTTGTAGTAAGCATCAGCTTGAATGGAAATATTTTTGAAGAAACGATGAAATGATTTAGAATAGGTAAATCCCACATTATATTGTGTAGAAAATTCTGGTCGAAGATTAGCATAACCAATACTCGTGTAATATAAATCGTTGAACGTTGGCATTCTAAAAATTCGCTTATAAAATGCTCTAATGTTAAAATCGTGTGATTTGAATGGTTGGTAATTTGCAATAATCGTTGGTGTCCAAATAGTTTTATCTTGTGCGCTTGTATTTTTTTCGACCGATTCTTTCACAAAAGTTCCCAATAAACTTCCTTGTAAACTCAAACGATTCATACGATAAGTTGAAGCAAAAGCAATCAAATTTGTGTGACGAGTTGGATATGAAAATTCTTTTAAATCAGCATCTAAATTGTTAAACTGATAGTCAGTTGCAACGTTCACATCCCACTTATCGCTAATAGAATATAGATTTGCCCACGAAACATAAAACTCCCGTTGAATGTATTTATTTTCATTTTTTACGGTAGAAACGGTATCTGTAAAATGTGTAAAATCGTATGCAAACTTTGCATTAATCTTCGACTGAAAATTATTGAAACGTTTTTCGAATTTTCCCTGAACAAAATAATTTTTATCAACTAATGTTTGTCCGCGCCCATCAAATCGACCTCTTACAATTGCTGCTGGTATTCCCCGATCCGAATCAAACAAATAACCTTTTACATTCCAATTGCATTGATTTCCTTTTCCGAATAATCCCAATTCAACACGTTTCGCGTCAACTTGCCCATCTCGACGTCTCAAAACTGTATCATATGCTGTAGAACCGTCCATATTTTTTCGTTGATAACGAAATTTATACACTCCATTCGTTTTGATATATTCAGCGCTTAAAACTGCTGATAAACGATCAGAAATCTTTTGTTCAATTCGTGTTGAAGGGTTAATTAATTGAATAGAGCCTAATTTATATCGAAGTGTAATATTAGTACTTTTGTTATCTCTAAAAACAGGCTTCTTAGTTTCTAAATAAATTGCATTAGCTGACGCATAATCTTTTGCTGATTGAAAAATATTACTTTTTTGACCAATGTATAACGAAATAACTTCCATATCGTCCAACGAAAATTTTCCTAAATCTATAATTCCGTTCTGCGCATTTCCCAATTGAATACCATCATAAAACACTCCAACATGCTGAGAGCCCATTCCACGAACATCAATTGTTTTCAATCCACCTACCCCACCGTAATCTTTGATTTGTACACCAGAAAAGAAACGAACAGCGTCGGCAACAGAATGGCTATTCAAAGCCTGTAATTGCTCTCCCTTTAATTCTTGAACAGGAACTACAGTTTTAGTATTTGTCGTTGAAATATCAACCTGTTGAAGCTCTAATATACTATCACGAAAAATTTGCGCATAGGCAATATTACATGAAAGTAAAATCAAGCTGCAACAATAAATTATAGTTTTTAGATTTCTCATTTAGCAATAATTAATTGTTGCTAACGAGAGTGTATGAAGTCAGTACATAGGCATTTACCTATCCCAAAATTGTTCTTCACGCTTCAGTCCCCGAAAGCATTAACATATCATTTTGGTAGGTCTTCTGACTTACTCCTTTTTTAGAAAATCCTTCCCATTCACAAAGAACAGTGGATAATTTATATTCTAAAAAATATGGAGCTTACAGCAGCGGGTCTGTTCAGGATTTTCACCTGATTCCCTGTTACCGAACTATTACGCTCGCACCAAATGTTAACCAAAAATAAAGTTATTATTTTGAATAAACAATTAAACTTTTATTCAAAATATAAATCAATTGCATATATTCTATAAAATTTCTTTCTGGGCGTTCCCTCGCCAACAAAATTATAATTAAATAGTAAAATTTCCTACGCTCGGTCGGGCTATCCGTTGCAATCTTTTGTTTGGAGTATCATAGGTACCTAAAAACAAAATCCTTCGTCAAACAAAAGGATTTCCACTACTATCCCTAACGCGGGTTTTAAGTTATAACCATAAGACGTTAATAAATCTGTCATTCTGTGAGTTTAACGAAGAATCTCAACTATTCGTCAATTCGAGTAAAAATCTGTGATTTTTGTATCGAGAACTTAGACCTAAAGAACGTATTTCAGCTTCGTGAAGCTCTAATATCTAATTACTAACATCTCAAAAAAGTATAAACAAAAAAAAGCCTCAAGAAATAATCTTGAGGCTTTTGATAAAAACTGGCGACGACCTACTCTCCCGCAATCGCAGTACCATCGGCGCAGGCAGGCTTAACTTCTCTGTTCGGAATGGGAAGAGGTGAGCCCTGCAGCTATAGTCACCCTAATATTTTTAATTAGGTATTAGTTCCTAATATTTTTTGACATTATTAAATGTTGTATTAAGTCTTATGTTTTATTGTATTAAGTGATTACTTAATACTTTTTACATAATACATTTTACAAACTCTTACAATCTGGTATTACATGTTTAATCCAAATAAGATTAACTAACCTTCTCTATGACGATTAAATCAATGTTAGTATTTAATCTTTTTATTTTGGTTGGTATCGCTACCAACTATCTTTGATTCGTTGTACTTTTAAGAAAAAGTCTATGGGTAATTAGTACTACTCGACTATGACATCGCTGCCTTTACATCTATAGCCTATCAACGTTGTAGTCTACAACGACCCTTTAAAGAAGTCTAATCTTGCGGCGAGTTTCGCACTTATATGCTTTCAGTGCTTATCTCTTCCAAACGTAGCTACTCAGCGGTGCACCTGGCGGCACAACTGATACACCAGAGGTTTGTTCAACACGGTCCTCTCGTACTAGAGTCAAGTCCGCTCAAACTTCTAACGATCACAACAGATAGAGACCGAACTGTCTCACGACGTTCTGAACCCAGCTCGCGTGCCACTTTAATGGGCGAACAGCCCAACCCTTGGGACCTTCTCCAGCCCCAGGATGTGACGAGCCGACATCGAGGTGCCGAACCTCCCCGTCGATGTGAGCTCTTGGGGGAGACTAGCCTGTTATCCCCGGAGTACCTTTTATCCTTTGAGCGATGGCCCTTCCATACGGAACCACCGGATCACTATGTCCTGCTTTCGCACCTGATCGACTTGTTGGTCTCACAGTCAAGCACCCTTATGCCATTACACTCTACGCACGGTTACCAAGCGTGCTGAGGGTACCTTTGAAAGCCTCCGTTACTCTTTTGGAGGCGACCACCCCAGTCAAACTACCCACCATGCACTGTCCTTCCTAAAAGGAAGTTAGGCTCCAAGTAAATAAAGGGTGGTATTTCAACAATGACTCCACAATACCTAGCGATACTGATTCATAGTCTCCCACCTATCCTACACATTATTTACCCGAAGTCAATACAAAGCTATAGTAAAGGTTCACAGGGTCTTTTCGTCCCGTTGCGATTAACCGGCATCTTCACCGATACTACAATTTCACCGAGATCATGGTTGAGACAGTGCCCAGATCGTTACACCATTCGTGCAGGTCGGAACTTACCCGACAAGGAATTTCGCTACCTTAGGACCGTTATAGTTACGGCCGCCGTTTACTGGGGCTTCAGTCAAAACCTTCGAGTTACCTCTAAGCTCCTTCCTTAACCTTCCAGCACCGGGCAGGTGTCAGACCCTATACGTCATATTTCTATTTTGCAGAGTCCTGTGTTTTTGATAAACAGTCGCCTGGGCCTTTTTACTGAGGCTGTCATTGCTGACAGCGACCTTTCTCCCGAAGTTACAGGTCTATTTTGCCTAATTCCTTAACCATGAATCGCTCGAGCGCCTTAGGATACTCTCCTCGACCACCTGTGTCGGTTTACGGTACGGGCTGCACATCTCGCTATTTCTTGGAACAATTTTCAGAGGATTATCACTCCAGCCGAAACCTTCGTGTACTATCCCTACTTTACGTAGGTTCAACGTACTATTCCGTCAGTACGCACCTCCTACAATCATTCGTCACTTTTATTGAGTGCAGGTACGGGAATATTAACCCGTTTGCCATCCACTTCCCCCAAAGGGTGCGTGTTAGGTCCCGACTAACCCTCAGCTGATTAGCATAGCTGAGGAATCCTTAGTCTTACGGCGAATAAGTTTCTCACTTATTTTATCGTTACTCATGCCTACATTTTCTTTTCTAAAAGCTCCACCACCCATTACCAGGTGACTTCTGCGCCGTTAGAATGCTCCCCTACCAGTCATACATAAGTATGAATCCATAGCTTCGGTAATATGCTTATGCCCGATTATTATCCATGCCGGATCGCTCGACTAGTGAGCTGTTACGCACTCGTTAAATGAATAGCTGCTTCCAAGCTAACATCCTAGCTGTCAATGCAATCCAACCGCGTTTTCTCAACTTAGCATATATTTGGGGACCTTAGCTGATGGTCTGGGTTCTTTCCCTCTCGGACATGGACCTTAGCACCCATGCCCTCACTGCATAGAAACATATATTAGCATTCGGAGTTTGTCAGGAATTGGTAGGCGGTGAAGCCCCCGCATCCAATCAGTAGCTCTACCTCTAATATACTTAACTAAACGCTGCACCTAAATGCATTTCGGGGAGTACGAGCTATTTCCCAGTTTGATTGGCCTTTCACCCCTACCCACAGGTCATCCGAAGACTTTTCAACGTCAACCGGTTCGGTCCTCCACTTTGTGTTACCAAAGCTTCAACCTGCCCATGGGTAGATCACAAGGTTTCGCGTCTAATACTACTGACTATAACGCCCTATTCAGACTCGCTTTCGCTACGGCTCCGGACCTGAAGTCCTTAACCTTGCCAGCAACATTAACTCGTAGGCTCATTATGCAAAAGGCACGCCGTCACACTTTAGTGCTCCGACCGCTTGTAGGCGTACGGTTTCAGGTTCTATTTCAACTTTCTATTCGAAATGCTTTTCACCTTTCCTTCACAGTACTAGTTCACTATCGGTCTTTGAGGAGTATTTAGCCTTGGAAGATGGTCCTCCCATATTCGGACAGAATTTCTCGTGTTCCGCCTTACTCGTTATCAACATTATAAAAATTTCACTTACGGGACTATCACCCTCTTCGGTTAACCTTTCCAGGTTATTCTGTTATCCTTATAAAGTCTTTAGGGCTAATCCGCGTTCGCTCGCCACTACTTACGGAATCTCAATTGATTTCTTTTCCTATTGGTACTTAGATGTTTCAGTTCCCAACGTTCGCTCTGCTTACGCAGTGACATGTCTTCAACATGCCGGGTTGTCCCATTCGGAAATCTTCGGATATAATGTGTATGTGCCACTCCCCGAAGCTTATCGCAGCTTATCACGTCCTTCATCGCCTCTCAAAGCCTAGGCATCCGCCGTACGCCCTTTGTAACTTTTTTCTCGATTTAACCGTCATATTATTGAGCGGTTATGTTAATCTTACTCGTTTTATTGATTAATTGTATACCTTTTTAAAACTTTTGTATTTATTTCTAAATCTGTTTGTTTTTGATTGTATGCGATTATAATTATTAAATTATAATCTGTTTCTAATAATGTCAATGAACTCTTCTTTAATGTGATAATTTGAAAATGTAATAATGTGATAATTATCTCATTAATCAATTCTCGAATTAACTCATTAATTCGTGGAGAATATCGGAGTCGAACCGATGACCTCTTGCGTGCAAGGCAAGCGCTCTAGCCAGCTGAGCTAATCCCCCTCTTTATGTTATTTAGTAGTCTCAGGCAGACTCGAACTGCCGACCTCTACATTATCAGTGTAGCGCTCTAACCAGCTGAGCTATGAGACTCTTTAATACTCTTAAAGAGTGGTCTATATTTATAGTTTATACAGAATAAAAAGCCGAATCAAAATCAATCTTCTAATTAATAGAAGAAAATTCGTCGTTCTCTAAATATGAGATGTTCCAGCCGCACCTTCCGGTACGGCTACCTTGTTACGACTTAGCCCTAGTTACCAGTTTTACCCTAGGCAGCTCCTGTTACGGTCACCGACTTCAGGTACCCCCAGCTTCCATGGCTTGACGGGCGGTGTGTACAAGGCCCGGGAACGTATTCACCGCATCATGGCTGATATGCGATTACTAGCGATTCCAGCTTCATAGAGTCGAGTTGCAGACTCCAATCCGAACTGAGATAAGTTTTCGAGATTCGCATCCTATCGCTAGGTAGCTGCCCTCTGTACTTACCATTGTAGCACGTGTGTAGCCCAAGACGTAAGGGCCGTGATGACTTGACGTCGTCCCCACCTTCCTCGCGGTTTGCACCGGCAGTCTCATTAGAGTCCCCGTCTTTAAACGCTGGCAACTAATGATAGGGGTTGCGCTCGTTGCAGGACTTAACCTAACACCTCACGGCACGAGCTGACGACAGCCATGCAGCACCTTGCATTCTGTCCGAAGAAAAAACTATTTCTAGTCCTGTCATTATGCATTTAAGCCTTGGTAAGGTTCCTCGCGTATCATCGAATTAAACCACATGCTCCACCGCTTGTGCGGGCCCCCGTCAATTCCTTTGAGTTTCATTCTTGCGAACGTACTCCCCAGGTGGGATACTTATAACTTTCGCTTAGCCACTGAATCCGAAAATCCAACAGCAAGTATCCATCGTTTACGGCGTGGACTACCAGGGTATCTAATCCTGTTCGCTCCCCACGCTTTCGTCCATCAGCGTCAGTTAATGTTTAGTCACCTGCCTTCGCAATTGGTGTTCTGCGTAATATCTAAGCATTTCACCGCTACACTACACATTCCAGCAACTTCAACATTACTCAAGACTAACAGTATCAATGGCAGTTTCATAGTTAAGCTATGAGATTTCACCACTGACTGATTAATCCGCCTACGGACCCTTTAAACCCAATAAATCCGGATAACGCTTGCACCCTCCGTATTACCGCGGCTGCTGGCACGGAGTTAGCCGGTGCTTATTCTTCTGGTACCTTCAGCTATCTACTCGTAGATAGGTTTATCCCCAGATAAAAGTAGTTTACAACCCATAAGGCCGTCTTCCTACACGCGGGATGGCTGGATCAGGCTTCCACCCATTGTCCAATATTCCTCACTGCTGCCTCCCGTAGGAGTCTGGTCCGTGTCTCAGTACCAGTGTGGGGGTTCACCCTCTCAGGCCCCCTAAAGATCGTCGACTTGGTGAGCCGTTACCTCACCAACTATCTAATCTTACGCATGCCTATCCTACTGCGATAAATCTTTCAAAACTCCATAATGCTATGAAATCTATTATAAAGTATTAATCCTCCTTTCGAAGGGCTATCCTTTTCAGTAGGGCAAGTTGCATACGCGTTACTCACCCGTGCGCCGGTCTCTAATTCCCGAAAGAATTATACCCCTCGGCTTGCATGTGTTAGGCCTCCCGCTAGCGTTCATCCTGAGCCAGGATCAAACTCTCCATTGTAAATTATTTTGTTTAGTCTATAAGACTTATGTTTTTACAACTTCGAATTTCCTTAAGCTCCATTATTCAAGGATTGACTTCGTTATTATTCGGCTTATTTTTTCTTCTGTATATATTATAATTTCAAATGAACTTCTCAGTTTATAACTTACAAAACATCGCTGTTTCTGTAAGCGGTTGCAAAGGTAAAACTTATTTCTTAACTACCAAATTTTATTTTAAAAATTTTAAAGTTTTTATTTCAATAAGTCAATTTACTTCGCAGCAAAATCACTCTCGTGATTTGCGTTTGCAAAGGTAAAACTTATTTCTAATTCAACAAAATTTATTTTTTAAAATTTTTGTCGCTTGTTTTACTTTATGTCAACTACAATACTACTCGTCTTTCGTATTGGGATTGCAAATATACAACCCATTTTTCCGAACTTCCAAACGCATTTTACATTTATTTTACTTTCTATCCCTAACTGACTGTTATGACGGGAAATATTTTTTGAGATTTTTAGATTTGAGAAACTAGATAGTAGATTTCTGACTCGAAAACATCGTTTTTACTATACAAAATGATTAGACGTTTTGTTTTTATTACTTATAAATAAAAGTAAAATGTCTACTTTGTGGTTAACGACTCGGGAAAAGTTCCGATATTAATTAATAAAGTCGAGCTAAACTTTATCTATATAGTATATGGTAGTTCTAATTACAGGTTCCTCAACAAGTATTTACTTTCTGTCTTTCTGGCAAGAAGGAAGATTAGTTGTTATACGACGTTTTTATTTAAGTTAATTTGAAAGACATTAATATATTCCTCAAATTCTGAGATATGTTCTTTAGAAATTTGAGATTTTATAATTTTAATAGAATTATTGGGTGTACTCAATATATAATCTCCTGCAAAATATTTAATATCAAAAATTTCGTTCAAATTTAATTCTTTTCTGGGTAATGAATTTATAATAATTTTATTTTCAGATATTTCAATATAATTTAGTTGAAATTCATAAACATAAATTCCTAAATATATAATTCCTAATATTAAAGTTGGATAGAAATACCATTTAATATTATCATATGCTAATAAATAATTGCTATTATAATCCAAAGTATTCCTAAATAGAGATTTTTATTGACAGATTTTTTTGAAAAAGGAAATTTCATTTTTATAAATTTTATAGTTTCAATTTTAAGCAGTTTCTTTAAAATATCGTATAACGAGCCGAGTATTTGCGAAGAACGGGAGAGAATTTGAACGAAGTTCAAGTTCGTCCGTTCAAGCAAATTGCTTGGTTAAAACTAAATTAGTGTATTGTTTTAAGAAAAGCAATTTTGTGAGCGGAAAATTATGATATAAAAGTTTACTTTCAGTCCGTTTTTCGCGAAATACTATGTTAGCTGATGTTTTTATTGATTGCAGCTTGGTTGTAAAATAGTTTCAGATAATTTAGTTAGGTAAAATATACTTTCTGATTTATATATTTTATTGCTTTTACAAAACTTAAAAGTAAAATAGGGAGTCTCAAAATCTGGAGTGTTAATTTCAATTTCTCTGATTAATTTTTTGTCTTTATAAAAATAAAATCTTGTTTTATTAAGATCTAAATCCTTTGTCTTAAAATTTAAATTTAAATCTCTTTCGATTTCATTTGAAAATATAGGAACACTTTCATTACCTCTTATATATTGAAAATAATCCCAATCAAAGTTGGTTATCTTAGAAAAGTCAAAAATTTGTTTAGTTTTAGTCTTTTCATATTTATTATTAGCTTCTTCTAATTCTTTAAAAAACTTATTTTCAAAATTATTGCAGGAAATAAAAAGACTTAATATTAGGAGTAAATGAATTTTCATAAGAGTTTTTTAAAAAAATATCAGCCAACTCTCGAATATACGCAACTTTCTATAAAAACCAAATAAAAAGTTAAAATAAACATTACTTGTTGAAAATAAATTAAACACAATAATTAATTGCGTATTTAGAATTGTTTGTGGATTTTTTTTGTATGATTTTAAATTCAAATAAAGTTTTACGTTAACAAATAAGCGTATTCTGAAATTATAATTGGCCATAAAAACATATAAAAATCGAGTGAATTTTATTTTATATTTTTTAGACTATCAAACATATTTTTCCAACCTTGAGTTCCAGTCACTATTGAAATGAAAGTAAAATACCCTACGCTACTTAAAAAATAGAACTAATATTTTTAGTCATAATTTTGATTTAAGTTTCGTGAAAATCAGCTACATCCTCAAGCTTACTCGCTACTTAAAGGCAGGATGAAGGCAGGATAAAGGCAACATAGTGGCAGTAGAGTGGCAGTAGAGTGTATACAATACTTTTTTTGGACGGTTTATAGTTTTAAAAAAAGGAAACTCATTGCGCGCGAGGTTTGTATTTTCACTGCATGGAATGATTAGGCGGTGACGATTTGCTGAATCAAGCAAATGGGCAGCGGCTACTTTTGGGTTATGGACTCGGGAAAGGTTTCGCAAAGCGAAATAAATTAGTCATAAAAAGCTTAAAAAATTCGAGCTTCATTTATTATTTAGACGAAATGATTTAGGATTTTATTCAATTCTTTGAGTTCAACCAAAAAACCATCGTGTCCAAATAAAGATTCTATTTCGGTATATGTTGCATTTGGAATATGATTCGCGATAAATTTTTGCTCCGTAGGTGGGAATAAAATATCCGAAGAAATACCAATCACAAGGGTTTTAGACGAAATTTGAGCAAGTGAATTCTCTAAACTTTTTCGATTTCGAGCAATATTTTGTGAATCCATGGCTTTGGAAAGCGTCCAATAGGAGTGCGCATTAAATCGGTTTGCTAATTTCTGTCCTTGGTATTTTTGATAGGATGACGCTTTGAAATCAGTATAAACCGAATGATCATCTTTTTGCTTTTCATTATATATAGAATAGGTGCGATAAGAAAGCATCGCAATTGTTCGCGCCGCAATCAATCCATTTTTCCCTCCATCTTCTGTCATATCATTAAAAGTTGGATCGGCTTCTATTGCCAAACGCTGAGATTCGTTGAACGCAATTCCCCACGGAGAATGAACTGCATTTGTTGCCAGCAAAACCAAATTATCTACCTTTAACTTGTCAAGCAAAGTAAATTCTAAGGCTTGTTGACCACCAAGCGAACCGCCTATTAACAAATGAATGGTCGAAATTCCTAAATAATCGGCTAAAAGTTGATGCGCATTGGCCATGTCTTTTATTGTGATCGTTGGAAAATCTCTGTAATAAGGCGTATTTGTAGCCGGATTTATAGACATTGGATTTGTGGTTCCGTAATTGGATCCAATGACATTTGCACAAATAATAAAATGATCTTTTGGATTAAATAAATCATTTTCTCCAAAAAGACCTGCCCACCAATCAAAAACATCTGAGTTTGCCGTAAGTGCATGGCAAACCCAAATGATATTATCTTTCTTGTTGTTTAAAGTTCCTGCCGTGTGATAGGCAATGGTTAAATTTTCTAAAGTTTGACCATTTTCTAATTGAAAAGGTCGATTATAATGATATTGTTGAAAATTCATTATTAAATTATATTCGAAAGTAACGGATTATTTAATTTTATCAAACGCTTGTTGAAGATCATTTTTGATGTCATCGATGTGTTCTATACCGACAGAAAGACGCAATAATCCTGGGTAAACACCTGCAGATTGTTGTTCTTCATCACTCAATTGTTGATGAGTTGTTGCTGACGGATGAATAATCAAAGATTTTGCATCGCCAACATTTGCCAAATGACTAATCAATTCTAAACTATCTATAAAATGATTGGCTTGTTCTGCATTTCCTTTGATTACGAATGAAAGAACCGCTCCGAAACCATTTTCCAAATATTTTTTTGCCAATTGATGACTTGGAGATGAAATTAGACCAGGATAGTTAACTTTTTCGACTTGCGGATGAGATTCTAACCAACGCGCAATTTCTAACGTATTGTCCAAATGTTTTTGCACTCTTAATGACAATGTTTCTAAACCTTGAATCAATAAAAAAGAATTGAATGGAGAAATGGCAGGATCAAAATCACGTAAACCTTCGACACGTGCACGAATAATAAATTGAATATTTCCAAAAGGACCATTAATTCCGAAAACATCAGAAAAAACTAAACCATGATAACCTTCCGATGGTTCTGAAAATTGTGGAAACTTTCCGTTGCCCCAATCGTAATTTTCACCATCTACAATCACGCCTCCAATAAAAGTTCCGTGCCCACCGATCCATTTTGTAGCAGACTCGACTACAATATTTGCGCCGTGTTTTAATGGTTTGAAAATATAGCCACCAGCTCCAAATGTGTTATCAACAATTAAAGGAAGGTTATATTTTTTTGCAATAGCTGAAATTGCTTCGAAATCGGGTACGTTGAAACTCGGGTTTCCGATTGTTTCAGTATAGATTGCTTTTGTATTTTCGTCAATTAATGATTCGATAATCGCAGGATCTGCATTTTCTGCGAAACGTACTTCGACACCTAAACGTTTAAAACCAACTTTGAATTGATTGTATGTTCCTCCATAAAGATTAGAAGCAGAAACGAAGTTATCACCAGATTCTAAAATATTATTTAATGCAATAAATTGTGCTGCTTGACCAGATGCAACTGCTAAAGCGGCAACACCACCTTCTAATGCTGCGATACGTTTTTCAAAAACGTCTGTTGTTGGATTTTGAATTCGTGTATAAATATTTCCAAATTCTTTTAACGCAAACAAATTTGCTCCATGTTCTGCATCATTGAAAACATAAGATGATGTTTGATAAATAGGAACTGCGCGCGAACCTGTTGTTGGATCGACTTCTTGACCTGCGTGAACTTGTAATGTATCGAAATGTAATTTTTTTTCTGTTGACATAATAAAATGATTTGAATGTGATAATTAATTAAATTGTAGGGTAGAGTAGGTTTGTTGTATTAAATTAACAATAACACATTCTGATTTTACTATTGACACAATTATAAATATTTTGAAGTAGGACACCGTGTCCAAAAGAATGTTTTTGAGAATTGTACTTCATCTGAAAAATTTTAGCTCATTTTGGGTTACCTTTCGTAACTCCTTTTTTGATGAAGTGAAATTAGAATTATTTTCTAAATTATAAAATATTAAAACTATTTTTTAGAAAACATTTCTATAATATTTAATTAATTAGAATAAGTTTATATTTTATAGGTAAATCAATACTGGAAAAACTATTAATCTAAATTTTATAGAATATTATTTGAAGAAATTATCGAGTATAATTATGAGGAAACAAAAAAGGAGATCAAAATTGATCTCCTTTTGTAATATTTGTTCAAAAAAAGTAATTAGTTTGCTAAAACGATTACTTTATTGTTGTTCATTTCAATTGTTCCTCCTTTAATGTCTAATAATAATGTAGACTCATTTGATGGAGAGCTATAAACTTTACCTGAAATATTATCGAAATCTTCGAAAGTTTTTGTGTGAACGTAAATTTTGATTGTTCCTTCACCTAAAGTTGCAACGATAGGAGCGTGGTTGTTTAATAACTGAAATTCACCATCTTTTCCTGGTAAAGTAACAGCATCTACTACTGCATCGAAAACTACGAATTCTGGCGTAATAATTTGTAAGTGCATAATCCTATTGTTTTAAAAAAAAGAGTACTTAGTAACTTTTAGAGTAAAAGAAACGTAAGCACTCTTCTATATTGTTATATAAAAATATTATTTAACTTCTGCTAACATTTTTTCTCCAGCCTCAATCGCTTCTTCGATTGTACCACGTAAGTTGAATGCAGCCTCAGGATATTGGTCAACTTCACCATCTAAGATCATGTTAAATCCTTTGATTGTATCTTTGATATCAACTAATACACCTGGGATACCTGTAAACTGTTCTGCAACATGGAATGGTTGAGATAAGAAACGTTGGATACGACGTGCACGGTGTACAACTAATTTATCCTCTTCTGATAACTCTTCCATACCTAAGATCGCGATGATATCTTGTAAAGCGTTGTAACGTTGTAAGATTTCTTTTACACGTTGAGCTGTTTCGTAATGTTCTTTTCCAAGAATTGTTGGTGTTAAGATACGAGAAGTAGAGTTCAATGGATCTACCGCTGGGTAAATACCTAATGAAGCAATTTTACGATCTAATACCGTTGTAGCATCTAAGTGCGCGAAAGTTGTAGCTGGCGCAGGGTCAGTTAAGTCATCGGCAGGTACATATACAGCTTGTACAGAAGTAATAGATCCGTTTTTAGTAGATGTAATACGCTCTTGCATAGCCCCCATCTCAGTTGCTAATGTTGGTTGATAACCTACGGCAGATGGCATACGACCTAATAAGGCAGAAACCTCAGAACCTGCTTGTGTAAAACGGAAGATATTATCTACGAAGAATAATACGTCACGTCCTTGACCTTGTCCATCACCATCACGGAAATATTCAGCTAATGTTAAACCTGTTAAAGCAACACGAGCACGTGCACCTGGAGGTTCGTTCATTTGTCCGAAAACGAAAGCAGCTTTAGACTCTTTCATATTTTCGTGGTCAACTTTAGATAAATCCCAAGATCCACCTTCCATTGATTGCATGAATTCTTCACCGTAATTAATTAATCCAGCTTCGATCATCTCACGCATTAAGTCATTTCCTTCACGAGTACGTTCTCCAACACCTGCGAATACAGATAAACCTCCGTGTCCTTTAGCGATGTTGTTCATTAACTCCTGAATTAATACTGTTTTACCTACTCCGGCACCACCAAATAATCCAATTTTACCTCCTTTTACGTAAGGCTCAACTAAGTCAATTACTTTAATACCTGTGAATAAAACTTCTGCAGATGTTGATAATTCTTCGAATTTTGGAGCAGGACGGTGAATAGGTAAACCGTTATCTTTATCTAAATTTTCTAAACCATCAATAGCATCTCCTACTACATTAAATACACGTCCTTTGATATTCTCACCAATTGGAACCATAATTGGTTTACCTAATGCGATAACCTCTTGACCTCTTTGTAAACCATCAGAACTATCCATTGCGATACAACGTACAGTATCTTCACCGATGTGCTGCTCAACTTCAAGGATTAATGTTTCTTTTCCTTGACGAGGAACCTCTAATGCATCATAAATATTTGGAAGGCCTTCTGCGTTATCAAAAATAACGTCAATTACAGGTCCAATAACCTGTGCAATCTTACCTTTCTTTTGATTTGCCATTATATGAAATGATTTAGTTTATTTTATTTGGGTGCAAAGGTAAGTTAAAAACATTGTATTATTTGTATACTTTTTAAGATTTTTGTCATAATATTTTGATTAATAATCAAAACATTACAATCAAAGGAAATTAAAAATAGATTTGAAGTTCGATTTGAAAGCCTTAATTTTGTGCAAAATCATTTTTAGTGAACGTTTATCAATCCTTAGAAGAAATCAAATCTATCAAACGTCCTGTCCTTACTTTGGGCATGTTTGATGGTGCACACATTGGTCATCAATCTATTCTAAAACAACTCAATACAATTGCAAAAAAAATTGATGGAGAAAGTGTTTTGATTACGTTTAATCCACATCCTCGAATGGTTTTACAGCCAAATTGTGATCTTAAATTTTTGAACACTTTAGAAGAAAAAGAAAATGTTTTGCGTCAATTTGGGTTAGAACATTTGATTATTCAAGCGTTTACAAAAGAATTCTCACAAGTTACTTCGGTAGAATTTGTCAAAAATTTTCTTGTTGATCAATTGCATATTGATACATTAGTGATTGGTTACGATCATCATTTCGGGAAAAATAGAGAAGGAAATTTTGAGCAATTACAAGTTCTTTCGAAAGAATATGGTTTCAATTTGATTCAACTAAAAGCTGTTGAAGAAAATGATGTGGCGGTAAGTTCTACAAAAATTAGAAATGCACTTATCGAAGGAAACATCTCGTATGCGAACAAAGCATTAAATTACAATTATCCGCTATCTGGAAAAGTTGTTCATGGAGATAAAATTGGGCGTACACTTGGTTTTCCTACAGCTAATTTACAAGTTGATCCCAATAAATTAATTCCAAAAGATGGCGTTTATGCAGTTGATGTTTTTGTGGATAATCAAAAATATTTAGGTTTATTGAGCATCGGATTTAGAGAAACAGTAACAAATACGAGAGAACATCGAGTAGAAGTGAATATTTTGGATTTTGATCAAACGATTTATGGAGAAACTATTCGCCTCGAATTTTTAGAAAGATTAAGAGATGAAAAGAAATTTAATTCGCTTGACGAATTAATTGCTGCCATGAATCAAGACAAAGAAAACGCAATACGTTTATATGGAAATAAGAAATAAAGGTTCGCATTGCGAACCTTTATTTCTTATTTTGGTTTTGAATAATATTCAAAAATTTCTTTTTTATTCTTTTCTAATATTCCTAATAAAACTGCATCCATTTTGGGTTGATTTGTTGTCAACGTAATTTTATCTTTCACTTTTTGGAAAGTTATCATCACACTATTTGTAGAACTTTCAAACACTAATTTTGATGATGTTGAAACATTCAACAATTTAAAATTTGTCCGAAGAATATCCGACTTTACCGTAAACTTTAATGGTTTATAAATAATTATTGATTTATTAACCATTGATTTCTTTGGAGAAACTTCCAAAACTGGAGCTGTTTCCAAAGTAGTGTTACTTATTCTATCTTCTGCCACAACAGTCATTTTCATCACTTCCGAAGTATCTTTTTGTTTTGTAATCTGTCTTTTTACACCGTTAGCAGCAACAACTCCAGAAACTTTACCACCGAATCGATCAGAAATAATAGAATCCTTTGAAATCTTATTCAAATTCGCTTTTGCAAATTGCCCCTGATTTTCAATCGAATCCAAAACTTGAGAACGAGTTTCCATTGCTTGTGGTGCAGATAAAGGAGCTTCAATTGTTGGCGCAGAAACAAGTGAATAATCTTGTAAATAATTTTCATTTGCAATTGTTCCTACGGTTTTCTCTTCGATGATTTTGTATGTCGGTTGTTTCGTTACTTTCTTATTTTTAACAATTTCAATCGATTCTTCTACTATTTTATCTTTCGAATCAACAATTGTTATTTCTTCTTCAATTGAGGATTTTTCTATAACTGGCACATTTGTTTGTACAACTTGAAGCGAATTTTTTCTGTTTTCTGAATTAATATTTTCGATAAAAAGTACAAAATAAGGAATCGCAATTAATGCAAAAACAGCAGCTGAAAACCAAACGCTGGAAATAAATTCGCGTATAGGTTTCTTTTTCTTTTCTTCGTTCTGTAAACCAAACTCAATACGTTTCCAAACCAAATCTCTCGGTTTTTCACCGACAGTTTCGTTACTTTTTGATCGGAATAAATCTTCTATTGGATCATTTGTGTTCACGATAAATTTGATTTTATATGTTCATTCTTACTTAACATTTCCTTTAATTTCGTTTTCGCTAAATTGAGTTGCGATTTCGATGTACCTTCTGTAATACCTAAATTTTCAGCAATTTCTTTGTGCTTATATCCCTCAATAACGTAGAGGGTAAACACGAGACGACAGCCATCGGGCAAATAATCGAGGAGTTTCATCACATCATCTTCCTCTATTTGTTGCGAAGCCTCCTGATTGGATGAAATAGAAGAGGAGTAATCGTCTACATTGAGATGAAAAATTTTATTTTTTCGCAATTCCATCAGACATTCGTTGATCATAATTCGTCTCATCCAACCTTCAAAACTACCTTCAAACGAATAACTTTTAAGATTTTGAAATATCTTCAAAAAGCCTTTTACCAAAGCATCTTCCGCTTGTTGTATATCTGTAAAATAACGTTTACAAACTGCAAAAAAAAGCGCATCGTATTTTTCGTAAAGCAGCCTTTGTGCTTTCGAATCATTGTTGATACAAGCTTTTATCAGTTGTTTCTCGTCCAAAATCCCTTTCTTTCTTACTATTTAGATGCGTAAATTACGTTTATGGTTGTTTTATTAACGTAAAAACTTTGTTAAAGTTCTGAAAACTTATTCATTAAACATAAAAAAAGTCGCTGAATAAGCGACTTTATAAACTATTTTTTTATGAATTTTTTCGTTGTTCTTTTATTATCTTGAGTTAATTGGATAATGTAAACACCTTGTTTAAGTTTACTTACATCAATTTTTTGATTATTGGTTGAGTTATGTTCAACTATTTGTCCAATAATATTTGATATCTTATATTCAATTTTACTTTTAGAACTTGAAGCTATATTTAATATATCTTGTACTGGATTCGGAAATAGTATAAAATCAACTTTATCTAAATCGCCTACTCCTAACGTTTTTTCAAAAATAGCTTTAACATAGACATCTTTTTCAGAGTTGATAGTAATTTTCTGATCTGTCGAACTTATATCTCCTTCCCAATGCGAAAATTTATATCCAGGTAAAGCTATTGCTTCAACAACCAACGGAACCTTTTGAAAATATTTTCCAGACCACGTTTGATAATCATCTCCAATTCCTATAGTAGAATTATTAATTTCAATTGTATTAACTTTTACAAATCCTTGAGATATATTGTTAGTTTCAGTTTTTAAGTTATAAGTTCCATTTAATTTAAAGAATTCAGATAAGTGTTCTATTTGATAATGTGGCCTTAAACGAGAAAACTCTCTCATTATTTCAATATTTTTGTCCCAATCCTCTATTGAATTAATTAAATTCCAACGACTAATATTTTGAGGCATTTCTTGACGAATATTATTTTGCATTAAATCGATTAATTCAATAACATGTTCTTTTTTATATGTTGTATTTAATAAATCAGCAAAGCGATTAATAAAATAATTTTTAAAATTTTCATTCTCTAATAATCCTATCAATATATGATTTTCATATATCTCACCTCCGTGATTAATCGAAGATATTGCTTGTTGTAGTGTATTATGCTTATACGAATTGGGTACCCAATCTTGATCTCCATTAAAACTTATATCAAGATCTTTCATTAACCATCTGAATCTTCCGTCTTGTCCATAAATAGCATCTGGCGTATAATTAATTCTTTTTCTAAAAAATTCGTTATTATTATATGGCCAATCATAATTAGCTGCAAAAATTTGTGCTATATGATAATCTGAAAAATTTATTTCATCTACGTAGGTAATACCTCTTTGATAATTATTATTAATTGATATATCATTATTTTTAAAAAAATCAAGAGTTTCATTATAAAATTTAAGATCACCTATAGAAGCTTCAACAATAGAAGTTTGTTCTATATAATCAATATCTTTTTCTTTAATTCCATAGATCTCTTCTAAATATTTTTCATCATAACGTTCTCTTAAATTATAAATACCATAAAATTCTCCATTAACAAAGCTTAATACAGGCTGATAGTTTTGCGTATCAAAATTCAAATGCTCATTCAATTTCTGTACAAAAGCATCTCTAAATAAAGTACTATATGTATCCTGTCCTGAATTTCTTAAAATTAATCGTTTGAATGTATCAATATCATAATCGCTAAAAAAATTATACTTTAAGTCTTTTTTTCCATAGTCAGATTTAGCATAAATGCGATGTGATCTATTTTTTAAATGTCTTGAGCCATTTCCATGATTTCTTACTCCTACTGTTTGATTAATTTTTACAGTTTGGTCAGCTAAGTAAATAAAATTAACAGGAACTTCAGAAGTAGACCCTGAATTCCAATAATTTGCAGTAGTCCATGATCCTGCTATATCAGTAGAATTAGTTAATCTCCAATCATCAAACTTTTTTCCTGCTACAAATAATCCATTTTCATATCCAAATAAAGCATCATCATTCACATTAATACTAGCAATAGGTAAAGTATACGTTTTATTGATAAAATATACATTGGTAATAGTTTCTGAATATGAATTATCGTCTTTATAGGCTTTAACTCTTACTACAAAGCTTTTATCCATTTTTTCCGTTGGAAAATACTGATCTTTTTGGAAAGAAGTTGAGATATTAGAAATTCTATTCTCTTCATTCGATCTGTCATATACCTCAATTGAATTTAAGTATAAATTTGATTTTAGAGAATTTTCAAAGAATTCAAAAGGAGTATCATGTGGATACTGAGGATATTGTTTTTTATATTTATAGGTTCTCCCTTCTAAATTATTAATATCTGGTTCTGAAGAATCTATTGTATAAACAATTTTAACATTAGGGTCTGAATGAGATAATTCTAAATTAAAATCTTTATCATAAAATCCACTTTCATGTGAAAATTTTGGTGGATCTAAAGTTTGCGCAAAATTAAAAATTAAAATATTTAAAAATAAAATTGTAAATGTTTTTTTCATATATTATATTGTTTTCAATTATATTCAAAAATACATTTTATTACATAAAAAAATCTGATATAATATGCTATATCAGATTTTCTTTTATTATAGAATAGTTCTAATTTATTATTATCCAACTAAATTCTTTCTTACTAAATATTCGGCAATTTGAACTGCATTTGTTGCAGCACCTTTACGTAAATTATCGGCAACAATCCAACAATTTAGTGTATTGGGTTGGGATAAATCGCGACGAATACGTCCTACAAAAACATCATCTTTCCCCTCCGAATAGAAGGCCATTGGATAAGTATTTGTATCAGGATTATCTTGTACCGTTACACCATCTTGTTCTGCTAACAGTTTACGAACTTCTGCTAAATCAAAATCATTTTCAAACTCGATGTTTACAGACTCCGAATGTCCTCCTTGTACAGGAACACGAACTGCAGTTGCTGTGATATTCATCTCATCAACACGCATAATTTTACGAGGTTCTCTCGTTAATTTTAATTCTTCTTTTGTATAACCTGTTTCTTCATCAAAAACATCACAATGTGGTAGCGCATTTTTGAAAATTTGATAAGGATATACTTTTGTTACATCACGACCTTCAATTTCACCATTCAATTGCTCTACGGCATCTTTACCAGTTCCTGTAACCGATTGATAAGTAGAAACAACGACACGCTTAATTCCGTATTTTTTGTGCAAAGGATTTAAAATCATTACCAACTGAATTGTAGAACAGTTAGGATTTGCGATAATTTTATCGTTTGGTGTTAAAATATCTGCATTTATTTCTGGTACAACTAACGGACAATTAGGGTCCATTCTCCAGGCCGATGAATTATCAATTACAGTTATCCCAACTTCTGCAAACTTAGGCGCCCACTGTTTGGAAGTTTCTCCACCTGCCGAAAAAACTGCGATATCTGGTCGCATTTCTACAGCATCCTGCATTGATACAATTTTGTATTCTTTTCCTTTGTATTCAATAGTTTTTCCTATTGATCTTTCTGATGCTACTGGTATAATTTCAGTGATTGGAAAATTTCTTTCTTCCAAAACTTGGAGCATAACTCTGCCGACCATTCCGGTAGCGCCTACGACTGCTATTCTCATTTGTTTATTAAATAATGTATAATATATTTCGAAATGCTAATTTACTGATAATTTCAATACATTTTTCTCTCTTTCATTGGTTTAGCAATCAATATGATATGATATAATTTATGTTATGATGTTAATTCAGGGATTTGTACTTTTCTTAGAATTATAATTTATAAAACATCTTTTTGAAAGAATTTTGAACATAAAAAAAGTGGAACAAATTGCTCCACTTTTCTATAATTGTATAAAAATTTGTTATCAAAAATTATTTTTTGATGATTTTTTGGATTCTTGTTACTCCTTTGTCATCTTTAACTCTTAAGAAGTAAACTCCTGCAGCTAATCTTGATGTATCAACTTTACCATCTTTAGAGAAGCTTACTGGAATTACACGTCCTGTTACATCAGCAACTGTAACGTCTGCAACTTTAGATCCTTCTAATTTAACGTTAACTTCTGTTGTTGCTGGGTTTGGATATACAGCTAATTTATTAGATCCTAACTCAACAGTACCTAAACCTTCTACATTTCCTGTTACATTCATAATCCAACTAACTGGGAAACCAACTGAAGCTACTGTACTTGCTCCATCATCATTTACACATTCAGAGTCTGGCCAACCAATATATGATGGTGCTGTTTCTCCACCTTCGTTATTACCAAACCAAATATTTCTTTCAAATACATAAGCTACTGCAACTCCAAAATCAACTCCTGCAGGAATTTCAACTGTTTCCATTAATGGAATAGATTCCCAATTATTTTCACCTCCAACTGTCGTAATAGACCCATAAGCATCTGTTAATGTAAGTGCTGAACCTGGTATTTCAGCAGCTTTAATATTTGTACCAGGAGCTACTGTCACTACTTCTGCCCAAACTGCTGTTTTTGCAAGAGATGAAGCTACGAAATCAACTTTAGTTACAGTGAAAGCTCCTGTAATTCCATAATCTGACAATTTAAAAAATCTAGAATCATGATTAATAGCGCCATCACAAACAGGTGTCGAATCAGAGAAATTTTCTCCATCCTTATATTGGATAAGTGTTTGCTCGTTCGCTTTGTGAACTGGAGCTTGAGAAGATGCTTTTGGTAATCCTTCTGCTACTTTTTCTAATTTCAATGTTTGAGCGTACGATGTTGTTAATGCTGCAATAGATAAAAGCGTAAAAATTTTCTTCATAATTATTAATTTTTAGTGTTATTTCTGTTTAATATGGAATAAAACTAAACAATTATATTACAATTTCAAAATAATTAACAAAAAAAAATAAAAAACCCATAATCACAATGATTATGGGTTAAATAAATCCTAATATGATTTATATCGTATTAAGCAAACTCGTTATAGGCAGCTTTTAAATTTTCTGCAATAGCATCTGCAGAGTGTCCTTCGATATGATGACGCTCTAACATATGAACTAATTCACCATCTTTGAACAAAGCTACTGCAGGAGAACTTGGAGGGAATGGTGCAAAAAACTCACGCGCTTTTGCTACAGCATCTTTATCAAATCCTGCGAAAACTGTTGTTAAATGTGTTGGAACTTTTTCATTATTCAATGACATGACAACACCCGGGCGTGCAGCACCTGCAGCACAACCACAAACACTGTTTACCATTACCAAAGTTGTCCCTTCTTGTTTGATTGCTGCTTCTACTTGTTCTGGAGTAGTTAAATCTTCGAAACCATTAGAAGTTAACTGAGCCTTCATCGGCATTACTATTTCTGCTGGATACATATTCTTCTTTTTTTTGTTTTAATAAAAATAAATTATTTTCAAAGTTACATAATTCTAAAACTTTTTAGAATACTTACTTTTGCAAGTACAAATTTACGTAGAATTTAGCAATATGAAATTGACTTTTGGTAAGAATGAGAAACTTAAAAGCAGAAAAGCATTCGATGAATTGTTTTCTGATGGAAAAACATTTGTTTCTCATCCCATCAGATTTGTCTACAAAATCAAGCCAAAAGAAGAGTATGATATTCGAGTAGGAGTGAGTGTTTCGAAGAAAAAATTTAAACACGCAGTAGATCGAAATCTTTTGAAGCGTCGTGCAAAAGAAGCTTATCGATTAAATAAATTATTAATTCAAACTTCAGAACAATATTCGATCGATATGGTGATGATTTATACTTCATCTAAACATCAACCTTTTGAAGTGATTGAAAATTCTGTCAAAATATTATTAGAAAAGTTGAACGAAGCAATACAAACAAAAAAAGATTAACCTTTTCGGGTTAATCTTTTTTATTTTATTTCTACAGATAAATAGTTTACTTCTTAAGATTTGCTTGTAAGCGGAAAAAGCTAAAATAAACAGATACTAAAATTAATCCACAAACAGAAGCTCCAATTCCTAAAACACTACGAAAGTTAGCTTCAGCCATCAATCCAGCTTTATAATCCATCTCATATAGGTTATAACCTAATCCTATCAACAAAACAATTGTTGCGATATAAATATATGTTTTCATTAGATAATGAATTTTTAAATATTAATTTCATTCATAAACAAAGCACCGATATTTGAGGTAAATAATTTGATTGCAATTGACAATAATATCACTCCAAATACTTTTTTCAGTACCGATAAAACTCCAGGTCCCAACCATTTTTCGAGTTTACCTGCAAATTTCAGCACCAAATATACGATTAACATATTTAAAATAATAGCTATCACAATGTTAATATCTGCATACTGCGAACGAAGCGACAAAACTGTTGTCAATGATCCAGCTCCTGCTACCAACGGAAACGCAATAGGGACAATAGATGCAGAGTTAGATTCGACGCCTTTCTGTATTTCAATTCCCAGTATCAGTTCCAACGCGATGATAAAAATCACAAAAGCACCAGCAATAGCAAACGACTGAACATCAACACCTACTAATTTTAAAATTTTGGTTCCAAAAAATAGAAAAGAAATCAATAAAATACCAGCTGCAATCGTAGCTTTCTCCGATTGTATATGTCCCACTTTACTTCGAATTCCTACAATAATCGGAATACTTCCCAGAATATCAATAACTGCAAAAAGTACCGCAAATGTGGTTCCGATCTCACTAATAGAAAGTTTTTCGAAAAAAGAAACAATATTATTCATTCTATTTTTTTAGATGTTAATTTGTCTACAAAATAAAGAATTTTTATTATTCTAACCAATTTTTAAAATCAGTTACTTTTTCTCGACTCACTATCAAATCCAATTCGTTATAAGTATTTAAAACTATTTTTAATCTTGAGTTAGAATACATTGTTATTTCTTTTATCGAATCGATATGAATGATCTGACCACGATTAATCCTAAAAAATTTCTTTGGATCGAGTTGATCTTCTACTTTTTCTAAAGAAAAATCAATTACATAATTACGATTGTCTTTTGTATGTATGTAAGTAGCTTTGTTCTCACTAAAGAAACACTCGATGTTTTCGGTTTCTATAATTTTTATGGAAGTTCCGATTTTAATCGAAAAACGTTCTTTAAATTTTTCTGTTTGATTATTTGAAAAAAAATTTTTCAATTCATTTAGATTAAAACTTGAAGATGCTTGCTGAAATTGTTTTTCAAATTTTTCAATTGCAAACTTCAATTCCTCTTCATCAACAGGTTTCAACAAATAATCAACCGAATTTAATTTAAACGCTTTCAATACATATTCGTCATAAGCTGTTGTGAAAATTATAGAGGAAGAGAGTTTAACTTGATTAAAAATATCAAAGGACAAACCATCTGACAATTGTATATCCAAAAAAATTAAGTCTGGATGCGGATTTGCCTTCAACCAAGCAACACTTTCTTCAACAGAATGTAGCATTTCATGAATTTGATAACCCAATTTTTCTACACGTCTTTTCAACAAACGCGCTGCAGGCTTTTCGTCTTCTATAATTAGTATTTTCATCCGTTTTTTTATGTTAGTTCAGTATTCACATTTTGAGTTAAAATAGGAAGTTGAACTTGAAAAACTTCTTGATTTTTTTCAATATTCACTTCTCGATTTGAGATTAGTTGGTATCGGTTAATAATATTCTTCAGTCCAATTCTTGTCGATTCTTTGATAGAATCTTTGGGTTGAAAAGAATTTTCTACAATTAATGAATCATCTCTTTTATAAATTTTTATTTTTAATGGTTTTTGTTCCGAAACCACATTATGTTTAATCGTATTTTCTAATAAAATCTGCAAAGAAAGCGGAACAATAAATTCGTTTTCAAAGAAAGTTGTTTGTTCAATTTCAAAATCAATGCTATTCTCAAAACGCAATTTGAGTAACTTAACATACGTTTTTGCAAAATTTATTTCTTCTTGAATCGGAACAACTTCTTTGTCTTTTTGTTCTAAAACATAGCGATAAATCTTAGAAAGCGACGTTGTAAAATCAATTGCATTAGCTGGATTTTCTTCAATTAAACCTGTTAAAACATTCAAACTATTAAAAAGAAAATGAGGATCTAATTGATTTTTTAAGGTTTCGAAATTTGCGGTAGCCGTTTCGGCTTTTGTTGATTCAAGAAATATTTTAGTTTCTAATTTGTAACGTCTTCGCTCAAGAAAATAGAAGAATAACAAGAATATAATTGTTATAATTCCAACTAAAAAATAATTTATCCAATGACTATAAAATACTTTTTTAATGAAAAATAGATTGTCAAAGTTTACAAAAACAAAATAAAGTAATTGAGTAAAAACAATTGATTGAACAAAATATTTCCAAATCTCACTCTTAGGATTATCTATTTGTTTATCATTTTTTTTGAAATCGTTTGTAAACACTAGTGTTTACAAACGATGCCGCAATACTGAAAGAAAAATAACCAATAAAATATTTTAACGCTTCGGGATGAAAAAATTGATTCATCGTAATATTAGGAGATGTTAAAAAAATAATGCTATAAATCAAAATATTCACAATAAACAGAATTAGCGTATTTCGTAGAATCAATTTTTTATCTGAAACGATTATACCTTTTACAAATTTGTAAATAATCAATCCTAAAGCTAAATATCTAATAATATTATTTCCAATAACTTCATTCTTAATTGACACTAATGAATAAATCATCAGTATTAATACAAAAATTATTTTTTTTACATCACTATTCATATCAAGCAATTAAATTAATCAACCAAAAAAATAATTTCGTGAATAAACTGTGCTACTAAAGCTATCATTATTGTACAGTTTTACATTCATTATTCAACAAGTTTTGCGCACGATTTTTACCCCATTTTGGTTCGTTATTCTTTGGTTTTTCAGCATCAAATAAAGCTAAAGATTTTTTTACATTTTTGCAATCTTGTGTAATATCCATTCCACTGTACTTTGCCGAATTGATATTAAACTCTGCCAATCCTAAAACAGAACGTGGATTTGTCGGATTTAATGCCAACGATTTTTGATAGATTTGTAAAACTTCGCCATAATAAACAGCTCCATTCTGCATTGGATTCTGCACAATTTCTGCTGTTAAATACAAGGCTTTTAAGTTTAAAATCTCTGTATTTAAAGGATTACTTTTCAATAAATCATCTAATTGAATTTTTACTTGTGATAAAATTTTTTCGTTATAATCTGCGTCATTCGATTCAAACGTTTTTAGGATTTCAGATAAAGACAAGTAATATTTTGGTAACCATTCATTCGGATAGTCGTTGATTAATTGCTTAAAATTAGCTTCTGAAGAATGATTTCCTTTGTTCCATTCGACTAAAATAGTACTCAAATCTGATTCAAATTTATTTTGTGCAAAAGCTGATATTGAAAATAATGTTGCGATAGTTAAGAAGATTGTTTTCATAATTGGTGTGTTTTAATTTGTTGAATCAAAGTTCTTAACTACCAATTAATTTTGAAATTATATGTTGATGAGCTGTTAAATATTGTGGATGAATTGTAAAATAAAAGGGACAACTCAAAAATTGAGATTATCCCTTTTATGATCTAAAAAATTTGAAATTTATTTTCGCATCAATTCTTCTGCTACATTTCGTGTTGCTTCGAAAACTTCGTCTAAATTTTGATTCAGGCCACCATAAGCATACTTAGCTTGTCTAGCGTTATTCAACAACAAAGTCCATTGTTCAACAGCAAGTTCACTTACACCATTTTTCAGTAATTTTTCAGCAATAATTTCATCCGAAAAATTAGCTAAATCTGTATTCGTATTTTTCATCGCCACATTACACAAAATATTTTCTTGTAATTGATAAAAATCTTTTTGATCTTCTGCTTTTATTTTCTGCTTCAGTTCTTCTAATTCAGCTGAAATTTGATTAGAATTGATTATTGGTTTTTCTACCAATGTGAATTTTTGTGTTTCTATTTTGGGTTGAAAAGCTTCGAAATTTTTCTGTTCGTTGATTGGTTTTACTTTTGGTTCTGATTTTTCTTTTTCTGTTGAATTATTTTTATTTTTCATCAAAAATAAACCTCCTGCACTTAAAATAATCACACCTCCAGTTAACCACAACCAGCCACTTTTTCCTTCTTTAACATCGTTTTTAATTTCATCAAATTTTTCTAAAATTGTAGAGTCTGATGTTTTGTTTGATGTTAGAGTTTTGGTAGAGTCTGCATTTTTAGAACCTGAAACATTTAGTTGAATTGAGTCAGATTTTAACGTGATATATTTTTCTTTTGCAGGATCAAAATAACTAAATTCAACTGGTGAGATTGTATATTCTCCACCATAATTTGGAACAAGAACAGTTTGTTCAGCTACCTTTCCTTTCATTCCCGTATCGTAAGTTTTGTAGGCATCACGTTTTTTAGGTGCAAATTTTTCTACGTTTTTAGGTGCATTGATTTCAGGTAAATTGATTGTATTGAAGTTTCCTGTTCCAACAATTTCAATATCAAAATTTATACTTTCATTCGTTGAAACTTCTTTTTTATCAACTGAAGCATTCATTTTAAATTGCCCAACTGCACCGCTAAAATTCTTTGGACGACCATTTTCTGGTAATTCTTTAGCGTTAATTACAACTGGATTACTACGCACTTCTACCGCTTCTGCTCCATAGGTTGTAGGCAATACGACATCAACTGAAAACGGATCAATTTCTATTTTTCCTGGTTTCTGAGGAAATACATAATAACGTGCAACTTCTTCAGAAAAATATTGTTTACCCGCAACTATTTCTTGTTTGATATTTTCTGGAGAACTTTTAACAATTTTAGGGCTTAAACCATCTAAATTACCTTGTCTAAAATTCTGTTTACGGTTTAAGTATGACAAATCTTTTGCATATAATTTTACCGATAAACTAACTTGTTCGTTAACATAAGGATTTGTTTTCGAAACTTTACTTTGTAAAAAAACAGGTTGCGAAGTATTACTTCTATAATTATTGTGGGTTAATCCAGTTCCTTTTACAACAACATCAACAGGTTTTGATGTATACGTTTTCCCATTAATGACAATTTTTGCAGCTCCAACTCTATATTTCCCCTCTTTTTCTGCTACAAAAGCTAAGATAATTCCATCTTCTATTATTCCTCGACCATTTATATACGACACGTTTTGAGAACGTTGTTCTCCAACAATTTGTAATCCTTTGTGCGGAGGATATTTCATTGGTTGATCAATCGTATAACTATCGGTATTAGATTCGATAAAAAAGCCCACACTAAATGCTTCTCCTAAACTGACCTGCGTTTTATCTGCATCAGATTTAAAAGTAATTTGTTGTGCTAACGCTGTAATAGACGTTAGGGCAAACACTAAAAAACTATTTAAAACTCTTGCCGTTGTCATTACCAATCCTTAGATGTTGTTGTTCGTTGTTTTTCTGCTTTTTGCTGAATAATTCTTCGTTGCGTTTTAGCTTCTTGATTTTGCAATGCTTTTAGTAAACCATCACTCAAATTATTCTTTGCATTATCTTGTTCTTTTCCATCTCCATTATTTCCTTGTGTTATTTCTGGAGACGAATTATTTCCTTGTCCTTTATTATTTCCATTTTCGCCGCCAGCTTTCGGATTTCCTTCCTCATTTTGCTGTTTTTGCTGATCAGATTGTTGATTTTGTGCTTGATTCTGATTTTGCTGCTGCTTATTTTGGTTTTGTTGGTTCTGTTTATTCTGTTGCTGTTTTTGTTGATCGTTTTGATCTTGCTTATTCTGATCTTTATTGTCCTTGTTATTTTGATCTTTTTGTTTCTCACGTTCCTTTTCTAACATTTTTTTTGCTAAGGCGTAATTGTAACGTGTGGCATCATCTTTTGGATCATTTTTAAGGGCTTTTTTATAATTATCAACCGCATTTTGATAATCTTTTTCTTGCATAAATGCATTTCCTAAATTATGATAAGCAAGATGTTTATCATTCTTCGTTTTAGAAACTTCTGCAGAACGCTTGTAATGAGCAATACTTTCTTTGTAGCGTTTTTGTTGAAACAAAGCGTTTCCTAAATTATAATTTGCTTTGACAGAAGTTGGATCTTCCATCGAAGCTTTTTTGTAGGCAACTTCTGCATTATCAAATTTTCCTTTTTGATAATACTCATTTCCTTCAATAATGTAGCTTTTCGTTTTCGATTGACTATAACCAAAAACGGATAAAAGCATTATTCCTAAAAATCCTATTTGTTTTAAAAAATACATCATTTTACCATACAAACTTACTATTTCTTTTTGTTAAAAATCTTATATTCAGATGTTAATAATTCCACAAAAAGTAAACACACCGCAACCGCTAAAAACCATTGATAAATGTGATTCATATCTCTTGTTGTAGCATTTGCTATTTCGTTTTTATCTAATCGAGCTTTATACATTGATAGAGCAGATAAAGCATCTTGTGTATTATCCAGATGAATATACGTTCCGTTTGTATCTTGTGCTAATTCGCGAAGATTTTTATCTTCTAATTTTGTGATTACTGTAGAGCCTGTTTCGTCCTTTTTATAGTCTTCGGCGTAGCCATTATAGTACATCGGGATTGGTGCACCCTTATCTGTTCCCACACCAATTGTAACAATATGTATCCCGTTGTCTTTTGCAATTTTAGATGCTTGATTAACGGTATTTTCATTGTCTTCTCCATCAGAAATTAATACAATTAATTTACTTGTATTCGCCGAAGCTTTGAATGTTTTTGCAGCTTCTTGAATCGCATTCAGATAATTTGTTCCTTGGCTCGAAATTAACTCTGTATTAACATTTTGCAAATAACTTTCGATCGCAGCATAATCATTTGTCAACGGAGAAATCGTATACGCATTCGCTGCAAAAGCAACCAAAGAAGCTCTATCTCCGCCTAACTGTCCAAGTGTTTCGGTGATTAACTTCGTTGCTTTTTCTAATCGAGAAGGTGCTACATCTTGCGCATTCATACTTGAAGAAAGATCCAATAAGAAAACCATATCAATGCCTTCCCGTTTTACTTGTACTTCTTTTTCACCGTAAAGCGGATCCATCAACGCGATAACCATCAAAAATAAAGCGACACAAAAAACGACAATTTTAAAACCATAACGTTTAGAAGAAGTGATTGGAAAAACAAATGGAAATAATTCTTTATCAGCAAATGTTTTCTTTACACGTTCGCGCCATTGAAATACTGTTATCGATAAAAAAATAACGATAAACAATAAAATCATCAACCAAATATTATGTAATTCTCCCCACTGCATTAGATTAATTCTTTAAAAAAGGTTCTTCGCAAAATAGCTTCTAATACCAAAATAATAAATGCTGGCAATAAAAAGCGAGCAAACAATTCGGTATAGTTATAATATTTGACTTCGTTAATTTCTGTTTTTTCGAGTTTATCAATTTCTTGATAAATATTTTTAAGACTTTCATTATTGGTCGCTCGGAAATATAAACCTCCCGTTTTATCAGCAACTTCTTCCAACAATTTTTCGTCAATTTGTACAGGACGCATCTCAAATACATAATCGCCCAACATATCGTAACCAATTGGCATAGGTGCCAATCCGTTTGTTCCGATACCAATAGTATACACTTTTATTCCTTTATCTTTGGCGATATCAGCTGCTTGTCTTGGTGATACATACATCAAATCTCCCGAAGGATTAATCGACTCGACACCGTCTGTAATCAATATGATTACTTTCGATTTTGCTTTACTATTTTTAAGGTGATTAACTGCTGTTGCTAAACCAATTCCAATAGCTGTTCCATCAGCCAAACTGCCCGAATGTAACATCTCAATTTCTTGTGTTAATACATCACGATCGGTTGTAAGCGGAACACGTGTTAAGGCTTCTCCAGAATATTCGACTAAACCAATTCGGTCTGTTTTTCTTCCAAGTGAAAAATCTTTTGCAACATCTTTTAGCGCTGTTAATCGATCTGGTTTCAAATCGCGTGCTAACATACTCAACGATGTATCAACTGTTAATAAGATATCAACACCTTCATCAGATTTTATTTTTGTAGTCACATCAACATAACGTGGACGAGCTAATGCTACAATGCATAAGGCCATCGCAATTATTCGCATCAAAAATAAAATAGGTTTGTATGTTGCTAACGAACTTTTCGCACCACCAAATGCTTTTAGTGATGGTAATTTTAAGGATGCTTTTTTCTGACTCGTTTTACGAATTTCTCTAAAAATAAAGAAAGGTAAAGCAAGTAATAAGAGTAAGATCCAAGGATTTTGAAACTCAAAATTTAGCATTCCTAATTGTTATTAAACTGTTTATATTTTTCGCCTGTCACTTGATCTTTATTTAGATCTTCATTTTCAGGTATTTCTATTGGTTTTATACGCTCTACAAATTCATCTACCCAATTTCGGTGCATATTATTTGTAGAATCATCAAACTCTTGTTTGGCAAATTTCACCAAGTCTGCATCGAACAAAAATTGTTTAAATTTTTGAACATCATCTGGTAAAACATCCTGTTTTGTTGCAATATATTTCACCAAATCATCAGACAAAATTTCTAAAGCAGAAAAATTATATACTCTTCCTAAATATCGTCTAACAATAAATGATAATTGTGTGTAATATTCTTTTTGTTCACCACGTTTCAAATATTTTTTTGCATCTAACGCTTTCAAACTTGCTTTTGCTTCATCATAAGGCGTTTTATATAGTTTATCACCAGAAAGTTTTGACTTGGCACGAATATATAAGATTAATAAAACTGCAGCAATTATAAATAATATGAACGCAATAATTCCATACAACCAATACTTATTCCAATAATCACGAATAGAATATTCTTCTTCCATGACTGGTTTAATTGGAAAAATAGCATTTTTAGTTGTGTCAACTTCAACATCTTGAATTTCAATTTCAAGTTGTTTTGTGGTTAAATCTTTGTCATTTTTTTGAATGATAAAAGATGGAATAGTAAATTTTCCTGCTTCAAAACCTGTCAATTCTAACTGCTGAACAATTTCAGATTTTCCTTCTGTTTTTACCGTATCAATTTTTTGATCTAAAACCTCGATGTGATAATTTAAGGAATCTGAAATGGTAGGGAAAACAATTTTATCTCCTTTTTTGAAATCTATTTTTATTTCATATTGAATTGGTTCGCCAACTTTAAACGTTGTGCGATCCAATTTGGGCATAATTTCTTGCGCAAATGAAAAGTTTAAGATAAAAAAACTGACTAAAAGCAATAAATTCTTCATTAGGCTTTATGACTTTTAAAGTAGTTTAACAATGGGCGAACATAATCTTCGTCGGTACGAATACTAATTGCACCCGAATGATTTTTTTTGAAAATAGATTGATAGCGTCGATCTAAATCGTAATAATATTGTGCATATTGTTGACGCAATTTCTTAGATGAAGTATCAATCAAACGGATTTCTCCTGTTTCATTATCTTGTACATGGACCAAACCAATATCAGGAAAAGATTGTTCTTTTTCGTCGTAAACACGGATTCCCGTTACATCATGCTTTTTTGCCACAATTCGCAATGCTTTTTCGTAATCAGAAGAATCAATAAAATCTGACAAAATAAAAACATTCGATTTTCGACGAACTAAATTCATAAAAGTTTCTAATGTCACAGACAAATCTGTTTTTTTGCTTTTTGGTTCGTAAGAAACAATTTCTCTCACCAAACGCAATACATGTTGTTTTCCTTTTTTGGGTGGAATAAATTTTTCGACTTGATCCGAATATAAGATCAAACCTACTTTATCATTATAGGTAATTGCCGAAAAAGCTAATGTTGCACTCAATTCAGCAATTGTTTCCATTTTAATTTGTTTTCGCGTTCCGAAGTTTCCAGAATTTGAAACATCAACCAATAAAAACATGGTTAACTCGCGTTCTTCTTCAAAAACTTTTACATAAGGTTCGTTGTATCGTGCCGTTTTATTCCAATCAATATTACGAACATCATCACCATATTGATAAGGACGAATTTCGCTAAAAATCATACCTCTTCCTTTGAATGAACTTTGGTATTCCCCCATAAAAAGGTTGCTCGCTTTGCGCTTGCTTTTTAGCTCAATACGTTTTACACGTTTGATGATTTCTTTTGCATCCAATGTTTAAAAGATTTAGAATAGATTTAAGGAACTGGAACAACATTTAGGATATTGTCGATAATTTCTTCTGGCGAAACATTTTCTGCTTCTGCTTCGTAGCTAATTCCGATACGATGACGCAACACATCTTTAGCCATTGCACGTACATCATCTGGAATAACGTAAGCACGTTTGCGCAAAAATGCATACACTTTTGAAGCTTGCGCCAAATTGATTGATCCACGAGGAGAAGAACCAAATGAAATCATTGGTACCAATTTTTCTAATCCCACTTTTTCTGGAAAACGAGTAGCGAAGATAATATCCAAAATATATTTTTCTATCTTTTCGTCCATGTAAACTTGTTTCACCATTTCGCGCGCATCCAATAATTCTTGAACAGAAATAACCTTCTCTATTTTTGGAAAAGTTTGATTAATCGAATTTCTCAAAATCAAGCGTTCTGCTTCAAATTCTGGATAAGTAATCACCGTTTTGATCATAAAACGGTCAACTTGCGCTTCTGGTAAGGGATAAGTTCCTTCTTGTTCCACTGGATTTTGAGTAGCCAAAACCAAGAAAGGTTTTTGCAAAGGATACGTTTCGTCTCCAATCGTAACTTGACGTTCTTGCATCGCTTCTAATAATGCAGATTGTACTTTTGCTGGCGAACGGTTAATCTCATCAGCTAATACAAAATTGGCGAAAATCGGCCCTTTTTTTATTCGAAAATCGTTTTCTTTTACGTTATATATTAAAGTACCAACAACATCTGCAGGTAATAAATCGGGAGTAAACTGAATACGAGAAAAAGAACCATCTACAGCTTCAGATAACGTTTTAATCGCTAAAGTCTTTGCTAATCCTGGCACTCCTTCTAATAAAACATGTCCATTTCCAAGTAATCCGATTAATAGACTTTCAATCATTTTTTCTTGTCCAATAATCGTTTTATTAATTTCCGTTGTTAACCTTGCAATGCTTTCGCTTTTTGCCTCTATTTGTAGGTTTAGTTGTTGTATATCCAAAATTTCGTTGAAATTAATGTTTATATAATTGATTCAAATTTCCTCTAAAAGTAACAAATACAATTCATTTAGAGTTTAAAACTTTCATACAATATTGTTAAAATTTGTTAAGACAAAAGTAGTATACCAAACGTTTTGACCACTCTTTTTATAAAATATTTTCTATTACTTACAAACTATTTATAAACAATAAATTTTCGTATTCAGAGTTATCAAAAACAATTTAAAGAATATTTATATTTTTACTAAAATTAATACACTATGAAGAATTATGTATTGACTATTTGCTTAATGCTAAGCATTTTATCTTTTGGACAAAAATTTCAAATTTTATCTGGAAACACAAATTTTCTAAGCGATCAAAAAGAAATCAATGTCGAACTTGTTTTTGACAATGTGAAGTTTTATAATGAAAATAAAACTGAAACTGAATATTTAGAAAAACGAGAAAAAGATGTATTGGACAATCCAAAAAGAGGTGAAAGTTATTGGAAAGAATGGCTGGCAGATTGGAATGAAAACAAAAATTCTACTTATTTAGATAAATTTATAAAAGGAACAACAAAATCAAAAAAAATAAATTTTGTAAAAAATTCTTCTGCTAAATATACCTTAATCATCAATTCGGAATGGATTTACCCAGGTTATCATGCGGGAATTGCGATAGAACCAGCAAAATTGAGTACAACTCTTCATTTTATTGAAACTGCAAATCCTTCTCACATTTTATTATCTATAAAAACAGATAAAATAAAAGGAACTTCTGGAAAAAATGATTTTGTTATGGAATATGGACGAATTGCTTCGGCTTATGAATCAACTGGAAAATTATTAAGCAAAGAATTAAAATATTAAGTAATTATATTCTAATCATTTAAAATTTTTTATTATTTTTAACTAAATCTTTATTTAACACTAATTGAAAAAAATTAAAAAATGAAAAAATTACTAGTATTAGCAAGTTTAATGGCTGTTGTAACTTTATCTGCTCAGGATAAAAAAACTCCTGTAAAATCAAAAAGTACAACGAAAACTGAAAAGAAAAATGATGCTAAAAAAGCAGAACAAATGGCTCCTGAAAAACGCGAATCAACAAATCAAAAACAATCGCCTGCTTTGGAACAAAAAAGACGAACTATAAACACAAACTAATTAAAAAATTTATCTAAATTTTAAATCAAAAAAGCTGTTTTTAATGAATTAAAAACAGCTTTTTTGATTTATTTGTTTTCATTTTTATTTTTATTCTTCTGGCATGGCTTGCCATTTTTTGTAAAGATTAATAATGAAATAAAAACTTATCGCAAATAAGATTGGATTAATAAATAGAAAGATTTCTGATAATTTTTGCAACATCAATAATTCATTATTTGTTTGTCTCAAATCATAAATTCCAATTCCTGAATTAGGATTATACAACATTTCTGCTCGAATATCGGTGTAAAAACTCAACATTGCAATAGCGATAAAGATATTTGTCGCAACAAACCAATTTAGATTAACACCTGTTAGAACTTTGTATTTTTTGGAACGCAATCCTAAAATTATAATCACAATAAATGCAATGTAGAAAAACAATAAAATAATGTAGGGTGTATATTTTGTGTGACCAATACTCGCATCAATAGAAATTCCGAAAACACTTCCAAGAATTCCTAAGATTCCTGATCCAATCAAGGAAATTAACCAAACTTTGAACGAACTAAATCTAAACGAAATAACAAGAACAGTAAAAATTAAAGCGGTTAACAAATAGTGCTGAATATGATTTAACCAAGTGGATTGATATTTCGAAAACTCAATGTTTTCATATACCCTGTTCAAACTATCTTGGTTTATGTAATCTTTTTGCTTTCTGTTTTCGTCTTGGTATGAATTAATATAATCAAGTTTATGATCAATAAAATAATAGGGATATTGAGGAATATAATCGATCCATTTTTTATGTTTGAACTGATAACCAATTTCTTGTTTTTTGAGTAAATCAGTATAATTATTCAATAAATTTTCAATTTCTTTACGATCATTTTTTTGTAACAAAGCCATCCATTGTTCATCGTAAAATTGATGATTAAAAGTTGAATCTTTCGGGTTTTGGAATGTTAAAAAACTATAGTTGTATAAACTCGCTAAATTGTAATAAACGTTTGGATTTTCAGTAGTTGAAACTTGTGCTGAAACAGAATCTATAGCATAAACTGGTTCTGAAGCTACATAAGTAGCTTCCATCGCTGGATTATATTCATTAGATTTTACTTTGAATAATGGTTGATATATTTCATTAAAAATAATTTTAGAATAACTTTTACGTTGAGGAAAATGATTTGCTAATAAAGTTTCAAATTCTGGGTTTCTAAAATAAGGTTTTAAAAAAGCATTATACGAATATGTCGGATTTTCTCTTAAATATTCCTTTTTGTTTATTTCATACAATTCCTTTGTTTCTTTTTCTGAAACCAACGAATCAAAAACAGAAACAGGCAAATTTCTCGAATAATTATCATAACCAAAAGTTGGTTGTAATGCAAAACCTTGCGCACGGTTGATGACATCAATATCTTTCAAATATTGTTCTTCTGACATATAATTTGAAACGCGTAATTTCAATCCAGTTTTAAACGAATTTGGAACATACATCATCAAAAAGAAGATGAAGAAAACAGCTAAAAACTCTTTGAACAAATAGTTTCTTGAAGTTGGATAATTTGATTTGAAACGATTATTTTTAAAATAAAAGTAATGCCAAATAACCGTAATTAATACACCTATTAAAATATAAAAAAATATAGTTCCTGAATTGAAAAAGGTTTCATATAATGCACTTTCTTGTAGTTGAGATTTTTTATTGAAAAATAAAAAACCATTGATAAATGCAATAAGATTAAAAATAAATACAGTTAGTAAAATCCAAATAAATTTCAGATTCCAAATCAACGGATATTTTGTTATTAAAGTTTGATTTATTTTTTTAAACATAATTTATTTAGTTTTAATTGACAAAAAAGCGACGACTTGACTTCGAAATATCTCTGATGTATTTTACTTTTAAGGTTGATTTTCCTATTTCTGATAGAATATTATTTATCGAAATTCCCTTATCAAAATAAGCAATATACGAACCTCCGTTAAATTTGATTTGCTTAATTTCAATACCCGATAAAGCTGTTAATAACTCTTCTTTTGTATTATCAACATCTATTTCAACAATCGTAAATTCTCCTTCCAAATCATTTGTATCTCCTTGTATTTTAAGTTTTCCTTGTTCTAAAAATAGAACCTCTGTAGATACTTTTTCAACTTCATACAATTGTTGAGAACTCAATATAACACCAAATGGATTTCGGATAGATTGCGATAAAAACTTCAAATCTTCCAGAATAATTTGTTGTGCTAAAATATCCAAATTAGCCAAAGGTTCGTCTAACAACAAAACTTTTGGACGACGCAATAATGTTCGCGCCAGCTCGAATCTCATTTTATAACCAGACGACAATTGTCGCCATTGCAAATCTTTGTAAGACCAAAGTCCCAAACGAGCCAACATTACATTGGCCAACAACCAATTTTCTTCGCTATAAATATCATAACAGCTTAATGTAAATTGCAGATTTTCCATCAACGAACCGTACAAAACTTCGATACGTTGCGGTACATAAACTAACTTCGTTTTCAGTTCGTAACTAAACGATTTTGCTGTAGAAAATTGGTAATTGATATCACCAGCAGTCGGTTTTAGTTCGCCACAAATCAAACGCAATAAAGTCGTTTTTCCATTTCCATTTTCACCAACCAAACCAACAACTTCTCTCGATTTGAGATCAAATGTTATGGGATGAAGTTTAAAATTTCGACGATGATATGCTTTTTCAACATTGTTCGTTGAAATCAAAATTTCCTCATTTTGATAAGCTGGAGGAGTCGCTTGTTTTAACTTTTCAACAAGTTCTAATGCCTTAGTTTTTTTATGATCGTTGGTTGATTTTTCGTCGTAATATAAATCTGAATACGAAATAATCTCTTTGTAAAAAGATATTTTATCCAAATCCAAGACACAATCAATCAAGCGTCGATATCCCAAATCGAGATCGTTATGATTCAAATGATTTTCTACTTCGTTTAGGCGTTGGTTAAATTCATTCATAAACTGAAAATTAGTTCATTACGAATATAACAAAGCTTTATTTCAAATAAAATAGCTAATTGTAGTTATATTTCAATTTCAACATTTTTTGATAAACTATCTTAATTACTTTTTAATTCATTTAAAATGAATAATTTATAATTAACAATTTTAGTATAATTGACTTATTTAAATTCAAAAAAATGACTTATTCACAAGTTTTAATAAACTACGTTTATAAGCTTTTAATTTATTTAAATACAATCATTTACTATTAACAAAATAGTATAATTCTATCTTACAAACAATTATTTGATAACTCAGTTAAAAAGTAGTTAATTTATTCATTATAAATATATTACTATCAACAATTATCAAAACTGATTTTTTTTAGAATCACATTGTGAAAAGATGTTGAGATTTCTCAATACTTTGAAATGTCAGAAATTTAATGTCATTCAAAAAAATATTATTCTGAACGAAACGATAGTAAAGTGAAGAAGCTACTCATGAAAAAGTAAAGTTCAATGAATTCAAAAACATAAAAAAAGCCGAGCAAAAGCTCGACTTTTATTTATGTTGAAAAAATGTTGTTTCTTAATTTAGAATTGCAGCAACTCCTGGTAATTCTTTACCTTCAAGTGATTCTAACATTGCACCACCTCCAGTTGAAACGTAACTCACTTTGTTGTCGTAACCAAATTGTTTTACGAAAGCAACAGAATCTCCTCCGCCAACTAAAGAGAAAGCGCCATTTGCTGTAGCTTCTGCAATTGCATCACCTAAAGCAACCGTTCCTTTTGCGAAATTTGACATTTCAAAAACACCTAAAGGACCATTCCAAAGTATTGTTTTCGAATTTTTAATCACTTCTGCATTTTGTTTGATTGTTTCATCAGCAACATCCATTCCCATCCATCCATCAGGAATCTCACCAACTTTTGTCACTTGTGTATTCGCTTCGTTACTAAAATTATCAGCAATCAAATTATCGATTGGCAAATATACTTTTACGTTATGTTTTTCACATTCAGCTAAAATTTCTTTCGCTAAATCTAATTTATCGTCTTCAACCAACGAATTTCCAATTTTTCCTCCATTCGCTTTAACGAAAGTATATGTCATTCCTCCACCAATAATCAAGTTATCAATAACTGGTAAAATATTGTTGATAATTGTAATTTTAGAAGACACTTTAGCTCCTCCAAGTATCGCTGTTACAGGTTTTTCACCATCAGCTAACACTTTGTTAATAGCTGTTAACTCTTGTTCCATTAACAAACCAAAACATTTATTTTCTGGGAAAAAATCTGCAATAATTGCTGTAGAAGCATGTGCACGATGTGCTGTTCCGAAAGCATCATTCACGTAAATATCTCCAAATTGAGCCAAAGCTTGTGCAAAATCTTTGTCACCAGCTTCTTCTTCTTTGTGGAAACGGACGTTTTCTAATAATACAACTTGGCCTGATTTTAGATTATTAACTTTTTGTTTTGCATCATCGCCAATAACGTCATTTGCAACAATTACATCAACGCCAAGAATTTCTGAAACTTTAGAGGCAATGTGTTTTAATGAATATTTATCATTGAATTCTCCTTTTGGACGTCCCAGATGACTCATTAAGACAACTGCTCCACCATCTTTCAATACCCTATCGATCGTTGGTTTGGCAGCTCTAATTCGTGTATCATCGGTAACATTTAAGTTTTCGTCTTGTGGAACATTGAAATCTACACGGATTAATGCTTTTTTATTTTCGAAATTGTAGTCGTTGATTGTTTTCATTTTTTGCTTTTGAAATTTGTACTTCACAAAAGTAATCAAAGTTTCATTTTCGCACTTAAAATCATTCAATACAATTTTCAACTATTAACAATTCATATATATTATAATAGATTAATTAATTTTTAAATTTTAAAAAAAAGAAAAATGTTACTACTATTAGCACTGTTAATATGTGGATAACTAAAGTGAGATAAATTTTATTTAATAGCAATTAACAAGCTATTATTCGTAATTTTGTTTTGTAATGAAAGAGTTAGATCAGCTATCAACAATTAATCATTTTGGTTGATAAACAACTTTTGTTAAAAAGAAGTTTTGTGAAAACTATCAATAACCGTGTGCAAATCTTTTGTGCCAAAATGAAAACTTTCACTTGACTTGTATTGATTTATTTCTAATTGATTTTTTGAATCAGATTTCCAAATTTTTGTGTCGAAAAGTTATTAGTTTTATTCAATCATCTTTTAACAAGTTGTTACTTTTACTTAACGTTTGATTTACAATTATTTAAAACAAAAAACAAAAAACACCTGTTAATTAAATGAAAATTGCAATCGGAGCGGACCATGCTGGGTTCGATTATAAGGAGAAATTAGTACCCTTTTTAACAAGTCAAGGATTTGAGGTTGAGGATTTTGGAACGTTCTCAACAGCAAGTGTTGATTACCCTGATTTTGCACATCCAACGGCACAAGCTGTAGAAGATGGAAAAGCAGATTTCGGAATTTTGATTTGTGGTAGTGCGCAAGGCGTTACCATAACTGCAAATAAACACCAAGGAATTCGTGCTGCATTGTGTTGGATGACGGATATAGCTCGTTTGGCTCGTCAACACAATAATGCAAATGTATTGACTTTGCCTGCTCGTTTTATTGCGTATGAATATGCAGAAGAAATTGTGAATACATTTTTAGCAACAGAATTTGAAGGTGGTAGACACCAAGGACGTGTAGATAAAATAGCGTGTTCTTGTAACGGATAATTTTATATAGGTACATATAAGATAAAAAATCGGTCAATTCGTAAGAGTTGATAGATTTTTATTTTAAATATTAAACCTAAAATAATTTATAAGTTTAAATATTAAATAATAATTAATAAATTACATTTGTAATTAACTATTTTTAAACTAATTTAAGTCAATAGTAAATTTTATATAAAAAGCTGTTCTATTTTTACACCCAGAAAGAATTTAAAGATTAAAAGATGAGCAGAGCATTATTACTTCGAGAACAAGCAATTTCTTATGTTAAAGAAGAATTCTCTAAAGGATTACAAAAAGAATTAAACATAATTCCTGTGTCAGGACCATTGGTAGTTTTGGATGGTACAGGAATTAATGATGATTTGAATAGTATCGAAAGACCTGTAAAATTTCCGATTAAATCTTTAAATGATCAGCATGCTGTAGTTGTACATTCTTTGGCTAAATGGAAACGTATTCGTTTGAAAGAGTTGGAGATAGAACCAGGAGAAGGAATTATAACAGATATGCGCGCATTACGCCCTGATGAAGATTATTCGCCAATACATTCTATTTATGTGGATCAATGGGATTGGGAAAAAGTAATTGTTCCTCAAGACCGTCAGTTAGCTTATCTTTTCCAAACAGTTGAATCTATTTACAAAGTAATTAAAGAAACAGAACAAGGTGTAGAGGCTAAGTATCCTCGCTTAAAAGCAATTTTACCAGATAAAATTACGTTTATTTCATCAGAAGATTTGTTACAAAAATACCCAACATTTACTCCTAAACAGCGAGAAAATGCAATTTGTAAGGAATTTGGAGCGGTGTTTATTTATGGGATTGGAGGTGAACTAAGTAACGGAGAATTACACGATTCGCGCGCTGCAGATTATGATGATTGGAGTACTGAAAATAGCGAAGGTTTTAAAGGTTTGAACGGTGATATTTTAGTATGGAACCCAATTTTGGAAACTGCTTTTGAACTTTCTTCGATGGGAGTTCGTGTAGATAAAAAAGCATTGACTAAACAACTGGAGATTAGAAACTCAACAGACCGTAAAAACTTATTATTTCACTCGATGTTATTAGACGATCAATTAACAGAATCCATAGGAGGAGGAATTGGTCAATCTCGTTTGTGTATGTTTATGTTAAAGTCGCGTCACATCGGCGAAGTACAAGCTAGTATTTGGGATGGTAAAGTAAAAGAAAAATTAAAAGAGGAAAGTATCGAATTACTATAAATAGAAAAAGCAGTTTCTTAAGTTGAAACTGCTTTTTTTAGGTTTTAAGATAGCATTAACATTGTTTATAACTGTTGATAAGCATTGTTAATTTATTGTTTTTAAATGTTATATGATTGATGCTGATTGTTAATTAAGAAATGCGTTTGTTTTTCTTTGCGATAAAACTATCATAAAAATTTCTGAAACCATGATGCTTAATTAAATAGAGATATTTGGGAAAAATTCGATTTACTTCATAAATCAATTGTCTTGGAAATTTTGATTTTCTTAACGATCTATCAATTTGAATTTGAGTTTCTACTGGCGCAGGTTTAACAAGTGATGGAAGAATATTATAAATTCTTAAATCAAATTCCCACGCATGTTGCAAATCACAGTCAATAGGTCGTTTGATTGTTGGTAAAGGATTTTTAATTTTGGCTAAAAATTTTTCTGCAGCAAAACGAGTCCAAATCGCAGCAATCGTTGTAATCGGAATACTTGTTCCGCAAGCCGCCAAAATATGTTTTTCGTCTATTTCTGCTATCTTAATGTGTTTTCTTTTTCCGTTAAATAACTTCAGAACATCCCATTGATGTTTTTTGGGAAGTTGGTGATACATCGAAAGAGAGTTCTCTATAACAGATTTAAAATCATCCGCCATTATGGCGTCATCTTCAATAATAACGGCAAATTCGTTTTTGGAAGCCAAGAAAACTTCTAATGTTTTGACATGACTTAAATAACAACCAATTTCTCCAGGAACCAAATCACGATCATATTTGTTATCCACTTTATAAGTAGTAACATCCATGGTTTTAGCATCTACAGCAGAAATTCTTTCGTATGAAACAGCACATTTATCGAATTCGTTTTGCATTAATTTCAATCGTTCTTCTGCACGATCTAAATTAATCAAATAAGTTTGATATAAAGGTTTAGTATCCATTCAATTAATAATCTTGTCAAAAATAACTTTTTTGGCTCAATTTTCGCAATAAATCGAAGTGTTAAAAGTAATCTTATCTTTTATGTAACATAGAATTGGCTGTAAATTGTTATTTTAGAAAAAGGATATATTACCTTTGCAGTGGTTATGTTGTTTATTAACATCTTATCAATAGTTATTAAAACTGAATTAATAATCAATGAATTAAGATGTTTATTTATTAACTATTTTAAAATAAATCTCGAAAATAAATCAAGAGATTTTACAGAAAACAAATTATGCCAAGAAAAAATTTTAAAAATACAAAGGCGAAAAAAGACAAAAACATAACAAAGTTTACGAAGTCTATCATCGAAGTTTTATTTCAAAATCCAAATAAACCTTTAAATTACAAACAAATCGCAGCAGCTTTAAATTTAACGAATCGAATTGATGTCGAATTATTAATCAAAAATTTGAATGTTTTATTAGCTGATAAAAAAATAACTGAAGTCGAAAGAGGAAAATACAAGATTAATGCAACCAATGATTATATGGTTGGAATTGCCGATTTAACTTCTTCGGGAAGTGCTTACATTGTGATTGATGGTTTGGAACAAGATGTTTTTGTACAAAAAGGAAAAACAAAAAATGCCTTAAAGGGCGACACAGTTCGTGTTTATGTTTATCCTAAAAAGAACAAAAATTCTTCTCGTGCAGAAGGTGAAATTGTTGAAATTGTAGAACGTAATAAAACAGAATTTACTGGAATTTTCGAATTAGGAAAAAACGGAAATTTTGGATTTGTAACGATGCAAAATGGAAATCACGATTTTTTTATTCCAAAAGAGCGTATTAATGGAGCTCAATCAGGAGAAAAAGTTGTGGTTCGTTTAACGAATTGGCCAGAAGGTTCTAATTCTCCGTTTGGAGAAGTTTCTAAAGTTTTAGGAAATCCAGACGATACAGATGTTGAAATTCATGCAATTTTATTTGAATATGATTTACCAGCTAAATTTCCGGAAGAAGTAGAGGAAGAAGCAAATCAGTTGGATACAACTATCGGAGAAAATGAAGTTGCCCGTCGCCGAGATATGCGAAATGTAACAACATTTACGATTGATCCGAAGGATGCAAAAGATTTTGATGATGCTTTATCTATACGTAAATTGAATAATGGAAATTGGGAAATTGGTGTGCATATTGCCGATGTCACACATTATGTTCGTCCAGGTTCGTTAATCGAGCAAGAAGCTTACAAACGTGCAACTTCTGTTTATTTAGTTGATAGAGTAGTACCAATGTTACCAGAAGTTTTGTCGAATGTTGCCTGTTCTTTACGTCCAAACGAAGATAAATTTACCTTTTCAGGAGTATTTGAAATGGACGACAATGCGAAGATTGTAAACACGTGGTTTGGTCGAACTGTAACGCATTCGGACAGACGTTTTACATACGAAGAAGCACAAGCTATTATCGAAGGAGAAGATGGAGATTTTAAAGATGAGATTTTAGCTTTAGACCGTTTAGCGAAAACAATGCGCCAAAAGCGATTGAAACATGGAGCAGTTAACTTTGATAAAGTTGAAGTAAAATTCGATTTGGATCAAGCGCATAATCCACAAGGAATTTTCTTTAAAATTTCGAAAGATTCGAATAAACTAATTGAAGAATTCATGTTGTTATGTAACCGAAAAGTTTCAGAATTTATTAGTTTAGATAAAAACGGCAAAGAGAACTCGAATACTTATATTTATCGTATTCACGATGATCCAAACCCAGATAAGTTACTAGATTTAAAGAATTTTATTCGTCAGTTTGGTTACGAATTAGAAATTGGAGATCGTAAAACAACCATCAATTCGATGAATAAATTGTTAGCTGATGTAAAAGGCAAACCAGAAGAAAATATGGTTGAGACTTTGGCAATGCGAACAATGGCAAAAGCTAAATATACAACAGAAAATATAGGACATTACGGTTTAGCATTCGATTATTATACTCATTTTACGTCGCCTATTCGTCGTTATCCAGATATGATTGCACACCGTTTGTTACAAGATTATTTGGATGGTAAAAAATCGCCATTAGCTTCTACCTATGAAGAGAAGGCAAAACATTGTTCTTCTCGTGAGAAAATTGCAGCAGAAGCCGAAAGAGAATCGATTAAATACATGCAAGTTAAATACATGGAGCAATTCGTAGGTCAAACTTTTGATGCGTTTATTACAGGAGTTCAGGATTATGGAATATTCGTTGAAATTCCAGAAACTCGTTGCGAAGGATTAATCAGATCGCGTGCGATGAAAGGTGATCATTTTGTTTTTGATGAAAAAAATCATGCCTTAGTTGGAAAACGTACACGAGTTAAATATCAATTAGGAAGCCCAGTTAGAATCAAAGTTTTAAGTGCAGATTTAATTAAGAAGCAATTAGATTTTGAATTGGTTGATGCTTAAGTTTCATAATTTAAACTTATCTTGCAGACCTTAATTAAGTTATGGAAATAATATTTTCGGCCATACTAATAGGTTTTTTATTGAGTACAATCCTTATTGGACCAGTATTTTTTTTGCTTATCGAAACAAGTTTACGAAGAAGCTGGAAAACCGCTGTAGTATTGGATTTGGGAGTAATAGCTGCGGATATTCTATGTATTGCTGCTGCTTATTTTGGGAGCAAAGATTTTGCAGATTATGTGACAAGCCATCCTAGATTTTATCGCATCTATATCATTGCTGGTTTCTTTGTTTTGATTTATGGAATTTTTATGTATTTCTCTAAACCTAAACTACATATAGAAGGTGAAGCAGGATTTGTAACCAATAATTATATGAGGACTTTCATCAATGGATTTATCATGAATTTATTGAATATTGGTGTGATTGTTTTTTGGTTTGTAATTGTTTCTTCAATCATGATTCAATATCCAAATCCAAGAGATTTTATGCTGTATATGGGCGTTGTTTTGACGACCTATTTTGTAATAGATTTGGGTAAAATATTTTTGGCAGGGAAGCTACAGAAACGTTTTACCGATCAAAAAGTATTTATGGTGCGAAAAGGAGTTGGTATTTGTCTATTAATCTTTGGACTAATTATCATTCTGAAAGGTTTCGGATTCTTTAAAGAAATTGATCAAAAGATAGAGAATCAGCTCATTAATCAAGAACAAACAAGTTAGAAATATAAACTCCCATCAAATTTTTTGATGGGAGTTTTTACTTAACATAAAAGGTGTTATAAATTATTCTTGAGGTTCAAAAGAAGTAACGGTTTTAGTACAATCACCAAGACAAGATGTACAAGATTTTTTATTTGCAGCTGGAACACAACCGTTAGTACCAGCACACGCTTTACTTGTACAAGAAATACCTCCAACTAATAAAGAAATATTTCCATTATTATTACTTTCTTCTAATAAGGTTGTTGTTACTAAACCATTGTCAGATAAACTTCTTAAATAATATGAATTATCAATATTAATAATCTTAGATTCGTTATAAGATAAACTATTTTCATTAACAGGATCTATAAGATTTTCTATACCTTTATTAATAGATGCCTTTGATACTAATAAATTAATCTTACCGTCTTTAATATTTGCAATTTTCCCACCCACAATTGAATTTTCAATCTTTGCATTTGCGTCAGCTTGAGAAATATCTTCATTTTTACTATCATCAGAAGAGCAACTAAAAACGATAAATGAAAGTAAAAATAAACAAAATGTTTTTAAGTAATGTTTTTTCATAAGTAGTATTTTTAAGTGTTATATATTTATAAATATATAAAATAATATCCAATATTTAATTAAAAACAAAATAAATAATATTAAAATTTATGAAAAACATATTAAAAAGCCACTTAAAACAGGTAAATCTCTAATAAAAGTAATCTACTAAACATAATTAGTATTATCTACCAATATTTTTTAGGTTAAAACGTTGGTTTACTGAAAGTGCCGTTTTGAATAAATTATTTCAGTTAGAAAAACACGCTGGAGACCGCATTTTACCGTTGGAATCGGATATTCAAAGCAGACAAATCTTACTTCAATAACGACTTTCCAGAATCCTTATAATTCCATGTTTTTACTTTCATTAAATCAGCAATTGTAGAGGCAATTTGATTGAGATAAGTTTGTTTCTGTTTGAATTTTTTAGGATTAATCCCATTTCCAATCATCAATATAAAACCTTCGTCTGATCCAAGAATTTCATCATAATGTTCTGACCATTGTCTTCCATTTCCACGTCCGTGATCAGTTGTTACAATAATAGTTGTTTGATCTTTATAGAATGGATCGCTTTGTACATAATTCCATAATTCCTCAATCATTCTATCATTGCGGTTTATTGAAGTAATATATTGATCGTAATCTTCATCATGTCCAAAATCATCAGGCTCACCATATCCTATAAAAAGTAAATGAGGTTTTTGATTTTTCATAGCTTCTAACGCATATTCATGTGTAAAGATATCGTAACGAGTGTTTTGCCAAAGTTTTGGTGTTAAATCTTGTAATTTATTTAAATAAAGTTCTTTTCCAGTAGGTTTTGGATTAAAACTATGTTGATAACCAGAATTGATTAATAGCTTTGATCGATTCTGATTGAATATATACGTAAACATTTTCCAGCTTCCAACTACCATAACTTTTTGATTATAAGTCGGAATGTTATTTACATATTCAAAAATTGAAACATTAGGATTTAAAATATCATCGTTGTTAATAATGTTAATATCATCATGTTTTCCAGTAATAATTTCATTATAACCAGGATACGACCAAAGTGGTTTATTCGTTAAATTGACATGATTTTTTTCGTCTCTGTTTCCTAGAATAACACCTTTTTTTGCAATATAGTTCCATGTAAAAGGCATTAATAATTTTCTACGTTGTAGAGAATCTTCAACAAAATATTTTTCTTTATGATAATTCATTGAAGAGGTAAAATTTGGACGATTAATTAAGTATTTATCAGCACCACGAACAACTTCTTTCCACCTTACTCCATCCATAGTTATGACGATAACTTTTGGTTCTTGTGCAAAAAGAAAATTAGAGAATAAAGCAACAATAAGAAATGTATATTTCATATAATTTTTAATATCTTATAAAAATAGAAAAAGCATCTTAATGATGCTTTTTAATTATAGATTTTCTAGTCTTTTAACAATTTGTAGATAAACATCTTCTGCACTTAAATTTTGAAAATAATCAAAATTTTCAAAACCTTTTGGATCTTTGCCAAAGATAGAAGTTGGTCGACATTTTAACGTTTCATCCTGAATCACATCTTCCATAGCTTGACCATAACCCAAAAATCCTGCATAAGGATGTGTTCCTCCCCATATAGAAATTGTGCGTGTTCCCATCAATGAAGCTAAATGCATGTTTGCACTATCCATTGAAATCATCGCTTCTAATTTTGCAATGGCTTGTAATTCTTCTTCAAAAGAAACGGTTCCAGCTAAAGAAGTGATATTATGATTGAATTTTTCCCAACTTTTTAATTCGTCTGTTTCAGTTTTTCCACCACCAAATAGATAAATTTTATACCCGTTTTCGGCTAAATTCTTCGTTACGATTTTCATCTTTTCAATTGGATACATTTTACTTGTAAATGCAGCAAAAGGCGCTATACCAATCGATTTTGGTTCTTTGATTGATTTTGGTTTGATGTGATGTGTTAAATTGAGTTTAAAACCGAGTTGACGCAAAACATCTGCATAACGTTCAGTTGTTAATTTTAATTGCTTAAAAACTCGATTTTCTTGATGAACCAATGCTTTTTTTTCAGCACGTCCTTTGTCTAAAGTTGCTGTTTTGGTTCCATTTAATCTAAATAAAGCGGTAATAATTTTTGATCTAATAACGTTATGAAAATCAGCAACATAATCAAAATTATGTTTTTTTAAATCATGGTATAATTTGAACAAGCTAAAAAAGCCTTTGTATTTGTTGTTTAAATCAACCGGAATAAATTTGATCTGCGGAAATTGTTTGAAAATATTTCCCATAAACGGACGCGAAGCAACATAGACTTCAATATTTGGATTTTGTTGAATAAATTCCTGTAAAATAGGAGCGATCATCGTTACATCACCCAAAGCAGAAAAACGTAAAACTAACAGTTTCTTACGATTCGTTTTCTCCATGATTTCTGTTGTTAATTTCTTTTGCAACCATTTTCATTTGTTTCTCAAATTCTTGCTTTGAAGCTTCAAAATATTGATCTGAATTTTCGGCGTGTTTTGCGATTTTTCGCAATGATTTACGATCACTTTTAATAAAAATTTCTCCAACTTTAGCAGCTTCATCATAAGTGAAACCATATTTCATTAGAATTTGTCTTCCTACATAAACAGATGAGAAAAAGTTTTCTCTGTACACTTCATTCAACCCATCTTTTAAATAATTGTAGGCATAACTACGGTTTTTTGCACGAACAATAATTTCGAGATTTGGAAAGTTTTTTCGAACGATATATACCAATTTTTGATTGATTTCTGGTGGATCTAAAGCGGCTACAAAATATTTAGCATGTTCGGCTCCAGCAGATTTTAATAAATTAATATTTGTTGCATCACCATAAAAGACATTAAAACCTTGCTTGCGCATTTTCTCTACACGCTCACTATCATTATCCAAAACAATCGATTTTATTCCAGTGCTTTTTAAAACTCGGCTTATGGTATTCCCAAAATCACCAAAACCTGCAATAATAATTTCTCCGTCAGCAGAATTTGGCATTATTTTATCGTTTTGAATAATGGTTTTAACTTTTGTTTTGACTCCAAAATATTTTAGAATTAATTTTTCATTTAATACCAAAAGTAAAGGCGTGAAAACCATTGTAATGGCCGTTGTAGCCAACATCATATCATACCATTCTTTGCTTAAAATATCTAAATTTCGAGTTAATGCTAAAATTACAAAAGCAAATTCTCCGACTTGAGATAATAATAAAATGAACAACCATTTTTGATCAAAATCAAATTTGTGTTTGATTCCAATTAGCCATAAAACCAAAGATTTTATTAACATAATTCCGAATGTTAATCCAAGAATCATAAATGGTTTATCTGCAATTAATTTGAAGTTTATTGTTGATCCAACTGCAATAAAAAAGATTCCTAATAACAATGATTTAAACGGCTCGATATCACTTTCTAACTGATGTTTATATTCATTATTTGCTAAAACTACACCAGCGATGAAAGCTCCTAAAGCAGGTGAAATACCTACTTTTTGCATTAAAACTGAAACGCCAATTACCAAAAGTAACGCAGATGCTGTATAAATTTCACGTACTTGCAACTGTCCAACATATTTGAAATAAGGTGTAATAATATAGCGACCAATTACATAAATAAAAGTAATCGCTCCTACAATTACCAAAGTTTTCATGAAGGCTGGACCTCCAACAAGTAAGCTTTTTGAATCGTCTCCGATTGATTGTATGAGCGAATCTCCAACCAAAAGCGGAATGATCGCTAGTATTGGAATAACCATTATATCTTGAAATAAAAGTACCGAGAATGTCGACTTACCAATACTAGTTTTGGTCAATCCTTTTTCGCTAAGTGTTTGCATAATTATCGCAGTAGAAGACATCGTTACAGCAAATGAGATGGAAAGAGCCAAGGGTAAATTCATTTTCAGCGCAAAAACTCCAACTAATGTTGTAATTAGAATTGTTCCCAAAACTTGCATTCCTCCTAGGCTGATGATTTTATCTTTCATCTTCCAGAATTCTTTCGGATCAAGTTCTAATCCTACAAGGAAGAGCATCATTACTACACCAAATTCTGTTGCATGCATGATATCTGCTCCATCATTACCTACAAATTTTAGGACATAAGGTCCAATTAAAACACCCGCAATTAAATATCCTAAAACCGAACCCATACCAAGTTTTTTAGAAATCGGTACGCAGATTACAGCTGAAAATAAAAATATAAATGCTTGTCCAAGAAAATCGTCCATTATTTTAGGTTGCTTTGATTATAGTTTTAACTATTATTTTGTTTCGATTGAAATGCAATTGCATAGAATTTAAATTGTTTAATCATCGCCAATAAACCGTTCGCACGAGTTGGAGATAAAAATTCTGATAAACCAATTTCGTTGATAAAATCTGTATCCGATTCTAAAATATCTTTTGGCGTTTGCTTGTTGTACATTCTCACCAATAAAGCAGCAATTCCTTTTGGTAAAATTGCATTAGAATCGGCTTTGAATTTGATGGTGTTTCCATCAAGTTCTGCATCTAACCAAACAGAAGACTGACAGCCTTTGATAATTTTATCATCTGTTTTTTCTTCTTCAGTTAATGTTTCTAAACTTTTTCCTAATTCGATTAAATATTCGTAACGTTGTTCCCAATCATCAAAAAATGAGAATTCGTCTACTATTTCGTTTTGAATTTCTTTAATTTTCATAAGACAAAGTTAGAAAGTTTTTGATAGTTTTTATCCAAAAAAACACCTTAAATCGCTTGATTCTTTTAGTTTTCTTATTTTTGTTGCTCAATAAAATTCAATTCCTAAAAAATGAGGTACACTTTCATTGTAAATCCAAATTCTGGAAATGCAAAACACGATATTTCAATCGATTTTCTACAAGCAAAATTTGATGCTTCTGACGAAATAGTTTTGAAAGAAACCGCTTATCAATTTCATGCAAAAGAATTGGTAAAAGAAGCAATAGCAGACCATTCGGATGTGATTGTTGCGTGTGGCGGAGATGGAACAATCAATGAAGTGGCCAGTGCTTTGGTAAATACAAATATTGCTTTGGGAATTATTCCTGCTGGTTCTGGAAATGGTTTAGCAACTAATTTGAATATTCCGAAAGATATCAACAAAGCGATTGAAATTATCAAAACAAATTCTGTGCATACAATAGATGTCGGTCGGGTAGAGGATAACTATTTTTTTAGTAATCTTGGTTTTGGAATTGATGCTGAAGTAATCAAGACGTATGAAGAGAATCAAAAGCGAACAATTACTGGTTACGTTGATGCTTCTGTTAAAACATTGTTGAATTACAAATCAAAATTATTTCGTCTTTATATAGATGATGTTATAATCGAGAAGAGTTTTTATTATCTTTTCTGTTCTAATTCAAACATTGCGGGATATGGCATCTCTTTTACACCAAAAGCAGATTTATCTGATGGAGAGTTGGATTTGTTAATGATTGAAGATTTAGATGTTTTCGAACAATTTTATTTTTCCGTTTTAGTTTTGGCTAAAAAAATTGATTTGTTAGAAAAAGCTCAATACCGTAAAGTAAAAAAATTCAAAATTGAAACCTTAGATGGTTTACCGATTACCTATCAACTTGATGGAGAAATACATCAAACTAATTCACCTCAAGTGAAAGTTAAAGTCTTACCAAATGCGTTAAGAATTATTCATTAAGTTTATAATTGATCGATAAATAATGATTTAATTAACAATTTAATCTCTTTATTATAAGTGATTTAAAAGCTTATTAACATGGTTATAAACGTTTTGTTTACAACCATTTTTTTTACTATTTCTGTTTAGATAAAGTCAATCGTTGTAACTTTGATAAAACTTTTGCAATGAATACGGCATATAAAATTTTAGCAATAGATTCTAATCATGAATGTTTGAATAAAGGACTTCGAGAAGCAGGATTTATAGTTGATGAAGATTATAGTTCACCCAAAGAAATTATTGAACAAAAAATTAATCTTTATGATGGATTAATTGTTAGAAGTAGATTTCCAATCGATAAAACTTTTTTGGGTAAAGCAACTAACTTAAAATTTATTGGTAGAGTAGGGGCAGGCTTGGAGAATATTGATGAAGATTTTGCAGCGCAAAAGAATATTATTTTATTTAATTCTCCAGAAGGAAATAGAGATTCTGTTGGAGAACATGCAATTGGTATGCTTTTGATGTTAATGCATCATCTGCGAAGAGCTGATAACGAAGTTCGTAAAGGAATTTGGAAACGCGAAGAAAATCGTGGAGACGAATTGAAAGGTAAAACGGTCGGAATTATTGGTTACGGAAATATGGGAAATGCTTTTGCGAGACGATTGCAGGGCTTTGAAGTTAATGTCATTTGTTATGATATTTTACCAAACAAAGGAAATGATTTTGCGAAACAAGTTTCATTAGCTGATTTTTTTGAACAAGTTGATGTCGTAAGTTTGCATACGCCGCAAACAGCAGAAACGATGAAAATGGTAAATGCTGAATTTATTTCGAAATTCAAGAAGCCATTTTATTTTGTGAATACAGCTCGTGGAAAATCTGTCGTTACAAAAGATTTAGTTGAAGCAATGAAAGATAGAAAAGTAATGGGGGTTGCGTTAGATGTTTTGGAATTTGAAAAATCAAGTTTCGAGAAATTAGTTGCTTCAGAATTACCAGAAGAATTTCAGTATTTAATTGAAGCAGATAATGCAGTTCTCGCACCACATATTGCAGGTTGGACACACCAAAGTAAAATAAAATTAGCAGAATTTATTCGAGATAAAATTATTCAATGGAAGAATAATTGTTAATCATATAGAATAAAAAAGGTTCCGAAAATTCGGAACCTTTTTTCATTTTGTAAGTTTTTTGTAAATCTTATACAAAATGATGGCTACTATAATTACAAGAACAATCTGGAATAGAATCCAAAGCACCACATTAAATGTCGACTCGCTTGAAATTGATAGCATAAATATTCCTCATGTGTTAACTGAATGCTAAAATATAAAATATTTTTAACATTTAATTAATAGATGAAAAAAAATATCTTTTTTCTTCATCTTGGTTTAGTGATTGATAACTTATCACATATCAATTTTTAAGTTTATAAATCAGCATAAATTTGTAAAAAATTAAGAACTATGAATTACCAAATATTTAAATCAGAGTCTAGAGGAGGAGCTAATCATGGTTGGTTAAATACTCGTCATTCATATAGTTTTGCAAGTTATTATGATCCATCTCGTATTCATTTTGGTGCTTTACGGGTTGTAAATGATGATATCATAACAGGTGGAATGGGATTCGGTAAACATCCGCATGATAACATGGAAATTATTACGATTCCAACAAAAGGTGGTATTTCGCATCAAGATTCTATGGGAACAGGTTCTATTATTGAGTCTGGAGATGTTCAAGTGATGAGTGCTGGAACTGGTGTTTTTCATAGTGAAATGAATGCCTATGAAAACCAAGAAGGACATTTTTTTCAGATTTGGATAATTCCAAATAAAATGAATGTAGAACCACGTTATCAGCAAATATCTATTCGTGAAGTTGCAAAAGAAAACGAATTGTACCAAGTTCTTTCACCGAATGCAGATGATCAAGGTGTTTGGATTCATCAAGATGCTTGGATTTTTTTAGGAAATTACTCAGAAGATGTAACAGAAACATATAAAGTACAAAAGGAAGGAAACGGAGTTTTCTTTATGGTAGTAGAAGGTGAAGTGGAGTTTGATGGAAATACATTAGCAAGAAGAGATGTTGTTGAGATACAAGATGTAAATGAGTTTACGTTTAATGTATCGAAAGGATCACGATTAATGTTCATTGAAGTTCCAATGAAGATTTAAAATTTTTTTCATGTTTTAGTTGTTTTATATTAAAAGCAGATTTCGTTTTGGGAGTCTGCTTTTTTTTTTGAACAAAAAAAACTATTCAATACAAGTATTTAGTATATTTACTGCTGATAAAACTTTAACTTAAAACGTATTAATCCATACTATATGAAACGTTTATTCATCATTATCTCTTTCGCTTTAATGATTATCAGCTGTAAGAATGATAACATCGAAATAGATTCTTCTTCAGCGCAAACTTTTAGCGAGACAGTAGACAAAATCTCGAAAGCATTGCCTGTTATGCAACAAGATAAGTTTAAAGAAGCCTTACAAATTATTTTTGAGTATAACACAAGTCCAACCATGGATAATGAAGCTCGTTGGGGAATTGTTCGTACGTTGTTAGATGGAAAAACAGTTGATGAAGTTTTTGATATTGCAGAGAAAGTAGCTTTACAGAATAAGTTTACTTGGAATAGAAATCAAGTTCCTTTGGTGAATGGAATTCCAAAGCCAGAAGCGGTAGAAGTTATAGAAACGCCAACAGAACCAACTTCAAATGTTCAGCGTTTTGATTTTAGTGTAAAACAAGATGATAAGGGTATTTCTATATCGCCGTTTTTTTATAATGCGCAAGGAGAAGAAATTCAATTGGATCAAGCTGTAACAGCAACTGTAGAAGTTTTTAATTCTGGTAATATTGTGTATACTTTCCGTTCTACGATTGATCCAAATTCATTGGATGATTTATACAGAAAGAATGCAATTACGATTAAATATGCCTCTTTGGATGCTTCAAAGATAAAGAATGATCGTTTAGATATTTTAGTTCGTATTCCTAATTCTGAACGTTATTTAACCAATCGTAAGGCGGTAAAAGTGCCAATTAATTTGATTGGTGCTGTTGTTGTAGATTCTATTTCTTTAGAAGATGTGCCTATTGATGTAAGTAAAGAAGCAGGAATGGTGAAGTCTTTGTCGAATCGTTTTATGACAAATTTATCGAAGAAAAATTATTCTGGCGCTTTTGCTTTAACAAGAAATGGAGAATGGAATACCTATCAAAAATTTTCTTCTGATGAAGGCATTAAAAATTTAGAGCAAGCAACAATAAAAGATGCAAAAGTTTTAGATGCTGATGAAAAAGTAGCTTTAGTAGAAGTGCAAGCGAACTTAAAAGATCAATCTTCTAAAACGTATCAAGTAACGTTAGAAAAGATCAATAACAAATGGTTTGTGGTTAATTTTAAATAAGTTTAAACCTTTATAAACATAAAAAAAGCGTTCAATAGCTGAACGCTTTTCTTGTTTTATAATATAAATGATTATTGACCATTTGCTTCTTTAGCAGCGTCAGCTTTCATTTTTTCATTTGCAGTAATCGCAATCTCAACACGACGGTTTTGAGCACGTCCTTCTGCAGTTGAATTGTCTGCGATTGGTTCTTCTAAACCTTTACCTTTTGATGTTAAACGAGAAGAAGATATTCCTTTTGCAACTAAATAATCTTTTACAGATTGTGCACGTTTCTGTGATAATGGTAAGTTATATCCTTGCGAACCTACGTTATCTGTATGTCCAACGATTAATAAATCTGTATCAGGATATTCGTTGAAAACTTCTACTAATTTATCTAAATTCGATTTAGCAACAGCAGTTAAAGAAGCTTTATTATATTCGAAAGTAACTCTAGAATTTTCATCTAAAATAAGGTTAATTCCTTCTTCTGTTCTTACAACTTCAGCGCCAGGTAAAACTTCTTCGATTTTTTGAGCTTGTTTATCCATTTTGTTACCAATAACACCCCCAGCGGCTCCACCAACTGCAGCACCTATTACAGCACCTAAAGCAGTGTTACCACCTTTACCAATATTATTTCCTAAGATACCACCAATAACAGCTCCACCAACAGCACCAATACCAGCACCTTTTTGAGTGTTATTTGCGTTTTGTACTGCTGTACAAGAAGACATGATAAATGAACCTCCTAATACGATTGCAGTTATTTTTGTATTTATTTTTTTCATAATTTCTAAATTTTTTAAATTGTTGATTAACGTTGGAAGTTATAAATTACTTGTGCAATTTTACCATTTGCATTAATATCTTGTACTAATCTCATCGAATTTGCATCAACATAATCTACACGCATTTTGTATCCAGCTGTATTTTGTTTGGCTTTGATTCCTGTTACATCTTTGAAAATAAAATAAGTTATAGAACCATCTTGTTGCAAATTCCAAATAATGTTAGCTGTTCCTGTAGGACAATCTTCATCAGCAGTATTAAATGTATAGGTTCCTTTTTTATTGTTTTGAACCAAGTTCCAAGTAGAACCTTCGTAACATTCTGGATTTGCAGTATCAAAAACTCTTGAAACGGCATCCGTAACTTTTACATTACCCTGAACTTCATTCGTTGTTAGACCTTCGTAGTCAACATTTGTTAATGTCCATGTTCCTCTCACTTCTTTACCTGTTTCAATCTCTTGTTTTGCGACTGTTGTAGATGCACAAGATGTTAAGAAAGCAGAAGCGCATATCCCAAATAATAAAATACTTTTTTTCATAGCTATTTATTTTATTTATGTATTTATAGTCCAAAAAAGGGCTTTTATATATTAGATTTATTCAATTTTTTTAATAAAAAGGTCATAATGCTCAATTGGCTTATAAAAGATAGCTTAAAAGGGCTTATTTTAATTTTCGGCTTTAATTACATAGATTAAAGAAGAATATTCTCCCGTTTTCTTTGCTTTTGCATTTGATTTTAAACCGACTCTAATAGCGTTTAAAAAACCTAATTTATTTCCTTTATATTTTTCAGAAAGTAGACTCACATAAAACGAATCTAATTTCATCGGATGAGTAGATTCAATTTTCATACCAAAGTTGTTAAAAAGTTTATGCATGCTTGTTGCTGAGAAATGCCACAGGTGTCTAGGTACATCATAAGCTGCCCAATATTTTCCGTAATAAGCTGCATCGTAAGATTGGTGATTTGGTACGGCAATTATTAATCGGCCATTTTCGTTTAGATGTTTTTTTAACAAATGGATGATTTCATTCAGATTTGGTATATGTTCTAAAACATGCCACAACGTTATGATATCATATTTTTGATTATTTTGTTCTAATTCTGTAGAAGTAACGTTTTCAATTCCTATTTTAGATTGTGTAATTCTACGCGCAGAATCGTTTGGCTCCATTCCTAAAACATCGTAACCATTTTTTTGTAAATGTTCTAAAAAGTCACCAACTCCGCAGCCGTAATCCAATATCTTTTTACCTGTTGATATATTCCGAATCAATTCTAATTTGTTGTTTAGATTGATTGATTTTGCTATTTGGTAAAAACGTTCGAAAACAGATTTTTTTCCATCGGTATGGGAAATATAATTTTTACTTTCGTAATATTTACCCAAATTTTCGATAGGCTGGGGGAGAGTATATAAAACGCCTGTTTTAGAATCTTCAAACAATTCGAAGTTTTCTCCAGTTAAAAAATAATCTTTTAAATCTAATTTCTTAATACCAGAAAATCCTTCTTTTGAAGGATTTTCTTGAGATGTTTCACGTGGAACATTTTCCATATTATCTTCCCATGTAAATTAATAATACACTAATATCTGCTGGTGATACACCACTAATTCTTGAAGCTTGAGCGACGGTAGCTGGTTTTATTTTTGCCAATTTTTGGCGTGCTTCGATAGACATTGATCCAAAAATACTGTAATCCGTATCAGCTGGAATTTTAAGATTTTCTAATCGATGCAACTTGTCAGCATTCTGTTGTTCTTTTTTGATGTATCCTTTATATTTTATTTGAATTTCTGTTTGTTCTAATTCTTCGTCATCATATTCATTAGAATCAATATATTCTTTCACACGGTTTAATTTTGTGAAATCAGAAAGCTTTAATTCCGGACGAGAAATAACAGAAATCATTTTATTTGGTTGCTTCAATGGAGTCCCATTTCGTTCTTCTATTACCTCATTTATTTCTTGAGGTTTGATCGAATTTTCTTCGAAATAGTGAACAAGTTTTTCAGCTTTATCAAACTTTTCTTCCATTCTTTTCAAACGATCTTCAGAAGCTAAACCAATGTCAAAAGCCTTTCTTGTCAAACGTTCATCTGCATTATCTTGTCTCAATAAGATTCGATATTCAGCTCGGGAAGTGAACATACGATAAGGCTCTTCTGTTCCTTTAGTAATCAAATCATCGATTAAAACACCAATATATGCTTCGTTACGGTTTAAGATAAACGGATCTTTTTCTTGAATTTTCAACACAGCATTTATTCCCGCCATTAATCCTTGAGAAGCTGCCTCTTCATAACCAGTTGTTCCGTTTATTTGACCTGCACAATACAAGTTATCGATTAACTTTGTTTCTAACGTGTGTTTTAGTTGTGTTGGTGGAAAATAATCATATTCGATGGCATAGCCTGGGCGTAAAATTTTTGCATATTCAAAACCAGGTACAGATCGTAAAGCTCTTGCTTGAATATCATCAGGTAACGATGTCGAAAATCCATTTATATAGAATTCCATTGTATGCCAACCTTCAGGTTCTGCAAATATTTGGTGACGATCTTTGTCTGCAAAACGGTTAATTTTATCTTCTATCGATGGACAGTATCTTGGTCCAGTTGATTTGATTGTACCGTTAAACATTGGAGAACGATCGAATCCTTCGCGTAATAAATCGTGTACTTCTTGATTGGTATAGGTAATCCAACAAGAGCGTTGTTTGGTTAATTTTGGCGTATTGGTATACGAAAATTTAGACGGGTTTTCATCTCCTGGTTGCTCAATCATTTTCGAATAATCAATTGATCGACCATCAACACGTGGAGGTGTTCCTGTTTTCATTCGGCCAGCTTCGAAACCTAAATCAACGAGTTGTTCTGTTATACCGAATGCAGCAGATTCTCCCATACGTCCACCTCCAAATTGTTTTTCTCCGATGTGGATCAAACCATTTAGGAAAGTTCCATTTGTTAAGATAACAGTTTTAGAACGAATTTTCATTCCCATCGCTGTAATCACTCCACAAACTTTACCATTCTCTACGATTAAGTTTTTAACCATATCCTGAAAGAAATCAACATTCTCTGTTCTTTCTAAAGATAAGCGCCATTCTTCGGCAAAACGCATGCGGTCAGATTGAGCTCGTGGTGACCACATCGCAGGACCTTTTGATTGATTCAACATTTTGAATTGAATCATCGTTTTATCTGTAATAATACCTGAGTATCCACCCAAAGCATCTATCTCGCGAACGATTTGTCCTTTTGCAATTCCACCCATAGCAGGATTACAAGACATTTGTGCGATTGTTTGTAAGTTCATTGTAACAAGGAGTGTTTTAGCTCCTAAATTGGCAGCTGCAGCTGTTGCTTCAGCACCAGCATGACCACCACCTACTACAATTACATCATATTCTGATTGAAATATCATTTGATTTGTAAACTTATTTTTCTTGTTAAAATAATAAATGTTCCACGTGGAACATTATGAATTTAGATAGTGACTAAACGTTTCTAAATAGTAATTTTCTTTTGTAGTCATCAATTCTTTTTCTTCTGGTTCTTTATCCATATAACCAGCGAAATGTAATATTCCATGAATCACAACACGAGCCAATTCATTCTCAAAAGAGACATTATTCTGCTCTGCATTATCTTTTATTCTTTCGATACTAATAAAAATATCACCCATCAATTCGTCTTCAATAGAATTATCGAAACCGATAACATCTGTATAATAATCGTGATCTAAATATTGTCGATTAATTTGAAGTAAGTATTCATCATCACAGAAAATATAGTTTAAATCTTCTATTGTTTTTCCTTCATTTCGCATACTCTCTACGATCCAATCTATCCAAGTTTGAGCATCTTTTAACTCAAAATCTGTTTCGTAAAATAATTCTATCATTGTTCTAAAACCAGTAACCTAAACTTAAATTAAATAATCCTTTTTTGGTATAAGGCGAATAACTCCAAATGAAATTTAAAGGTCCTAATGGACTATCGTAGCCATAGGTAACGCCATATCCAAGATATTTGTAATCGGTTAAACTTAATTGCTCAAATCTGTCGGTGATATTTGCGATATTCATAAACAGACTTGTGTAATGATTTTTCAAAATTCGAGCTTGCAAATGAGACCCAAATAACAATTGATTGTCGCCAATCGCAGAGCCAAAAGGAAGCCCATAAAACTTTGTGTAATTGAAAAAATCTTGTTCAACATAACCTCCAATATAAAATTTCTGAGGTATCGTTACATTATCGTTGAAAAAGGTTCCAAAGTTAGCAGTAAATCTGTAACTTAGGAAATTATTTAACGGAAAATTTGCCTCTAAACTTGATTCTAATAAATAGTTATTTTCGAATCCATTAACATTAGAATCAAATAAATACTTGAAACTTCCATCAAATTTTAAACCACTTCGTGCAAAATTAGCATTGTTTCGGTTATCTGCTTTGATGTAGCCATATGCTTTCCAATAATAACCTTCTGATTTTGCTGGAAAATCTTCGTTTTTCGTAATATAGTTGTTTGTAAAAACCTTCGTATATTGATGCTCTAAGCCAACACCAATCGCATATTTTTCTTTGATTGTAGATTGAATGTAGATTTGATTGATGTATTCTCTAAAATTGTAATTGACTTTTTTATAAATATTATCTTGACCAAAGAAGTTTCTGAGGTCAATTTCTTTATCAAAATAATGTGAAAAAGAGTTGAAACCAATACTTGGTAAATATCCATTGTCAATGAAAAAATTGATGTTATATCGAGCATAATCCCCAACGACAACATCAGCTGAAAGTACCGAGTTTTTGACAAATAAATTTTTAGACGTAAAGTTCAAAAGTAACCCTGTTTTGAATAAATCATCGTAATGTAATCCGAAACGAATTGATTGTTTGGTCTTATTTTCTTGAACTTTTAAGGTTAATAAATTTTCATCATCTTCGATTTCTGAAATTTTATACGTAATATTATTAAAGTTTCCTGAAGCATATAACTTCGAAATTCCAAATTTTAAATCATCGTATTTTATTATTTCGGGAGTTCGAATCCCTAATTTACCTTCGATGTAATTCTTGTTAAAATTTTTCAAACCTTCAACCTCGATATTTTTTACCAAAACATAATCATCCAATTTTATTTCATTTCTTTGAGTTTTGGATGCATGTTGTTTTTGAGCAATTTCTTTCAATTGATCAAACACTTTTTCTGAAGCGATAAGACCTCTGTTGTAGATGGAATCTACTTCATCAAAACTCGTCACAGAATATTCTTTCAATTCAGGTTTAATTAAAAGATCAACTAATTTCTTTTGTTCATCTGTTTTTTTAACGATGCTCATCGTCATAATTTGACTCAAAATATCAATCGCTGAATTGAGGTCTTCACCCTTTTGCAAACCATCTCCAAGCTCGACTCCGATAATGATATCGGCACCCATTTCTTTTACTTCTTTGACAGGGAAATTATTGACAACGCCGCCATCAACATAAATTTTTCCGTCAATTGTAACAGGGTCCAACATGGTAGGATAAGCGCCAGAAGCTAAAATTACGCGAGGTAAAAATCCTGAACGAAACACTTTTTCTTCACCAGTTTCGAGATTTGTTCCAATGCAAACAAATGGTGTAGGAAGTTGATTGAAATCGTCGATATTGTGAACTGGGCGTAGTAGATATGTTAATAAATCTAATGGTCCTTGCCCTTTAGAAAAAGCATTTGGAATGGTTAGTTTGAACTTATCAAAAGGTAATTCTAAGATATACTTTTCTTTGTATGCTTTTTCAAAAAAAGGAATTTCTGCACGGTCTTTATTTTGTGTAATCAAAGAAGAAATATCCAGTTGATACATGATTTTTTGAAGTTCATCGGGAGTATAACCAGCCGCATATAAGCCGCCGATAATCGCTCCCATACTTGTTCCTCCAACATAGTCAATCTTAATTCCAGCTTCTTCTATTTTCTTTAAAGCGCCAACATGTGCATAACCTTTTGCGCCACCACCACTCAATACAACGCCAACTTTTAATCGTGTGGAATCGTTCTTCGTTTCTTGGGCAAAAGAAATGGTTGAAAAGAGTATTACGAAGGCGAAAAATATACGCATAAATCTATTTGAATTGTGGAATAAATATAATGAAATAAAGCCTTATGATTATATTATTTAAGAACAATAAGAATACTATTTTTAAATTTCACTTCTAATAAAATAAAAATTGATTTTAATTGTTCTTAAAATTAGATAATATAGCTTGATGAGATACTTTCACACTTTTGACGCTTTACGCTTTTTAGCTTTTTTTATTGTTTTTTTACACCATTTACCTGTTGTTAATATTGATTTTATTAATTTTTTTATGCACAGTGGAGGAATTGGTGTTCAAATATTTTTTGTATTAAGTGGTTTTTTGATTTCTTACATTTTACTGGAAGAGAAAAAAAAATCAAAACAATTAAATCTTAAAAATTTCTTCATGCGTAGAATTTTGAGAATTTGGTCACTTTATTATGCAATGCTTTTATTTGCATTTCTAACACCTTATATTTTGCAACTATTCTCATTAAAATCTAGTGATGAAGGTTATCATCCAAATTGGTTTTTTCCGTTACTTTTTTTAGAGAATTATCAAATGATTATTAATAATAGCTTTGCAAATGTTTCCCCGTTACGTGTTATGTGGTCGTTATGTATAGAAGAACATTTTTATATACTTTGGGGTATTGTATTCTATTTTATTTCGAATAAAAGGTTTCCTGTTTTTTTAGTTATTTCTATAATTTTATCACTTATGTTCAGAGTTATCTATGATAAAAATAACATTTATGATTTAGATATCAATACAAATGTTTTATATTTTTCTTTTGGAGGAATTGTAGCTTATTTGTTGAGTTACAATGAAGATTCTTTAAATAAATTAAGTAGAGTTCCTCATGAGTTAAAAGTATTATTGTCAGGAATAATTATTTTATTATACTTTTTGATTCCAACCTTTAAAGTAGATCCCGTAATTATTGAACCATTGATTATAGGAATATTTACTTCTATATTAATTGCATTTACTTTATGTAATCGTAATGCAATAATAATTAGTGATTCTAATATATTCAGTATACTAGGAAAATATACTTATGGGATGTATTTATTTCACACTATTTGGATAAATTTTGTAATGAAATTTTTTTCAGACTTTAGTGTAGTTTTTATTTTATCATTTTCAGCAACGATTTTTAGCAGTATGATTTCTTATCATTTATTTGAAGGTAAATTCTTAAAATTGAAAAAGTATTTTAAATAAAAAAGAGCCACTTTTCAGTAACTCTTTCTATGTATTATTCTTTATAATATACTCGTTTTATCCGTTGCGAAACAGAAGTCAAAACCTCGTAAGGAATTGTTCCCAACCACTCGGTTACTTGTGCAATCGTTGGAAGATCTCCAAAAATAGTTACTTCGTCACCTTCTTTACATGGAATATCCGTTACATCAACCATCATCATATCCATGCAAACAGATCCTGTTATGGTAGCTAATTTTCCATGAATACCAACTTTTCCCTTTCCATAACCAAGCGAACGACGAATGCCGTCGGCATAACCTACAGGTAAAGTTGCAATTTTGGTATTTCGTTCTGCGGTAAATCGACGACCGTAACTTACAGTTTCACCTTTTTCAATTTCAGAAATTTGAGAAATAACCGTTTTAAAACGTACAACAGGTTTCAGGTATTTCTCCATAAAATCGGTATATTCCGAATAACCGTACATACCAATTCCTAAACGAACCATGTCGTATTGATGTTCGCCATAGGCAACAATTCCTGGAGAATTTAACGCATGTTTAATTGGTTTTATGTTTAAGGCTGTTGAAATAGCAGCATAACTGTTATCAAAACGATTCAATTGATATTTGACATAATCTTCTTCTTCTGGCATATCTGCTGTTGCCAAATGCGTGAAAATTGATCGAACAACAACCTGTGAATGATCTTTTAAAATTGCAATTAATTCTTCGAAATCATTTTCATGAAACCCAAGACGATTCATTCCCGTTTCCATTTTCAGATGAATTGGAAAAGATGAAGAAATCTGTTTTTCTTGTAATTTTTGAATAAATAATTTTAACACACGTAAACTATAAATTTCAGGTTCTAATTGATAATCGATTACAGTAGAATAACTACTTTGCTCTGGATTCATCACAATAATTGGTACCGTAATTCCAGCTTCGCGTAATTCTTTTCCTTCGTCAGCAATTGCGACACCAAGAAAATCAACTCCATTATTTTGTAACGTATTTGCCACTTCAAAACTACCCGTTCCGTAACTATTCGCTTTTACCATACACATCAATTTAGTGGTTGGTTTTAGCAACGAACGATATACATTTATATTTTCGATAAGATGTTGCAAATTAATTTCGAGAACAGAATCGTTGGAACGCGTTTCCAATTCGTTCGAAATTTTTTCTAATTTGAATGGACGAGCACCTTTTAATAAAATTGCTTCGTTATCGACATGTTGATGTTTGAATTGTTCCAAGAATTCTTCAGTCGAATTAAATGAACGAACATACGATTGAAACAAATTTTTGAACTGCGAAATTTTTTCACCAATCAAAACGATTTCATCAAAATGATAAGGATTCACTAAATCGGCAGCTTGTTGATATAAATCTTCGTCAGATAAATTACTTTGTAAAATATCCGTCAAAACCAGCGATTTTTTATCACGAGGTTGTTGATTAAGAACATTTAGCCCAATTTTTAATGAATTTAGATCAGAATTGAAGGTATCATTAATTAAGATAGAATGATTAATCGCTTCTTTTATTTCCAAACGCATTTCGATTGGTAATAATTGATTAAATTCTTCTTTAAATTGATTGTAATCAATGTTTAAACTGATTAATGTTGTTAAACAAATTAAACTGTTTTTAATCGAAGCATCATCAATAAAAGGAATAGAATAAGTGAATTCTTCTTGATTATGTAAAATAGAAATTTGCGTATTAGTCTGATTACTTATGATTTGCTTGATTTGCACAGTGGCAGAATCTGAATAACCATAAGAATATTTATCTATATTGCTTAAATATATGTTTTCAAGAATAGCTTGACGAACTTTTTCATTATCGATATTGAAAACTAATTTTTCTACATTCGAAAATAATTTCAGTTTTTCTTGAATCAATTCTTCTTGATTTTTGAAATTCTCTAAATGCGCTTCTCCAATTTTTGTCAATACACCAATTGTGGGCTGAATAATTTCTTCGAGATTTTGCATTTCGTTTGGCATCGAAATTCCTGCCTCAAAAATTCCCAAATCATTTTTTTCTTCCATTTGCAAAACAGAAAGCGCTGCTCCGAATTGAGAATTATAACTTTTTGGACTTCGAACAATTGAGAATTTTTTCCATAACAATTGATTCAACCATTCTTTCACAATTGTTTTTCCATTAGAACCTGTAATTCCGATGACAGGAAACTGATATTGTTGACGATGAATTTTTGCCCAATTTTGTAAAGCAAATAGAGGATTTTCAACCTCTATAAAATTTGCTTGAGGTAAATGAGTCAATGCTTTTTCGACCACAAAATTTCGAATTCCTTTTTGATAGGCATCTTGAATATATAAATGACCATCTTTTTGATTGACATGAAGTGCAAAGAAAATTCCGTGAGTTGGATTGACAATCATACGCGAATCAAAGAATATTTGATCGATGATGGCATCTCCATTTCCAATCAAAGTACCATTGGTGATGCTCGAAATTTGATTTAGATTATACGTTTTCAACTTTTTGTTTGTTATGTTCTTCCCAAAAAGCAGCTCGGCTTAATGGTTCGTATTCTGAAGTTTCGCCTAATTCGACAAGACGATCACTGTCTATTTTTCTGTGTGAGTAATTGGCTAAATTTCCTGTACGCACGCAAATCGCATGTACTTTGGTCACATATTCGGCAGTTGCCATTAGATTAGGCATAGGACCAAATGGTCGACCTTTAAAATCCATATCCAAACCAGCTACTATCACACGTTTTCCTTCGTTCGCTAATTGATTGGCAACATCTACGATTCCTTCATCAAAGAATTGCGCTTCGTCAATTCCTACCACATCACAATCATCAGCCAATAATAAAATTGCCGAAGAATATTCGACAGGCGTTGATGTAATCGAGTTTTGATTGTGTGAAACCACTTCGCGTTCTGCATAACGTGTATCGACTGTTGGTTTGAAAATTTCGACACGTTGTTTAGCAAATTCGGCACGTTTTAGACGGCGTATAAGTTCTTCGGTTTTACCAGAAAACATTGAGCCACAGATGACTTCTATCCATCCACTTTTTTTGTTATGATTAAAGGTATTTTCGAGGAACATAGTTCAAATAATTTAGTTTAAAATGTGAGAACAAATTTACGGAATAAATTAGATGAGTTGGTTAAAAAATAAATGAAGATTAATTTAAAAGAAAATTAGTAATTTAGCGTTTTGTATTAGAAATTTACCTAAATTATTATATTAAGTATGAAAAAAATTTTATTTGTTTTTGGAACACGACCAGAAGCAATAAAAGTAGCTCCATTAATAAAGTCTTTTAAAGAAGAAGATTTTTTTGATGTAAAAATTTGTAATACTGGACAACATAAAGAAATGTTGGATCAAGTATTAGATTTTTTTGAATTGGAATGTGATTATAGATTAAATATAATGACTGAAAATCAAACTTTATATAGTATAACAGAACGAATAATTCATAATTTAAAAGAAGTATTAGAAGTTTATAATCCTGATTATGTATTTGTACATGGAGATACATCTACTACAATGGCTGCTAGTTTAGCCTCTTTTTATCATGGCTCTAAAATTTGCCATATAGAGGCAGGTTTGAGAACTTCAGACTTAAGAAATCCTTTTCCTGAGGAAGCAAATCGAAGAATTACATCTGTATTGAGTGATTATCATTTTTCTCCGACTGAATCATCTAAAAGAAATTTACTTAAAGAAAACATTGATGATAGTAAAATTTTTGTTACTGGAAATACTGTTATTGATGCTTTGTTATATGGAATAGAAAAAGTAAAATCTGATAGCTCTATTGTTGCAGATTTAAAATTAAGATTATTATCTAATAAGGAAATTGTTTTGATAACTTGTCATCGTAGAGAAAACCATGGTAATGGAATTTTAAATGTATGTAAAGCTGTAAAAGAACTTGCACTATCGAACGAAAATTATCAATTTGTTTTTCCTGTCCATTTAAATCCTAAAATCTTAAAAATTGTTCATGAAGAATTGATTAGTATTGAAAATATAGTTTTAATAGAACCATTAAACTATCCTAATTTTATTTGGCTAATGAACGAATCAAAGATTATTGTTACCGATAGTGGCGGAGTGCAAGAAGAGGCTCCAAGTTTAGGAAAACCTGTAATTGTTGTTCGTGATGAAACAGAAAGACCAGAAGCTGTAGAAGCTGGTACAGTAAAACTAGTAGGATCAAATGTAGATTTAATTGTTAAAAATGTACAAGCTTTAATAGATGATAAGAATTTATATGAAAAAATGAGTAATGCACATAATCCATATGGAGATGGTAAGGCTGTTGAAAGAATAATAGAGGTTATTAAAAATTATAATTAAAACAAATAATGAGTAAAGTAGAAGAAAATAATAATCAAGAAATTGATTTAATTTATCTAGCACAAAAAATCAAAGAAATTTTTGTAAACTTAGGATTATTAATTTTTAATGTACTTAGATTTTTTATAAAGAGTAAATATATTTTATTACTACTAATTATTTTAGGAGTAATTTTAGGCTTTTTTTATGATAAATATGCTCCTGTTCAATATAAGACAGAAGTAATTGTTGTGCCTAATTTTAATAGTACAGATTATCTTTATTCTGAAATACAAAATTTTAGTTCTAATATTCCCCGTAATAAAAAAGAGAAGATATTTTTAGAAGATATTTTAAAAATAGAAATAGAACCAATTACAGACACAAAATCATTTATCGAAAATACTCAAAATAGGGAGTTTTTGAAAATTTTGTCGGAGAATGGACAAAATTTTGAAAAGGTGTTGAAAGATAAAAATATTTTAAAAACCAATAAGTATCATTTAATTACTATCACAACAAAAACTAATAATTATACAAAAAATATTGTTGATTTTTTATTAGAGGATTTAAATAAATCTAAGTATTATTTGGATAGAAGTAAATTGAGCATAGAAAATTTAAAAGAAAGTAAAATTCAATTAACAAAATCTATAGATCAAATCAATGTGATTTTGGATAAATTAGGTACTAATGATTTAAAAAAAGGAGAAAATGATGTAATTATTAATAACTACGATCAATTAAATTTAGTTATAGATTTGAAAAAAGAATATTTAGAAGAATTATTAAAAATAGATACTAAAATTATTGAATCTGAAAAGATCATATTCCCTGTAAACATTTCTTTTAATAATGAACCTATTTCGAAATTTTATCTAAAAAGTAAATTTGTCTTTCCAATTATTCTTATTGTAGCTTTTATTTTTTATAGTGTTTTAACTCGTTTTTATAAGAAATATGCTAAGATTTCAAGTATAAGAAATGCGAGATAAAATTGAGCAAATTCTTAAAAATAAGGACCTTAAAAAGGTTTTAATAACTCTTTTTTTGAGAATTATTGGCATAATTACATTGTTTGGAATAACATTAATAATGACAAGAAATTTTCCAGCTAAAAATGTAGGAGATTATGATTTTTCTAGAACATTATTATTATTACTAGGTAGTATTACATTATTAGGTACGGATCAATCAATTTTATATTTTTCTGGATTTTTGGAGTCAAAACAATCTTTTTATAGTATGAAAAAACTGTATAATAAGATTGTTTTGTTTATGTTTATTATGTGTTTAATAGTTTATATATTATTCAACTGTTTGCCAATAACTTTGTTTGAAAGTGATACTTTCTTATTCTTAAAAAAAGGAATCTTTATATTATTTTTTTATAGTTTAACAATATTTAATACTGAGTATTTAAGAGCAATCAATTATGTATATTTATCTGAGCTTTTTAGAAATACATTTAAATATTTACCCTTATTGTTAGGTTGTGTTTTGTTAATTAATTTTAACTTAGATTATTCTTTAGTCGATTTTTTTTATTTTGGTTTTGTAATATTGGCAATAATAACAACTGTTTGCTGCTTTTTATATAATAAAAAATTAAAACGTTCTAATGCACAAGTTTTTATAATAAGTAATAAAAAATTATTAGAAAGATCGACTCCAATGCTTTTTAGTAATATATTAATTTTTTCAAATCTAAGTATAGATATTTTTCTTTTGAAAAAATATTATTCCTCTGTAGATATAGCTTATTATTCCACGATTATGAAGTTAATCACAATATTGTCAATGGTTATAATATCGTTTAATATTAACATTTCTACAAAAATATCAGAATTTTTTAGTTTGAATAAATTTGAAGATTTACAATTGTTAATCAAAAATAATACAAGAATAGTTTTATTGTTAAATATAGTTATAACAACTATCTTGATTTTTATAGGAGTTCCTCTTTTAGAATTTTTTGGAAAAGGTTATTCAGAGGCATATATACCTTTAATAATCCTTTTGTTTTCTCAAGTAATAAGTTCTACACTGTGTACAGCTCCAGTTATTTTAAATATGATAGGACAATCTAAAATTTATTTTGTAATCTTATTGTTTTCTACCTTTATTTGTTTGATTTTTAATGCAATATTAATTCCATATTATGGGATAAATGGAGCAGCATTATCATTTTTAGTAACCAATTTTTTTACCTATTTTACAATTTATATTTATGTAAAAAGAAAATACAAATTATCAATATATTTTATCTAAAGCTATGACTTATTATTTCTATCTTCCTAAAAAAGCAATAAACGAAGCGACAATATTTTATGTAAATATTGTCAAAGAAGCTTTAGAGTTTAAAAAAAATAAAGTAATTTTTACAGAGACATTAGATTTTGAATTAGAAAAAGATGATTATATTTTAACGATACGATTAAGAGATTTTCTAATATCGTATTTAAAATATAAAACACAAAATACTATTTATTGGTTTCAAGGTATTCAGCCTGAAGAATATTTAATGCTTAATAACTTTTCAATAAAAGCAAAGTTAATAAAATTTGGTTTAGACCTATTAGAAAGATGGGTGCTTAAAAAAGCAAAATATACATTCTTTGTATCAAATCGGATGAAAGAACATTTTGAAATAAAACATAGTTATAAAATTAAAAATGATATTATAATGCCTTGTTTTAATAAACAGATGAACGAGAAGATGTTTTTCTATTCTAAAAATGAATCTTCATTTGTTTATGCAGGATCATTATTTGCTTGGCAATGCTTTGATAAAACAATAGCATTATTCAAAGAGATTCAACAACAAATACCAGAAGCATCTTTAACTATACTAACAAATGAGATGGAGAAAGCTAAAATACAAATTGAATCTTTAGGGATAAAAAATTATTTTGTTAAGTTCGTTCCTTTAGAGGACTTAGACCAAGAGTTGTCAAAATATAAATATGGATTTATTATAAGAGATAATATTTTAATAAACAATGTTTCTACACCAACTAAAATGAGTACGTATTTATCAGTTGGTTTAATTCCTATCTATACAGATGTAATAGAAGATTTTAATCAAAATCTTAAAAACTATAATTATCAAGTTTTATTGGATTATAAAGAAGATATAAAAGTATGGTCAGAAAAGATAAGAACGTTTAATCAAAAAGATATACAAATCACGGATCAATTTACAGAAACTAATACTATTTTTAATGATTATTACAACATTAGCAAGTATATCACAGTAATTCGAAAAACTATAAATAGTATTGATTAATGAAAATTGAAAAAAGATCATTTTTTATTGTATTATCATTTTTGATGATTTTATTAGGATTAATATTTCCGCTCATTCTTCCAGAAAATTTTTATTTTGATGCTAATATAATTGTGTCAGATTTAGGAAATGAAAAAGGGGTAATAGGTAGTTATCCATTTACAATGCTTTTTTATTGGATAACAGGCTTAGGAAAGTTGCCATTTAGCCTTTTGGCTATCATACAAATACCTATATTATTATTATTAATTTGGTTTATAGGTATTCCAAATAATTTTTCAACATTAAATATAAAGAATAGTTTAATATATTTATCTTTTTTGATGTTAGTTATATTTATTGGTCAACCATCAAAAGAGTTTATAACATTTATTTTTGCAGCAATTATTGTCTATATATTTAAATACAACTATTTTTCATTAGGGATTTCAATACTTCTATCTACGCTCTTTTTTATAATTTTTGGAGGTGTTTTTCGTCCATATTTTGCATTTATGCCATTTATAGCATGCGCTATCTATTTTATTACGAGAATTAGATTTACAAACCGTTGGATACTATCATTGTTTTTAGGTTTTTCAGTACTAATTCTTTTATCTTTTTTGTATCAACTTGGAAAAGGAGAATTTTTCTCTGAAATGTCGAGAGAAACTATAAATGAAATAAGATTAAATTCGGGTGATGAAAATGCAGATACAATGATTGTATCTCCTATTCCAGTGACAAATATATTTACAGAGGCATTTGCAACTTTATATGGTTTTTTAACCGTTAATTTTCCTATAAATGCTTTACGTTTTTTTTATAAACCACAAGTATTTGCTTTTGTTATTTGGCAAATATTACTGACATGGATTGTTATTGTTCGCTTTGGTTATTTGCTAAAAGAATACCCCAATAGAAAGAAAGATCTATGGTTAATGTGTCTATTATTATCTTACTTTGTTGTACAAGGAATTTTTGAACCAGATTTAGGATCAGCAGTACGTCATAAAATAGGGATATTACCTTTAATTTATTACTTATTTTATTATGATGATTTCAAAAGAAAAATTTAACCTTATTAATAATTGGTTATTGATATTAATTCTATCAACTATTTTTTTTAGAGCGTTTTCTACAATTTTAATTTTTGTTTTTGGAATTTTTAATATATTACATTATAAATATTTAACTTTTAATAAAAAAATTATTCCATTTTTTTTAGTTTTAGCAGTTCCTTTTCTGTTAGAGATAGTTTTTTTATGGAATAATTTAGATTCTCCAAAAATATTTAAACCTCTAGAAAAAGTTCTTTCTTTTTTAATATTTCCATTATTTATTACATTAAATTATAAGGGGTATAAATATTATTATATTGCAGATTGGTATAGAAAGGTGTCAACATTTTTGATTGTTATATTGATGATACGTTTCTGTATTATTTCTCCTGAATATGTGAATAAGTATATAAATGGAATTCATTTATGGGAAATGGGGTATGTCTTTGCCAATAGTTTTGGAAATCATGCTCCTGCAGTGAATATGAATATTGCTTTTGTTGTAGTACTCAACTTATTTTTTATGTTAAAAAATTATCCGAAAACGAAAGTGTATAATTTAGTTTTGTTGATGGCAAGTATTATTTCGTTATTCATTATCAATACTAGACTTTCATTGGGTAGTTGTATATTATGCTGTTTAATAGTAGTAATTTGGTTCGCATATAGAAAGTATAAAATAAGAAGTATTTACTTTATAGGTGTTTTTACAATTGTAACAAGTCTTATTTTGGTAATCGCCTTTATTTCAAATCCATATATGAAAGAGAAATATTCTAAAGTAACTTTTGCTAACATGGATAAAATTGGAAAGTTAGATGAGGTTGAAAATCCAGACGGAGTTTTACACAATGCTTTAGTGACAAGAGTAAGTATATGGAAGTCTACGATAGAATTAGGCAATAATTCGTTTTTTACAGGAGTAGGTTCTGCTAATGCAAAACAAGCGCTTTTTAATTATTTTGAACTAACTAACCAAAAGTTTTTATCTAAATATGAATTTCCAGTTCATAATCAATTTTTAGATTATTTTCTTCGATTTGGGATTATAGGGTTTATATCTTTAATTTTTTATTTTGGTTATATGTTAAAACTTTCTTTAGCATCTAAAAATATTATAGGAATTAGTTTTGTACTAAACTTTTTTTTATCGAATTTATTTGATGATTTTTTAATTCGTTTCGATGGAATATTATTCAGTGCGATATGGTTTAGTTTGATTGTCGTTTTTTATCTAGATAGAATCCAAGATGAGGTCAAATAAAAAGTAAAATAATTAAAAATAAGAGACTTAATTATTTTTGAATATGTGTTAAAAAACGACTTACAAATAAATAGACTCAATAACAGAAATACTAATTTCCTTCAAAATCAATTTCTTTGATATCATAGGTTATATCAGCACTTCTTGTTGCAGAGTATATATCTAATCCTGTTATAAAATTTGTTTTATTGAAATCAATATCATTAAAATATTTTAGGATTAGAGGTTTGAAATCAATAGTAATATTTTTATATGAAGAATCAATATTATCTATTCCAACTTTATTTCCATGTAATAAGGTTCTTTCGATTGTTACCCCTTGGTTAAGAATAGTTTCCTGAAAAAAAATATCATCATTAGGATTTCCATTGTAATCTTTATTCGAAGGATTAGAAAAAATTACACCAATCAAATACGATTTAAAGATAGAACCATTATCATTGTAAACACTAAATCTAAAATCACAAGTAATATAGGCTCCCGACCAAACAGTATTGTTTAAAGGAGGTTTATAATCGTTTAGTTTTGCATTGAATGTGACTTTAAGAGTATTAAAATCATTAATATTATAATTGGCTTTGAATGAGTGATTACCTCCGCTCCAAACATTGTCTACAGGCCAGTATTGTGGCCAATTGTTAAATATAAAACCAACTTCTCTTAATTTATCATTATTTAAAAATTTAGCGTTGTTGATGATTCTAAATTCTAAAGGCTCATTATTTGAAATCCTATTATCATTTAAAGTTAAAAAATCAAAACCGGGATTGGATTTTTTTTGATTATAGTCATAGCCCAAAGTCACCCACATTAGTGAATAGTTTGAAAGATTAGATGTATGAATAGTTTGATTAGAAATAGGATCAAGATAAGATGAATCCCATTGATTAGATGGTGATCCTAATAAATGCCCTTCTGTTAAATTAGAATAATAATTTCTAAACATTGCGCTATCCTGATTATAAAATACCCAAGATTTTTTAGTTATTTTAGGATTCCAAAGTAAACTGTTGGAAATACCGTATTTTTTATTTTCAGTATAAACTTGATAATTATAACTTTTACAATTAAAGAATATAAGCAAAAATAAGGCAACAATGAATAATCTAATTTTCATAAATATTAATTAAATCGTAGAAATTTTTTTGACTGTCAAACTTATTTTTACAACTTAGGTATGCATTTTTTCCCATTTTTTCCCTTGCTTCAGCTTGCTCTAAGAGAGTGAAATATTCATCTAGTTCCTCTATTTTTGTGAATAAATAACCATTAATCCGATGATCTACAATATCTTTGTTTCCTATCACATCGGTAGCTACAATAGGTTTGTGGAATGCGAGTCCTTCTAATAAAGCAATTGGTAAACCTTCCCAAAGAGAAGTTTGTAATATTACATCAATTCGATTGAGGTGTTTATACACCTCAATCGAATTAAAAAACCATCCTGTGACCTCAATATTTGGTGCAGTAATTTCATGTCTTAATTCTCCATCTCCAATCCAAATAAATTTGTATTGTGGAAAATGAAAAGCTATTTGATTAAATAGTTTTGGGTTTTTTTGTTCAGATATACGTCCAACTAATCCTAATGTAAGTTGGCTATTATTAATAGCGATGTAATTACGCTCAACTTTTTTCAAATTTATCCCATTACGAACTAAAGTCGCTTTTCCCAATTTTTTAGCTATTTCATATTCTGTGTCGCCGCAAGCAATTGTAGTTCCTCCAAAAATAGATTGTGTATATTTTTCAATTATTCGATATAAATTTTGTTTGGAAGAAGAAATATCTTTACGTAGGAAAGAATAACCATGAGGAGTGTAGAATAGCTTATGTTTTTTGAAAGAAACAAAACTTGCCCAACGACCTATTACACTTGCTTTAGAAGAGTGTAAATGGATGACATCAGGATTAACTTTTCGTATAACTTTGGCTAATTCATAAGTTGAAATAAGATCTTTTATAGGATTTAGGTTTTTAACCATGTCCACTTTTATTAATTTAACCTTATCTCCAAAATCCTCCTTAATTTTTTCTGGTACAATTTCATCTCGTTTGTCATTATAAACAATAATAGTTTCATAATCGTTTAATACTTCTTTTTGACTAAAAAAATAACTAAGATCTTTAAAATAGGTATGAACTCCACCACCTAAGGCTTCTATGATATGTAAGATTTTCAAAATTTGTAATGCTAAAAATAAAAAATAGTAATCTCAACAATTTAAAAAGATTTCAATAGAATTCTTTATATATTTGGCAAAAGTAATAAAATGTTTTACAAAAATAAGTTCTTTGGAAGAAAGGTTTTTTTATATTTATTTGATTTTTTTATATTATCATTTTTATTTTATAATTTCATTAGATTACAATATGATTATTTTTACACGATAGATTTAGTTCATTTACCTAACTTTTATGCAATTGTTGATGCCCATTATAAAGCATACACACTTACAATTGTTTCTTGGTTTATTATTGCTGATTATGTTAAACTATATTCGATAAAGAGAGTAAATTATTTAAGAGAATTAATAAAAAAAGTTATTTCTCAAAGTTTTCTTTTTTTTGTTATTGTTTTTACCATTTCTGGATTAAAGACCGAAAGTCTATTATCTAATAAATTGGTAATACTTCTTACTTTTATAATTCTATTTTATCTACTCATAACTCGTATTTTAATGTTTTATCTATTCAGAAAAAAATATGAAAAGGGTGAAGATTTAAAAAATATTTTGATTGTCGGAGAAAACTTAAATTCGATGCGTTTAAAAAATATTTTAGATGATAGAAAACATTTTGGATTAAATGCTATTGAAAGTAATGGATTAGATTTAAAAGAAATAATAAAACTGATAAATCAATATGATATAAAAGAAGTTTTTATTTCCCAATCAGGCATTCAAGATTATCATTTTGAAAATAAAATACTAGCCTATTGTGAAAATAACCATATTGAAGTAAGTTATGTACCAAATTCTTTAAACAATGATTTAATAAGTTTAGAGGTTAATTACATTGATACATTACCTATTTTCAAATTAAAAAAATACCCATTAGAGCAAACAAATAGTCAAATACTAAAATCATTATTTGATATTATTTTTTCATCTTTAGTTTGTGTATTTATATTAAGTTGGTTGTTTCCAATTATAGCTTTATTAATTAAACTAGATTCTAAAGGATCTGTCATTTTCAAGCAGAAAAGAAGAGGGCTTAATGGTAAAGAATTTGATTGTTATAAGTTTAGAACAATGCGTAATGATGGAACAAATTCTATTAAAGCTACTGTTGTTAATGATAATAGAATTACTAGAATAGGTCATTTTCTAAGAAAAACAAGTCTTGATGAATTTCCTCAATTTATAAATGTTCTCAAAGGAGATATGTCTATAGTTGGGCCTAGACCTCATATGATATCACAGGACATATATTATAGTGAAATAATAAGAAAATATAATCTTAGAAATTATGTGAAACCTGGAATTACGGGTTTATCTCAAGTAAAAGGGTTTAGAGGAGCTATAGATTGTGATAAGGATATGGAAGATCGTATTCGAACAGATATTTTTTATGTACGAAATTGGTCTTTATTATTAGATATTCAAATCATTTACCAAACAGTAGTACTTGTTTTCAAAGGTGACGAAAACGCAATATAATTCACAAAAAAACCCTTTACAGTTATTGTAAAGGGTTTCTCGAATTAATTCGAAAATATATTTTTATACAAATAAAGATGGATTATCTTTCGTATTTTTTTTCATTTTCGGTTCCAAAGCTAGCGATTTTAAATAACCACCATCCCATCAATGCGCATCCGATGAATGTAAATAACCATCCAAAGATAACGCCAACTGGAGATAATAAATTTTCAAAAGTCCATTTGAAAATATCACCAATCGCAAAAAATAAATCAGTTATAACTCCCATATTCTAGTTTATTGCTTAATTTGCATCAAAGTTAATAAAATGTTGGTTAATCTACTTGACAAAAGGAATTTTTTTATACAGATTTTTATCATTGTACTGTTTACATTGCTTGGAGCAGCGAATTTTAACAGTATTGATCTGAGTAATTTAGAAAAATTGGGCGTATTTCTAACGATTTTAACAATTGCTTTTGTAGGTTATACCGATAATACAAACGATTTAATTAGTACGTCATCATATCCAACGTTTATTTATATTTTATGGCTAATGCCTTTTATAGGCGGATTGTCAGACTATCGTATTGCAGGAAGTTTATTGCTTGTTACCTATATTACAGTACAATTGTTGTACTTCGAATCCGAAAAAAATGATACATATAATACGTTTGATATAGGTGTGTTTATGAGCTTTGCAATTTTACTCAATCCTCCACTTATATTTTTAGGAATAGCTATTTTCGCTTATTTCTTGACGCTAAGAGTGGTAGAACCTAAGATTCCTATTCTTGGATTTTTAGGATTTATTCTTCCAGTATTAATTGTAGCACAAGTAAGTTTTCTTTTAGATTATTACTTTATGTACGATTTTTATAAAGAACAATTAATGTTTACAATGGTACATTTCGAATTGAAACAATTGTTTTTAATTCCAGTTGCAATTGTCTTAATTTACTCTATTGTTAATCATTTCAAGAATATTAATAAGCTGACAGCTCAAAAGAAAAGAATCTTTTTGTTGATCCACTTTATGTTTCTCGTCATTTTTATCACTTATATTCTTTACGGAGGAAATAATGATACTTATCTTGCTTTTTTAGGATTTAGTATTATGCTAATGTTGACCAGATATTTTACCGAAAGCAAACCGAAAATAGAGTGGCTAAAAGAAGCTTATCTATGGATTTTTATGATTTGCTTGTTAATCTATAATTTTTATGATCGAATCCCGAGATTCTTCTCCTTGATTACGGAAGTAAGTTTTTAATTCGAATTCATTTCCATCAAAAACACCATAGGTAAAATAGTTAATCCAATCTCCAAGATTGATGTGACGTGCTTTACCTATCGCAATTTCCATTGGTAAATGTCGATGTCCATAGACAAGGTAATCGTAGTATTTTCGATGCAATTGTTTGCGACTGTATAAGATCAACCATTCGTTATCAATACCAAGAAAATTGACATCTTCATCGCCCGAAATCATTTTGTTTTTTCGCGAAGCTGTAATTCCTAACCACATAGCTAAATCGGGATGAAGTAAGTAAAAAAGAAATTGACAAACTTTGTTGGTAAACACTTTTTTCATGCGTTTGTAACCTTTATCTCCAGGACCTTTTCCATCGCCATGAACAATAAAAAACTCTTTGTTGTTGATGATAAAATCTTGTTTATCTCGAAAAACGATTGCATTGATTTGTTCTTGCAGATAATCTTTCATCCATAAATCATGATTACCAACAAAAAAATAAATTGGAATTCCACGATCAGATAGTTCGGCTAATTTTCCTAAAACACGAACAAATCCTTTCGGAACAACATGTTTATATTCGAACCAAAAATCAAATAAATCACCAATCAAAAATAAAACACCACAATCGTCTTTTATTTCATCAAGCCATTTTACAAACAATTTTTCGCGTACCAAACTATCTTTTTCATTCGGAGCACCAAAATGATGATCCGAAGAAAAATAGGCCTTTTTACCAGCTTCTAATTGAATGTTTATTGGTTGTCCTCCGCTAACCATTCTGCATAAGAATTATCTGTTTCATGTAATTTTAGCGCAACCAAATCAATATTATTTGGTAAAAGAGGCTTTATTCTATCCACAATCCACAAAATCATATTTTCTGCAGATGGTTGATAATTTGTAAATACAACATTATGCCCTTCGGCTAATAATTTTTCACCCAAAGATTTGTGAGGAGAATTTTCGTTCAATAGAATAACATGATCAAAAAGATCAACAATTTCTTTGTTGACAATTTTCTTCAAATCTCCAAAATCCATCACCATTCCAAGTTTCACATCGTTGATATCCTCAGAAGGAACACCTTTTACAGTAACAAATAATTTGTACGAATGTCCATGTATATTTTTACACTTTCCGTCATAACCATGCAATGCATGTGCAGTTTCGAACGTAAAAGCTTTTGTAAGTCGAATGATTTTCATTAAATTTAGTACTAAACTTTAATTTGCAAAGGTAATGGAAATCAAAACAATCGTAAATTCTTTGGTTGATTTATTTTTTCCGATGCGTTGTTTGGATTGTCAAGAGGTGATTCAACCTTCGCAGTTTCTGTGCGTTTCATGCTCAACCAATCTCGCATTTACCCATTGGCAATTTGATCAAAACAATATAGCTTATTCTAAATTACGAAATATATGCGAGGTAGAAAATGTTGTTGCTTTGTTAGAATTTAAACATCACAATACAACGCAAACAATTTTGCATGAAATGAAATATAGAAATCGTCCACAAATAGGAATTGATTTAGCACAGTTAATCAAATTTGATTTGAGTGATTATGACGGAATTATTCCGATTCCATTACATCCAAAACGATTGAAAAAAAGAGGGTATAACCAAGTTGAATATTTTGCACGAACATTGGCTGAAAATAATCAAATCAATTACTTTTCGGATGGATTAATTCGAGTTAAATATCATTCATCTCAAGTAAATGAAGATAAACAACATCGGTTAAATAACTTGAAAAATGCGTTTGAAATTAATCCAAATCTAAAACCTGGACATTATATTTTGATTGATGATGTACTAACAACAGGTGCTACTATTGCCTCGGCAGTTAAACAGTTTAATTTTTCAGAAAATTTTAAGATAAGTGTAATCACCATTGCTTGTGCATAATAACAAGCTTTTTCTTAACTTGCGCCCATGAATAAGACGACACGTTTTTCGCTTTTGATGTTAACTATTTTGACGGTTATTTCTTGTGCAAGACAGGGTTCGCCAACTGGTGGACCTAAAGATGAAACACCACCAGTTTTCCTAAAAGCTGCTCCAGACACGTTGGCAACGAATGTAGATGTCAATTTGCAAGAAGCAACAATCAACTTTGATGAGTATATTATCTTGAAGGAATACAGCAAAAATGTGGTAATTTCTCCTTCGTTTCAGATACCGCCAATTGTAACGCCTCAAGCATTAGCAAAGAAAAATATTTCAATAAAATTTCAAGAACCACTTTTGCCAAATACAACCTATAGTTTCAATTTTGGTGATGCAGTTCAAGATTTTAATGAGAACAATAAGTTGTCAAATTTTCAATATGTTTTTTCGACAGGTAGTTTTATCGATTCGTTAAAAGTAACGGGACATGTAAATTCGTCTTATGATTTTAAATTACCAGAGAAGATATTGGTCGGGCTATATAAAGTAGACAGTGCATATACCGATAGTGTGGTGTTGCAAAAGAAACCATATTATATTGCAAGAGCAAATGATAAAGGTGCATATCAGTTAAATTATTTGGCTTCAGGGAAATATAAACTGATTGCATTCGAAGATAAAGTAGAAAATGTAATGTATGATTATGGTAAAGAACGTTTAGCTTTTCATAATGAAGCGATAGAATTGAATTCGAATCAGGCAATAAACTTGAATTTATTCAATCAAAAACCAGCATATCGTAAGCCAGAAGCAAGTTTCAAACAAGAAGGTTTGATTGTGTTTAAAACAACTGGAGCAACAGAAGATGTAACGATTACACCTGTAGGGAAAGAATTTAAATCGGCTTACATTGAGAAATTTCCAAAGCAAGATTCGATTAACTTTTGGTTTAATCCAAAGGTGGACACCATATCAGGGCGAAGCGCAAAATTAAAATTTAATGTGCAACATAAGGATCAAATTGATTCGATTAGTGCATTGTATTCAAAATCGAATGTTGAACGTAAATTAGAGTTTAAAGCGTTAAATGATCAAAAATTAGCACCGAATAAAACGTTTAAAATCCAAGCTAATGCACCTATTAAATCGTTAGATTTAACTAAAATTCACGTATTCAAGGATACAGTTTCAATACCATTCAACGTTTCGATTGATACGATTAATGCACAAAATTTAAACTTTGTTTTTGATAAAAATTTAGATGAAAAGTTTGAGGTAAATATCTATCCCAATGCGTTAACGGATGTTTTAGGAGAAAAGAATGATACATTGGCATATCCAATAAAAATGGGAACGCGTGGTGATTTTGGGCATTTGAAATTAACGCTTCAGAATACGCCTTCAAAACCATTTATTTTGCAATTCCTGAAAGCAGATCAAAACTTTACAGTTTTAGAAGAGATTTATAATCCAGCGAATAAAAATTATTTTGAGTTTAATTTTATAGAACCAGGCGAATATTTGTTCCGATTGTTGGTAGATGAAAATGCAAATGGAAAATGGGATACAGGTGATTATTTATCAGGTAAACAACCTGAACCAATTTATTTGTATCCAGAACCAATTAAAGTACGAGCAATGTGGGAGGCTACTGAAACTTGGGTTTTAGGAGAAGTGAACCAAGCTGTTTCGTTACCAAATGATGAGGTAGATTCGGATAAAAATAGAATACGTCGAGGAGAGTTAAAAGAAGGTGAGGAGCGTAGCGCTACACAATCAGATCAAAAAAAATTAGAGGAATAATTCCATTTTTTTTGATTTAACCTTCTGGTGCTAAATAGATAAACGGTGAAAGAGGAATATTTCTTAAAATCGAATAAATTAATAAAAAGAGTAGAAAGTTTCGCGCGAAACTTGTTGAAAAATGAAACTTACTCGATAAAGGTTCCGCTAAAAATATAGTTCCGATAATAGAATAATAAAAACGTATGCAAATATATAGCGCAAAGGGGAGTAGCAAATTATATCGCAACGATTGTAAAATATGGCCGTGTGTTAATAAATAAAAAGCGCGTTGACCACCACAACCAGGACACCATAAGCCAGTTATTGCATGAAACATACATTTTATCGTAAACGGACTTTGGTTGTTGTAATAACCGTAAAAATAAGCGATTCCCAAAATTGGCAATACGGTTGCTAATCCATAAACTAAAATCCGCTTTTTCATATTATTTCGTTTGAAACAAAACTATAAGATATATGTAAATCCAATTATTTGATGACTTTTAATTTATTGAAACAACATACGGTAAAGATCTTCGACTTTTGAAATTCGGACAATTCTGATTCCAAAATCTGTATCTTTTATTTTGTTGTACTTTGAAACAAATATAACATCAAATCCTAATTTTTCCGCTTCCGTAATACGCTGTTCTACACGATTTACAGCCCTTATTTCGCCGCTCAAACCAACTTCGCCAGCAAAACAACAGTTATCAGGAACGGCAGAATCTTCGCTCGAAGAAAGAATTGCAGCGATAACAGCCAAGTCAATTGCAGGGTCGTCTACACGAATTCCTCCTGTAATATTCAAGAAAACATCTTTCATATTCAATCGAAAACCAGCGCGCTTTTCCAAAACAGCCAACAACATGTTCAATCGCTTCGCGTCAAAACCAGTAGCAGTCCGTTGTGGCGTTCCATAAACAGCTGTCGAAACCAATGCTTGAATTTCGATTAACATAGGACGAACGCCTTCTAAAGTTGCTGCAATTGCATTACCACTAAGTAATTCATCTTTTTTTGTAATCAACACTTCAGATGGATTTGTGACTTCGCGCAAACCGGCACCTTGCATCTCGTAAATTCCGATTTCTGCAGTCGAACCAAAACGATTTTTATTTGCTCTAAGAATTCTATAAATATGATTACGATCGCCTTCAAATTGAAGAACAACATCAACCATGTGTTCTAAAATTTTTGGTCCAGCAATTACGCCTTCTTTGGTGATATGACCAATCAAAATAATCGGCGTGTTGGTCTCTTTCGCATATTGGATGAGCTCAAAAGTGGTTTCTCGAATTTGCGAAATACTTCCTGGAGATGATTCTACATGAGGTGTTTGTAATGTTTGAACTGAATCGACAACAATTAATTGAGGTTGAATTTCTTTGGCGTGAGCAAATATTTTTTGCGTATTTGTTTCGGGTAAAATAAAACATTGATCGGATTCTATTCCAATTCGTTCGGCACGTAGCTTAACCTGAGAAACAGATTCCTCACCAGAAACATATAAAATTTTAATTGTATCTAACTTTAAGGCAACTTGCAACATTAAGGTCGATTTTCCTACACCAGGTTCTCCACCAACCAAAATCACAGATCCTGGTACAATTCCGCCTCCTAAAACTCGGTCTAATTCTTGGTTTTTAGTCGAAATACGGATTTCTCCCAACGGATTAATTTCTCGAATATTTAGTGCAAAAGTTTTCTCTTTTTTATCCGATTTATCTTTCCACGATTTTTTTTCTTCGCCTTTGTCAACAATTTCTTCAACAATGGTATTCCATTCACCACAACTTTTGCATTGTCCCATCCATTGTGAGGTTTGCGTGCCACAGTTTTGACAGAAATAGGTAGTTTTTGTTTTAGCCATAGTTTCAAATTTACACAAAAATAATGGTTTATCGCGACAAGATATGGAGTTCTATTTGTGAATTTTTTTAATACAATAAGTAAATAACGTTAATGATAATTCACTTTTTTAACAAATTTCAGATTTTAGATAAAGTTGAGTTAAATATTGATATACAATCATTTTCTCGATTATTTTTAAGAGAAAATTGAATGCCAATGATGAGAACTTTACTTTTTAACCTATTTTTCATTTTATGTAGTTTACTTTATGCGCAATCAACCTTAATCACAGGAAAAATTATGGTTGACGATGCTGATGAAGTGATGGATCTGAGTGGAGCAACGGTTGAAAATTTAATGACAAAAGCCAAAGCAAAAGCCAATTCGGAAGGATTATTTTCGATAAATGTTAATTTGAATGATGAATTATACATTAAGCATTTGGGGATTCAAGATCGAAGTTTGAAAGTTACTGAAGCTATGATGACGAAAGGATTTGTAAGTATTCACATGAATGTAGAAGTGATTGAATTGGCTGAAACGAATATTCAGAAACTGAATAAAGATGCGTTTAGGAATATGGGAAAAGAGAAATCGTTTCAAGAAAAATTAGGAGATGAAATGGGAATTAATTCACTTGATTTTAAAGCTAAATTGAATCTAAAACATGATGAAGAAATAGTCAATCGAACAATCAAACAGGTTGGAGGAGTTAATTTATTGGGAATAATGAATCTTTTCAAAAATCCCAAAAAGCGTGTTAAAAATCCAGTTCCACTAAAAATAGTGAAAGAAGATCAATTGCTTGCGCTTCGTAGGTTTTATACGACTTATTATTTTGTTAATGATTTGAAGATTCCAGAAGGAAAAATCAATGAGTTTTTAGATTATTGTTATTCAAATTTTGATTTTCCAACGTTGTTAAGGGATAATAATTTTGATGAAATACTTTTTGTCATAGAAGAACAATCACCAATTTATTTAGCAAAAATATCGAAGAATGAATAAATTTTTATACATCTTATTTTTTAGTTTGATCAGTATTTTTTCGCTTGCACAATCCAATTTGATTACTGGAAAAGTGGTGATTGACGATGGTATTGTGGGACAAGATATTGTTGAGAATATTTTGATTACCAACGAAACGACTAATGCTAAAGCATTTACAAACTCGAAGGGAATGTTTTCGATCAAAGCTTCTGTTGGAGATGAATTGATTTTTACGCACGATTTTTACAAAAAGCGTTCAATCAAAATTACAGCTGATATTTTAGCAAAAGGAATGTTAACCATTCATTTAAATATTGAAACAATAGAATTAGCTGAGGCTCGGATTAATACATTAGACAAAAACTTTAAGAATAATATTAAGCTCAAACACGATAAAGTAGATGATTTGTATAAAGGATTGAATCTTGGAATTGATCCCAATTTACGTTTCAGGAAGATCGATCCGTATGCCTCTTCAATGTTGAATAACAATGGATTGTTAGACCCATCTAATTGGATAGCAACAATTTCTGGACAAAAGAAAAAAGATAAAAAACAAGATCAATATTTTAAAAGAATAGATAAAATAAAAGAGTTAGAAAATTATTTTACGAAGACTTATTTTGTCGAAAGTTTGAATATTCCTGAAAATAAAGTCAGTGATTATGTAACGTATTGTTATCACAATTTCGGGTTAGAGAAATTAGTAAAAGAAAATAAATACGATAAAATAACTGAAATATTAGAAGATCAAGCGTCCAAATATTTGGAGATGATTAAACAGTAGAATCTCGACGAATTTTTGCAATTTTATAAATCGCGATTAATCCAAAACTAATCATCGAAATAACTTGAGCTATATAAAGTATTAACCCAAAATAGTCGCCAATAGCTCGTCCTTCGTGCTGATCGCCGCCTTTAGCAAGATACACTGCTGAAAATGCGATCGACATGACGTAAGGATAAGCTAATCCGCCAGAAACGGGCAAAATCATTCCAAAAGAACCTGCAATTAAAAGAAATAAACCTTCTGCAATTCCAAAGTTTTCTGTATCTGGAAACGCGAAGAAAACTAAATAGGTCATCAAAAAATAACAAATCCAAAGAGCAAAAGAATAAAAGATAAATAGACTTCTTCTTTCTAATTTTGAGATTGATTTGATTCCTTCCCAAAGTCCTAAAAGAAATGTTTTAATTTTCTCGAAAAACTTCAATTGGATAATTTTTTTCCAGAAAATGGCAACTAACATCATTCCAAAAAGAACAATTCCAATCGCGATGTAATACTTTAAGAAAGAAGGTTCTGTTGTTGGTTGATGTGCTTTTTCTTTGTTTCCTAATTCTACAAAACGCATAAAGGTCTCGTAGTTAAAAATAAGTGTTAATCCGAAAAATAAGCCTAAAAATAAGAGGTCAATAACGCGTTCTAAAACAACTGTACCAAATGATTTTTCGAAAGGGACATTTTCCATTTTATAAAAACTTGTTGCTCGTGCAACTTCGCCACTTCTCGGAATGGTTAAATTCATAAAATAAGCAAAGGCAATTGCCCAAAAACCAGATGAAGTTTGGGTATTGTACCCCATTGGTTTGAGAAGAAGTTTCCAACGAGCGGCACGTATCCAATAGGTGAGGATACTAATAGCCATTGATGCAAAAATCCAAAAGTAATTGGTCTCTTTTAAAACGTTTGCAACTCGTTCGAAATCAATTTGCCTCACTGTTATTACCACAAAAAAGAGTGCTAACAATGAAGCAATGATTAAGAAGAGTGATTGTTTCATCTTACTCTTCATATAAATGTTTGAAAATTAATTTCTTAATCTAAACGATTATTGTCGTTAGGGAAAACAATTGTTGGTTCGTATGTTTTGGCTTCCTCAAAATCCATCATTGCGTAGGTAATAATGATTACCGTATCACCAACTTGTACTTTGCGCGCAGCAGGTCCATTCAAACAAATTTCGCCACTTCCACGTTTCCCTTTTATAATATAAGTTTCAAATCGTTCACCGTTTTCTTGAACAACGATTTGTACTTTTTGACCCACTACCATATTTGCAGCATCAATCAAATCTTCATCGATTGTGATACTTCCGATATAATTTAGTTTTGCGTCTGTTACCTTAACTCTATGTATTTTAGAGTGAAAAACTTCTACCATCATAATTTTGCAAAGTTACATTGAACTTATAAATTTCAAAACCTATTCCAATATTTTTCAATGGATTTGGAACAAATATTTTAGTTTTTTTTAGAATTGAATATTATCAATTAAACGAACATCGCCTGCATAGGCAACAACAAACCCTCGAATATGTTTTGCTTCAGAAAAATGGTTGATAGACAACAATGTTTCTTCGTCTGTGATTTCGAAATATTCTAATTCGAAAGGAGAGTTTTCAAATTCATTTTTAACAAATTCTTTCACTTCAGCTACATCTTTTCCGTTGTTTTTAAGTTGAACAGCTTTAGATAAAATCGAAAAAATTTGTGGTGCATCTGTTGTTTGTTGTGTTGATAAACGAGCATTTCTCGAACTAAAAGCTAAGCCAGAATCTGCACGATGAATAGGCATTGGAACAATTTCGACATCCAAATTCTCTTGTTTTACCATTTCTTGAATGATACGAATTTGTTGAAAATCTTTTTCTCCAAAATATGCTCTTGTTGGTTGAACGGCTTTGAATAATTTGCAAACAATTGTTGCAACACCATCAAAATGTCCTGGACGAGAAGAACCTTCCATGACTTTGTCAATCGTTCCGAAATCGTAATGTTTTGCACCTTCATTTGACTCGTATAAATCCTCTACTGTTGGCATATAGACAAAATCACAACCATTTTTCATTAACAATTCCTTGTCACTTTCCTCAGTTCGAGGATATTTTGCTAAATCTTCTGGATTATTAAATTGTGTTGGATTGACAAAAATACTTACAATTGTGTAGTCATTTTGAGCCTTAGAAGCTTTTACTAAAGACATGTGCCCTTCGTGCAAAGCGCCCATTGTAGGGATAAACCCGATGGTTTTGTTTTGGTTTTTTAACTCGACGATTACGGGAGTTAATTTTTCCTTTTCGTTAAATACAACCATTCCACTGATTTGTTAAAAAAAAACTAATATCCGGCAAAGCTACTATAAGCAAATAATATATCAACATTTTTTTGTAAATTTGTGCCTTATTATTCATTAGGAAAAGAGAGTAGAAATTATGGAAGGAAAGCGCATATTGTATGTAACAACAGAAATGGTACCTTATTTTCCTGAAAATCCGATGTCTTCTCAAGCATTAGATTTGCCAAAAATCATGCAAAGTAATGGCGCAGATGTAAGAATCTTTATGCCAAGATTTGGAGCAATTAATGAAAGAAGACACCAATTACATGAAGTAATACGACTTTCAGGTATGAACATGATTATTAATGACTTGGATCAACCCTTAATCATTAAAGTAGCATCTGTACCAGGAGAGCGACTACAAGTGTATTTTATAGATAACGAAGAATATTTTAAACGTAAAGAAGTTTATGGAGAAGGAAATGATTTGTTTTCTGATAATGATGAGCGTTCGATTTTCTTCGCAAAAGGAGTTTTAGAGACAGTAAAAAAATTAAACTGGAAACCAGACGTAGTTCACGTTATGGGATGGATGTCAAGTTTAGTACCATTGTACCTAAAGAAATATTATTCGGATGATCCATTTTTTCAAGATGCGAAAGTAGTAGTTTCACTATTTGACAATGCATTTGATGGAGAATTGGATAATGGATTAATCAATAAATTAGCCTTCGATAAAGTAGAAGGGGAAGTAAAACAATACTTAGAAAAACCGACTCATTTAGGAATGATTCAAGCTTCTTTAGAATACGCAGATGCGGTAGCGAGAGGAGAAGAGATAATTCCAGAAGATGTCAAAAACTATATCAACCAACAAAATATTCCTCTATTAGATTATTGCTCAAAAGAGCAAGCAAAAGAAGTGTACAACAACTTTTATCTTGAGGAAGTAATGAACTCTAATTAAAATCCGTTGAGATTAATGAAAAAATTTTTGAATGTCCTTTCTGTATCTGTTGCAATGATGATTGGAATGGGAACAATGGTTTCTTGTGAAAACGAAACATTAGAATTAGATAACAATGTTATTGGAGGAGAAGCTGATGGGAATGTGAAATCGTTAGATGTATTAGCATTTAATGCAAGTTTTGATACGATTCGATCTGATAGATTTGTATTGCAAAATGGGGCTTTTGGTGTGTACAATGAACCAATTTTTGGCTCGACTGCATCAAAGTTTTATACGCAATTTAGACCTACTTCTATTGGAGACCAAGATTTTGGTACAGAGCCAAAAGTAGATTCTGTCAATCTTATCATCCCTGTTTATTACAATTCTACAAAAGATCCTATTTCTAAGGACACAATCAACTTGTCTAAACCAGGAGAGAAACCAGAAGATACAGATACAATCCAAATTACAACAAAATACGCTGTTGATTCCTTGTATGGAAAAAAGGATTTGGAGATGACGTTGAAAATTAAAGACATTAATACGGTTTTATATCGAGACTCAAAGTATTTTTCTAAATTAGATGGTTCAGAATCGCCAATAGATGCCAATTCGAGAGTAATTGGGACTGCTAAAATTGGAAAAACAGTGGTGAGTAAAGTTGTAAAACAAAAAACGGGAACAACTAATATTTCGGAAGAAGCAGTAGGTTACAAAGTCTCTTTAGATAAAGATTATTTTGACGAAAAAATCATCAAGAATGCTAAAACAGGATTGCTTTCTGATTATGCAACATTTATTCGTGAAAACATCAAAGGTTTAGAATTTTCTGTTGAAGAAACGGATGGATTTATCATCAATTTTAATCCAAATAAAATGGATTTAAAAATGTATTATTCATACAAAAATCCAACACCTAAAAAAGATACAGATAAAGAATACAAAGAACGTTTGGACGCAACCTATGATTTTGATTTCTCTAATCAGTGGAATTCAGGTACAGCGAATAACTCAAATGTAATTGCTTCTCAAATTGTAAATAATATAGCAGGTTCTACGTATTCAACAGTTCAACCAGACTCTATAAAGGGTGATGCAAGATTGTTTTTGAGTGGAATGAGTGGTAACTATGCGAAATTAAAATTCAACACCCAACAGTTAGATGAATTGAAGACAGAAATGTCGAAAAGTGATATTGCTATTCTTGGTGCCAAATTGAAATTTTATATAGATGAATCATATGGTTTTCCAAAACCACCGTATATAACTGCTTGGAATAACTACAAAAAAGAGGACAAAATTGTTAATGAATTGTATGCAGATGTTTTAGAATTTTATAATTCGTATCCACTTTCTGTACACTTTAATCCTCAAGTAAAAGGAGAAACAGAGTTTTATACAATTGATATCACAAAACATCTGAAAAGTATGTTAGAAAAAGGAAATGAATTTAAAGACCAAACAATGTACATTACATTGGGTAATTTTATCACTTCTGTTTCTGATGCGACAACTATCAATAGTACAAACCCATTCCAAAATAATAGAGCATACAATCCGTATAGAATTGTATTGCACGGGAATAACACAGAAAATGATGCTAAAAAATTAAAACTATTAGTATATTATTCAAAAAAATAACAATTTAACTTAAAATACTATATAACATTATGTGTGGAATTGTAGGATATATTGGTCATCGCGAAGCGTATCCAATTATTATAAATGGATTGAGAAGATTAGAGTATCGTGGTTACGATAGTGCTGGCTTAGTCCTTTCTACTGGTACTGATTTTGAATTAGTAAAAACAAAAGGAAAAGTTTCTGATTTAGAAGAAAAATCATCAAATTTAGATAAAACACCTCATTTAGGAATTGGTCATACACGTTGGGCTACACATGGTGTTCCAAACGATGTAAACTCGCATCCGCATATGTCAAACAGTGGACGTTTGGTTTTAGTTCATAATGGAATTATTGAAAACTATGAATCAATCAAAAAATTGTTAATCGAAAAAGGTTATGTTTTTCACAGTGATACAGATACAGAAGTTTTAGTAAACTTTATTCAATTATTTCAAGAAGAACAAAATCTAAATTTAACAGATGCTGTTCGTTTAGCGCTTAATGAAGTGATTGGAGCTTATGCTATAGCAGTTTTAGACAAAGAAGAACCAAATACAATTGTTGTTGGACGTTTAGGATCTCCATTAGCAATCGGAATTGGTGAAAACGAATTCTTTGTAGCTTCTGACGCTTCTCCGTTTATCGAATTTACGAAAGATGCTGTTTATTTAGAAGACGGAGACATGGCAACAATTACTTTAGACAAAGCAGTTGATGTACGTACAATCAAAAATAATGAAGCGGTATCTTTAGATGTTCAAGAATTAAAATTAAATATCGAAGCAATCGAAAAAGGAGGGTACGAACATTTCATGTTAAAAGAAATCAACGAACAACCTCGTTCTATTCGTGATACAATGCGTGGACGTTTATTGGTTGACGAAGGTGTCATCAAAATGGCAGGTATTTGGGATCATCAAGAGAAATTCTTAAATGCCAAACGTATCATTATTGTAGCTTGTGGAACGTCTTACCATGCAGGATTAGTAGCAGAATACATGATCGAAGATTTCGCTCGCATTCCTGTAGAAGTAGAATATGCATCAGAATTCCGTTACCGTAATCCAATCATCAACAAACATGATGTGGTAATTGCAATCTCTCAATCAGGAGAAACGGCAGATACATTAGCAGCGCTTAAATTAGCAAAAGAAAATGGTGCCTTTATCTTCGGAATTAACAATGTTGTAGGTTCATCTATCGCTCGTATTACAGATGCTGGGGCTTATACACACGCAGGTCCTGAGATTGGTGTTGCTTCAACAAAAGCTTTTACAGCTCAGTTAACAGTTTTAGCATTGATTGCATTAAAATTAGGAAAACACAATGGTGAATTATCAGCAGAGAAATTCAACTTGTTAACACGCGAATTAGAGCGTATTCCAGAATTAGTGCAACAAATTTTAGATAATTGCGAAGGCGTTATCGATAAAATTGCCGAAAAATATAAAGACAATAGAAATGCAATTTATTTAGGTCGTGGGTATAACTTCCCATCAGCCTTAGAAGGTGCATTAAAATTAAAAGAAATTTCTTACATCCACGCAGAAGGGTATCCTGCAGCAGAAATGAAGCACGGACCAATCGCATTGTTGGATGAAAATATGCCAGTTATTGTTATTGCAACGAAAAAAGGATATTACGAAAAAGTAGTTTCTAACATTCAAGAAATTAAATCTCGTAGTGCAAAAGTAATTGCGATTGTAAACGAAGGCGATGAACAAGTTACTGCAATGGCAGATGATTATGTTGTAATCCCAGAAACGGCAGAAGAGTTTTCTCCAATTTTAACAGCTATTCCATTACAATTATTATCTTATTGGATTGCTGTAAAATTAGGTAAAAATGTAGATCAGCCTCGTAACTTGGCAAAATCAGTTACAGTTGAGTAAAATAAATATTTAGATCAATAATTAAAGGGGTGATGTTTTAAAATCATCCCTTTTTCATTTTATAATTTTAGAATTAATTATTACTTTCACCAAAAATAACATCATGTTTACAGGAATCGTTGAAGGAGTTGGAAAGCTTGTAAAAGCAGAGAAAGATCAATCTAATTTACATTTATGGATTGAAGCTGATTTTTGTGATGAACTAAAAATAGATCAAAGTGTAGCACACAATGGAGTTTGTTTAACAGTTGTTGATTTTAAAGATGGTCTTTACAAAGTCACAGCTATAGAGGAAACACTACAAAAAACAAACTTTAACACCTTAAAAGAAGGCGATTTTATCAATTTAGAACGATGTTTGCAATTCAATGGTCGCATAGACGGTCATATTGTTCAAGGACATGTAGATCAAACAGGAAATGTAGTTTCTATTGAAAACCAAAACGGAAGTTTTTTTGTTACCGTAGCCTATGACGAAGCATCGTCTGGAAATGTAACTGTAGAAAAAGGTTCGATCTGTCTAAATGGAATTAGTTTAACCGTTGTAGATAGTAAAGTTGGTCAATTTTCGGTAGCAATTATTCCGTACACTTGGGAATTTACAAATCTCAATCAAGTGAAAGTTGGAGATACCTTAAATTTAGAATTTGATATCTTAGGAAAATACGTCAAAAGATTATTTCAAAAATAAAAATGATTAGAAGAAAAAATAACTTATCGCTACCTATTCGTATTATCATTTACATGGTAACGATTTTGTTATTTACAGCAGGCGCAATTTTATTGATTACTGCTAATCATTTCAATGATCAAACCAAACAATATCACGAAGATATTCTTAAAAGAAAGGTAAGAGCAGTAGAAGCTGCGATAGATTATGAGATGGATAATTACCCTGGAATTGCAACCAAGGATAATATTCATAACCTATTAGAAGATGGTTTTCTTCGCATTGGAGATATCAACAAAACAGATATTGTGGTTTACGATTTGCGTGGAAATAAAATCCTTACAACTCAACCTGTATCGACAACTTATGATGTTTTACCACAAAAGATACTCGATAAACTCAAAGATTCAAATGATTTTATTGTAACGAATAAAGATTCTCATGACGAGAGTGATATCTATTCGTCGTATAGTAATATCAAGAATTATTACAACGAAAACATTGCCATTCTTTGTTTACCTTACCAATCCAACCAAGATTTTTTACAGCAAGACATGTTTACCTTAATTGGTAGTTATGGATTAGCTTTTGGTGTAATTCTTTTATTCGGAACTTTAGCCGTCTATTTTGTAACTAAACGTACATTGAATAAACTTTGGTCGTTTGCAGATCGTATTCGAGAAACAGAAGTAATTGTCAACAATATGCCGATTCGTTACGATGGAAATGACGAGATCAAAGTCTTGGTCGATTCCTATAACGATATGCTATTTCGATTAAAAGAACAATCCGATTTATTGGCCAAACAAGAACGTGAAGAAGCGTGGAGAGATTTTGCCAGACAAGTAGCTCATGAGGTCAAAAATCCATTAACTCCAATGCGATTAATGATTCAAAATCACATGAGAAGATTTGATATCAATGATCCTGATCTCGAAGAGAAAACAATGCGCACAGGGAATATTTTATTGCAACAAATTGATACAATTTCTGGTATTGCAGAGGCTTTTTCAGATTTTGCAAAAATGCCATCGCGTAAAGATGAAAAAATTGATGTTGTAGAAGTCATAAAAAATACACTTTATGTATTTCCAATGGAGTTTATCGAGTTTAATTATTCTCCAAATATCATCATGATGCGTTTTGATAAACAATATTTGAACAGAATTATTACCAATATTACAAAGAATGCATTTCAATCTATTCCACAATCTCGTACTGCAAAAGTGAAAGTGGATGTCGCTTTTGTAAAAGATTTTCTTCATATTACCATACAAGATAATGGAAATGGAATTCCAGTAGAATCACAAGATTCTATATTTGTTCCAAAATTTACAACAAAAAACAGTGGAATGGGAATAGGTTTGCCAATGGTGAAAAAAATTATTGACGATTACGATGGAACCATTCGTTTCGAAACCGAAATTTCTGTTGGCACAACATTCTACATATTGATTCCATATAATGAATAGAAAACCTTTTCGTTTTAAACAATTCGATATTTTTCAAGATAAAACGGCAATGAAAGTTGGCACAGATGGTGTTTTGCTTGGCGCTTGGTCAACTTTAGAAACGGGCGAAAATATATTAGATATTGGCACTGGAACAGGATTAATTTCCTTGATGTTAGCCCAACGTTTTCCACATGCAACAATTGATGCTATCGAAATTGATATAAATGCTTTTATACAAGCAAAAGAAAATTTTGAACTTGCAACTTTTTCTGAGCGATTAACGGTTTTTAATGCATCACTTCAAGCGTATTCTACAGATCAAAAATATGACTTGATCGTAAGCAATCCACCATTTTTCATAGTAAATGACACGGTTGATTTTGATGCGCGAAAACAAGCGCGACAACAAGAAACCTTAACATTTGAAGAGCTAATCAAAAAAACGACTGAATTGCTTCAACAAGACGGTTTAGCGAGTTTTATTATACCTTACGATCAAATGGGTGCTTTTTGTAAAATTGCTTCGCAAAACAACTTAAAACGATCAAAAACAGTCTATGTAAAAGGAAATGCAACTACTGCAACCAAACGTGTTTTATTAGAATTTAGTTTTCATGACAAGAAATGCCTTGAAAATGAGTTAATCATCGAAGTCGAACGTCATCAATATACCGAAGATTACATTAATTTAACAAAAGAATTTTATTTGAAAATGTAATTTTTCTATTGTAAATCTGAATGAAAATTTGTCAATTTGAGTGATTTTAGAAATGAAATTTATAAAAAGTGTATCTAGAATTAAGATGAATTATATCTTTTTAAAAAATTTAAAACATAAAAAAACCGAGCAATTTGCTCGGTTTTGTATTTATTTCTGATTTTCAAAATGAGCTAAAACTTTGTCTTAATCTCAATCTTAATCTCAATCTTAATTTCAACCTTAAATTGTTGGTCCTCCAGCTAATAAATCAGCATTCGCAAATTCTTCGAACTTTTTGAAGTTTTCTTTGAATTTAGCTGCCAATACTTTCGCATTTTCTTCATACGCTTCTTCTGTTGCAAATGAAGTTGCAGGATTTAATTTTTCTGATGAAACACCATCTATTGCAACTGGAACTTCAAATCCGAAGTATGGATCCTTTTTAAACGCTGCGTTATCCAAATCTCCATTTAATGCTGCATTGATCACTGCACGAGTATCTTTTAAAGACATACGTTCTTTCTTACCATTCCAACCTGTGTTAATTAACCAAACATTAACGCCAGTTTTTTCTACTTTGTCGCTTAACATTTCAGCATATTTTGTTGGGTGCAACGGCATAAATGGCGCACCAAAACATGTAGAGAATGTCGTTTGTGGTTCTGTAACACCAGCTTCTGTACCAGCCACTTTTGAAGTATATCCTGAGATAAATAAATAAGCTGCTTGATCTGGGTTTAATTTAGCGATTGGAGGAAAAACACCAAAAGCATCAAATGATAAGAAGAAAATATTTTTAGGATTTTTTCCTACAGATGGAACTGCAATATTCTCGATGTAATCAATCGGATAAGAAACACGTGTGTTTTCTGTAATTGAGGTATCCGTAAAGTCAACTTCGTTTGTCCCTGGAACTAACTTACAGTTTTCTAATAACGCACCTTCTTTAATTGCAGCAAAAATTTCTGGTTCTCCTTCTGCAGATAAGTTAATTACTTTAGCATAACAACCACCTTCAAAATTGAATACAGTATTGTCTTCAGTCCAACCATGTTCATCATCACCAATTAAACGTCTGTTTTTATCAGCAGATAAGGTTGTTTTTCCTGTACCAGATAACCCAAAGAACATGGCAGTATCTCCGTTTTCACCAGAGTTCGCAGAACAATGCATTGGTAATGTGTTTCTAAATACCGGTAAGATAAAGTTTAAAGCAGAGAAAATTCCTTTTTTCATTTCTCCTGTGTAACCAGTTCCACCATTCAAAACGATTTTACGTTTGAAGTTTAAGATAGAGAAATTGTGTTGTCTTGTACCATCTTGGTCTGCATCAGCAACAAAAGTTGGCGCATTTATAATTGTCCATTCAGAATCTCCGAAGTTGTTTAATTCTTCTTCTGTTGGACGAATAAACATGTTGTAGATAAATAAATTAGCAGCAGGTGTTTCTGTAATTGCTCTAATTTTAGTTTTGTAGGCGTCATCTGCACAAGCAAAAGCATCGCGTACATAAATTTCGCGGTTGCTTAAGTGCTCAACTACTTTATCATATAAAGCGTCAAACTTATCAGAATCAAAAGGAATATTTGTATTTCCATCCCACCAAACGTTATCAGCCGTAATATCATCTTTTACAATGAAACGGTCTTTTGGTGAACGCCCTGTAAATTCTCCTGTTAGCATATTAATAGCGCCAGAAGATGTGATTTCTCCCTGTCCTAATTCTACCATTTTCTTGGTAAGTTCTTCAGGAGATAATTGATAGTTAATTTTGGAATTTTTTATTCCGTAAGATGCCAATTCTATGCTCATTTTTGTGATTTTATAGTATTTTTAAAATATTAAAGGTAAAAACTTTGCACAAAGTTACAATAAAAAAAAGCGTGAAAAATTTGACTTATGTCATTCACTTAAACGTTTTCGTGAATAATTATTCACCCTATATTTGCAAGTTCTTATGCATGCATATAAAAAAAAGCTTGTATTTAATATAAGTTTTATATTTTTGCAGTAGTTTACAACAATTAAAATTAGAAAATTATGTCTGACATTACATCAAGAGTGAAAGCAATTATCGTGGATAAATTAGGAGTTGACGAAAGCGAAGTAACGCTTGAAGCAAGTTTCACTAACGATTTAGGAGCTGATTCATTAGACACAGTAGAGTTAATTATGGAATTCGAAAAAGAATTTGATATTCAAATTCCAGACGATCAAGCAGAGAAAATTTCTACAGTAGGTCAAGCTGTGACATACATCGAAGACTTAAACAAGTAATAGTTCCTTAATTTTTATGGAATTAAAAAGAGTAGTAGTAACAGGTTTAGGCGCGCTAACACCAATCGGAAATACTTACCAAGAATACTGGAAAGGATTAGTGAATGGTGTAAGTGGCGCCGCGCCTATTACGCTTTTTGATGCAACTCTTTTTAAGACACAATTTGCTTGTGAGATCAAAAACTTCAACATTGAAGATCATTTTGATCGAAAAGAAGCGCGCAAGATTGATCGTTGTGCCCAATTGGGGATTGTGGCTGCAAGAGAAGCTATCAAACACAGTGGGATCTTAGATGCTACTAACGTAAACAAAGAGCGTATCGGTGTTATATGGGGATCTGGTATTGGTGGAATTAAAACTTTTGAAGAAGAAGTTTCGAATTACGCAACAGGAAATGGAACACCACGTTTCAATCCTTTCTTTATCCCTAAGATGATTGCAGATATCACACCTGGTCATATTTCAATGGAATTTGGTCTTATGGGACCTAATTATACAACTGTTTCGGCATGTGCCTCTTCAACAAATGCAATTATTGATGCATTCATGTTATTAAGACTTGGAAAAGCAGAAGCAATAGTAACAGGAGGGTCAGAAGCTGCGATTACAGCATCAAGCATTGGAGGTTTCAATGCATTACATGCGTTATCTACACGAAACGATGATCCACAAACGGCTTCAAGACCATTTGACAAAGACCGCGATGGTTTTGTAATGGGTGAAGGCGCTGGATGTATTGTTTTAGAAGAGTACGAACATGCAATTGCACGTGGAGCTACAATTTATGCTGAATTAGTAGGAACAGGGATGACAGCAGATGCTCATCATATTACAGCACCACATCCAGAAGGAATTGGCGCTTTAAATGTGATGAAAGAAGCTTTATTAGACGCAAATATAAACGTAGAAGACGTGGATCATATCAACATGCACGGAACATCTACACCATTAGGAGATATTGCAGAATCTAAAGCGATTCAAAAATTATTTGGAGAACATGCGTACAATATTCAAATCAATTCAACTAAATCAATGACAGGTCACTTATTAGGTGGTGCTGGAATTATTGAAGCGATTTCGGCTATTGGAGCTATCAATAACAGTATTGTTCCACCAACAATTAATCATTTTACGGATGATGAAAATCTTGATCCTAAAATTGATTATACATTTAACAAAGCAAAAGAGAAAAATGTGGATTATGCATTGAGTAATACTTTTGGTTTTGGTGGTCACAATGCGTGTGTGATATTTAAGAAGTATAAGTAATGTCTTTCTTAAAAAAATTATTTTCTTTTAAAAATCATCGTGATGATTCAAATTCATCTGATCCTTTTTTGAAATTTTTGAACGAGATCCTGGGGTATACCCCTCAAAATATTGAGGTGTTTAAAGAAGCATTTACCCACAGATCAGCGCAAAAAAAAGATGAAAATGGAAACAGTATCAATTTTGAAAGATTAGAGTTTTTAGGAGATGCATTACTTGGTGCTTCTACCGCAGTACATTTGTACTATAAAGCACCAGATCAACAAGAAGGGTATTTGACAAAAATGCGTTCTAAAATAGTTTCACGCAAGCAATTAAACGCTGTGTCAAAACAACTTGGTCTGTTGGATTATTTAGATCCTATGAACAATCACAACAATTTGGGGGAAGACGTCAATGGTGATATGTTAGAAGCTTTAGTCGGTGCAATTTATGTAGATGGAGGAATAGATGCAGTCCAAAAATTTATTCAAATCAAAATTATTGACCCTTATGCGGATTTAGATCGTTTGGAACATACCATAACAAGTCACAAATCGTTGATCTTAGAATGGAGTCAAAAAACGAGAAATACAATAAGATTCAATACATTTGAGGAGCAAAATGCAGAAGATCTTCAGGTCTTTGTATCCGTTATCCGTCTTAACGATAAGGTTATCTCAAAAGGGAGAGGAACTTCAAAGAAAAAAGCAGAAGAAAGTGCCGCAAAACGCGCGTATTATTCACTACAAAAGAAAATAGAAAAAGTATAGAAGAATGGCAGAGTTACTCTTATATGATGAGTGGATAGATTTCCATCTAATAGGCGTAAATTCAAGCTTTAATACTTCGACACAATTTATTTTCCATCTCAATTCTACTTATGATACGCGTTTTCAACGTATCAATGATTTGGATATTTGGTTAGATGATCATACCTATTTTTTCGAAACATACGAATGGATAGATGAAACCAATAAGATAGATTATCATATCATTAAAAATATCCCAAATCAATCCGATTCTAAAAAAATTGAAGTAGATTTATCAAATCTTTTCAAAGAGAGCATTATACTTGTGCCTAATTACAAGGATTGCAACTATATTGTCAAAGTTTCTGGCTGGGAAGATGATATAGAGAATCTTCCACTTCCATTTGTAGAAAAAGATTTTATTAAATTAATTAAAAAAATAGATGTCGATTTAATCAGTACAGCTGATAGATTGGTTTTCTAACAAAATATTGTGCATAAAAAAAAGGGAAAAATATGATTTACGATAAACAATTTCTTAAAAAGACGAAAATTGTTGCAACATTAGGTCCAGCAACTGATAGTCCAGAAATTATACTAGAAATGATGAAAAAAGGAACAGATGTGTTCCGTATCAACTTTTCGCACGCCGATTATGCGGATGTGAAACGTAAGATAGAAATGATTCATCAATTAAATAACGATCACGGATACAATACAGCAGTATTAGCGGATTTGCAAGGTCCAAAATTGCGTATTGGTAAAATGGAACACGAAGATTTTGTCATCAATCCAGGAGAAATTTTAACTTTCACCAATGAAGATGTTGTAGGAACAAAAGAGAAAGTTTTTATGACGTACCAAAAGTTTGCACAAGACGTGCAAGTGGGTGAAAACATCTTGATTGATGACGGAAAATTAATCTTCAAAGTGATCGAGACTAATGGTACAGATACTGTAAAAGCTGAAACAATACAAGGCGGGCCATTGCGTTCTAAAAAAGGAGTTAATTTACCAAATACAAATATTTCTTTACCAGCTTTAACGGAAAAAGATAAAGAAGATGCAAAGTTCGCAATCGAAAATCGTGTCGATTGGTTTGCCTTATCTTTTGTTCGTTCGGGACAAGATGTAAAAGATTTATCTGATTTTATCAAAGAACATGGCACACTTAAAATTCCAATTATTTCTAAAATTGAAAAGCCTGAGGCTTTAGAAAATATTAAAGATATTTTAGAGTTTTCGGATGGATTAATGGTTGCTCGCGGGGATTTAGGAGTTGAGGTTCCGTTTGAAATTGTTCCAAAGGCACAAAAACAATTAATTGACAAAGCAAAATTAGCGCGTAAACCAGTTATTGTTGCAACTCAAATGATGGAAACCATGATTTCGAGTTTAACACCAACTCGTGCCGAAGTTTCTGACGTTGCAAATGCCGTTTTTGATGGAGCAGATGCGGTTATGTTATCAGGTGAAACATCTGTTGGTCAATACCCTGTTCAAGTGATTGAGAAAATGACGAAAATTCTTCAAACTGTTGAAGATGATGAGCACGTACATGTACCAGAACACAAACCAAAAGTTAAAAACGAACGTTTTGTAACAGATATGGTTTGTTACAATGCAGCTAAAATGGCAGAAGATACAGGAGCAAAAGCAATTGCAACGTTGACGTATTCTGGTTATACAGCTTTTCAAATTTCTTCTCATCGTCCAAATTCATTTATTTTGGTGTTTAATCCAAGTAAACGAATCAACCGTATGTTGAATTTGTTATGGGGTGTAAAATCGATTAATTACGATCCTCGCGATACATCTACGGATCAAACGGTAACAGAGGTAAATATCTTAGCGAAGAATGCAGGTTATGTAGAATATGGTGATTACATCATCAATTTGAATGCTATGCCAGCGTTTGAAAAAGGAATTACCAATACACTACGTATTTCAATGATTTAAGATTCAAAATGAATTTAATATAAAAATCCTGCTCAATTGAGCAGGATTTTTTTCTTTTATTAGATCAGTTTCCTATTAAATTTACATTAAATTTAATTTCAATAATTTTCTATAATGATTTGATTTAATATCTTTACAAGTTCGAATTAGAAGAATTTATGTGTATTTATAATGTGATCTTATCTGGTGGTGTTGGGAGTAGACTTTGGCCACTTTCACGAAAAAGTCATCCAAAACAATATTTACCTCTGTTTAATGAGCAATCTTTATTTGAGTTAACGATTCAGCGCAATCTTCCTATTGCAGATAAGTTGATGGTCATAGGAAACAAGGATAACGATCATTTGAGTCAAGAAGTACTTGATAAAATGAATGTTGAATACACAAAAATTGTAGAGGCTGTTCCACGTAATACTGCAGCGGCAATTGCATTTGCAGCTTTAGCAGTTGAGGATGATGATATTCTAATTGTGACACCATCTGATCATTTGATTGAAGATATGGAAGCCTATCAAGAAGCGATGAATAGAGCAATCGAATTAGCACAAAATGACTATATCGTCACATTTGGTGTGCATCCAACACGTCCAGAAACAGGGTATGGCTATATTGAGCACAAAGAAGACACTGTGTTATCGTTTCGTGAAAAACCAAATCATATTACGGCGCAAGATTTTATCGAGCAAGGTAATTTTTTGTGGAACAGTGGAATGTTTTGTTTCAAAGCAAAAGTGTTGCTAAAAGAGTTGAAGAAGTTTGAAAAAGAAATTTATGAAACTTCTGTCGAGGCTTGGAACGAAAATGTAAATGGAGAATTAAGTGAAGAGCTTTCAATGAAAATTCCATCAAATAGCATCGACTATGCCGTAATGGAACGAAGCAAGAAAATAAAAGTTGTTCCTGCAAAATTTATTTGGAACGATTTGGGGTCTTTCGAATCGTTGTATGATTATTTTATCATGAACGGACATACTGTAGATCGAAATGGAAACATGATTATCGGAACAGAAGTGTACACCTCTTTTGTGGGGTTGCAAAATTGCATTTTTGTCCATACTCCAACAGCAAATTTAATTTTACAAAAAGAATATTCGCAAGAAGTGAAAAATGTTTACACCCATTTAGAAAAAAGAAATTCAGAATTGATATAAGTGTAAGTCTCTCAAATTTGAGAGACTTTTTTTATTGTACAATTCTTTAACAATAATTCAAAATATTACCTAAATTTGTCTTTCCAACAATAGTATTATAAATGACAACTGGAATTACTTTCGGAATATTTGACTTACTTCATGCAGGACATGTGATGATGCTCGAAGAAGCCAAACGACAATGCGATTATTTGATTGTAGGTCTTAATACAGATCCTGCAGCAGTAGACCCTTCCAAAAATAGTCCAACACAATCTATCGTAGAACGCTATATACAGTTAGAAGGATGTCGTTATGTGGACGAAATTATTCCATACGAAACAGAACAAGATTTGTTTGACATGTTAAGTGCTTTGCCCGTAAATGTTAGAATTATAGGCGAAGAATACCGAAATATTGACTTTACAGGAAAACAATATTGTTTAGATAATAATATTCAGATTTACTACAATAAGCGTACGCATCGTTTCTCAAGTTCAGGATTAAGAAAAGTGGTCGCAACCTCCGAAAAAGAGAAATAATGAAAACAGTATTCATAACTGGTGTAGCTGGTTTCATAGGTTATCATTTAGCTGAAAAACTAATCGAAAAAGATATTCAAGTTGTTGGAATTGATAATATCAACGATTATTATGACGTTCAGTTAAAATATGATCGATTACACGAATTAGGAATTTCTCAAGAATTTGCATCACATTTTAATCAAAAGGTCACCTCTTCTAAGCATGAAGAGAACATGATTTTCTATCGAATGAATTTAGAAGATAAAGAGTCATTGGCTCAACTTTTTAAAACATATTCGTTTGATGCGGTTGTTAATATGGCAGCCCAAGCAGGAGTACGTTACAGTATCGAAAATCCAGATGCTTACGGACAAAGCAATTTGGTTGGTTTCTTGAATATATTAGAATGTTGTCGTCATCATCAGGTGAAGAAATTGCTTTATGCAAGTAGTTCAAGCATTTATGGAAATTCGTCTGATGTTCCTTTTACTACAGAGCAAGCTGTCGATCATCCCATTAGTTTATACGCAGCAACGAAAAAAGCAAACGAATTAATGGCGCATGCTTACAGTCATTTGTACAATATTCAAACGATAGGCTTACGTTTTTTTACCGTTTATGGCCCATGGGGAAGACCAGATATGGCGATGTTTTTATTTACAAAAGCCATCTTAAATCATCAACCTGTGAAAGTGTTTAATCACGGCGATTTATCACGAGATTTCACCTATATCGATGATATTATTCAAGGAATAACGAAAATACTTGAAGACAAACAAACAAACGAAACCTACCAGTTATACAATATAGGAAATAGCAAACCTGTTCAGTTGATGGATTTTATCAAAGAAGTAGAGAAATCAACAGGAGAACAAGCTATTTTAGAAATGTACCCTATGCAAGCGGGAGATGTCAATCAAACATGGGCGGATGTCCAAGAGTTGAAAGATAAATTTGGTTACAATCCATCTTATCCAGTGGACAAAGGCGTGTCTAACTTTGTACAATGGTACAGAAAATATTATAATAAATGAATCAACAACATAAAATAGCAGTAATTGGTTTAGGTTACGTAGGTTTACCGTTGGCTCGATTATTTGCAACAAAATACCCTGTTGTCGGGTTTGATATTAATGAGCAACGTATTGCTGAATTAAATAATGGAGTAGATTCAACTTTAGAAGTTGAAAATAATGTTCTACAAAATGTTTTAGTTAAACAAAATCCTTTTATTCAAGTAGAAAATGGATTGTTTTGTTCATCAGATATAGCGGATATTAAAGATGCTACAATTTATGTGGTAACCGTTCCTACGCCAGTGGACAAAAATAATCGACCAGATTTAACGCCTCTTAAAAAAGCATCGGAAACGGTAGGGAAAGTATTGTCAAAAGGAGATATTGTGATTTACGAATCAACTGTTTATCCTGGCGTAACAGAGGAGGAGTGTATTCCTGTTTTGGAAGAAGTTTCAGGATTGAAATTTAATACAGATTTCTTTGCAGGCTATTCACCAGAACGGATCAATCCAGGAGACAAAAAGCATACGGTTGAAAAGATCTTGAAGGTTACATCAGGTTCAACTCCAGAAATTGGAAAAATAGTTGATGATTTATATCAATCAGTAATTGTTGCAGGGACTCATTTAGCACCTACAATTAAAGTTGCAGAAGCATCGAAAGTGATCGAAAATTCGCAACGTGATATCAATATTGCGTTTATTAACGAATTATCGAAGATTTTTTCGCTAATGGATATTGATACCAATGACGTATTAGAAGCTGCTGGAACAAAATGGAATTTTTTACCATTCAAACCAGGTTTGGTTGGAGGACATTGTATTGGTGTTGATCCATTTTATTTGGCTCAAAAAGCACAAGAAATTGGTTATTATTCTGAATTGATATTAGCAGCAAGACGATTAAATGATTCTATGGGAGCCTTTGTAGCTTCTCAGGTTGTTAAATTGTTAATTAACAACGATATCAAAGTAAAAGGCGCAAAAATTCTAAATTTAGGAATTACCTTTAAAGAAAATTGCCCTGATATTCGTAATTCAAAAGCAATTGATGTGATTCATGCTTTAGAAGAATATGGAATAGAGGTGACAACGTTAGACCCTTGGGCTAACCCGGATGAGGTAAACCATGAATACGGAATAACTTTTTGTAATACATTGGATCAGGTTTTCCAGTTCACCAGTTCACCAGTTCACCAATTCGACGCCATTATCTTGACTGTTTCACACGACGAATTTTTAAATCTTCAGTTAACTGATTATTTAAAAGAAAACGGAGTGATTTATGATGTAAAAGGGGCTTTACCTAAAGAAAAAGTAAATAAAAGACTGTAATGAAAGCAACAGAGACAAAATTAAAAGGTTGTTTTATTTTAGAACCAACTGTTTTTGAAGATTCGAGAGGGTATTTCTTCGAATCGTATAACGAAGGAAAGTTGGAAGAAATTTTAGGATATAAACCAACTTTTGTTCAAGATAATCAATCAAATTCTTCTTATGGCGTTGTGCGTGGATTACATATGCAAGCAGGTGAGCATTCACAAGCTAAGTTAGTACGAGTTGTAGAAGGCGCAGTAATAGATGTTGCAGTTGATGTTCGTCCAGATTCTGAAACCTATGGTCAATCAGTAGCTGTAGAATTATCAGCAGAAAATAAAAAACAATTGTTTATTCCGAGAGGCTTTTTACATGGTTTTTCGGTGATTTCAGAAACAGCAACATTTTTCTATAAATGCGATAATGGGTACAACAAAGCGTCTGAAGATGGAGTGAATCCTTTAGACATCGAACTGAATATAGATTGGCAAATTCCAACAGATAAAATGATAATTTCTGAAAAGGATCAAGAAGCACAGTCGTTTGGAGAGTTTAAGGTGAAAAAGTGAAGAAGTGAAGGAGTTAACAAGTGAACAAGTGAAGAGGTGAAGAAGTTACAAGTTTACACGTTTACAAGTGAATAAGTGAAGGAGTGAAGGAGTGAAGGAGTGAAGAAGTGAAGAAGTTACAAGTTCACACGTTCACAAGTTCACACGTTCACAATTTGACAAGTTCACACGTTTACAAGTTCACATGATCACAAGTTCACAAGTTCACAAGTTCACACGTTCACATGATCACAAGTTCACAAGTTTACAAGTTTCACATAAAATACAATAGATGAAGAGCCATAAGGATTTATTAGTATATCAGAAATCATTAGATCTGGTCACAAATATTTATTCTATTACAGATTGCTTCCCAAAAGAAGAGCAATTTGGTTTGACAAACCAATTAAGAAGAGCATCAGTATCTGTCCCTTCTAATATTGCGGAAGGAGCTGGAAGAAAAAGTAAAAAAGAATTTATTCATTTTTTGTACATCGCTTTAGGCTCATTGAATGAAATTGAAACACAATTAGAAATATCTAAAAGATTAAATTATATAAGTAATTTAGATGATTTTGATACACAATTTTTACACATCAAAAGAATGCTCTTAAAATTAATAGAATCATTGAAAAGGGATATTGAAGAAGGTTAACAAGTGAAGAAGTTAACAAGTGAACAAGTGAAGAAGTTAACAAGTGAAGAAGTGAAGAAGTTAACAAGTTCACACGTTCACAAGTTTACACGTTCACCCGTTTACAAGTTCACCCGTTTACAATTTGACACGTTTACAAGTTCACACGTTTACAAGTTTACAAGTTCACAAGTTCACATGATCACAAGTTTACAAGTTCACAAGTTCACAAGTTCACATGATCACAAGTTTACAAGTTCACAAGTTCACAAGTTCACAAGTTCACACGTTCACCCTTTAACCATCTAACCATAAAATAAATAAAATGAAAGGAATTATATTAGCAGGAGGATCAGGGACGCGTTTACACCCTTTAACATTAGCGGTAAGTAAACAATTGATGCCGGTATATGATAAACCAATGATTTATTACCCTTTGTCAACGTTGATGTTGGCAGGGATTAACGAAATTTTAATTATTTCTACGCCTCACGATTTACCTCATTTCGAAAAATTATTAGGCGATGGTTCTCAAATAGGATGTAAATTTTCTTATAAAGAACAACCAAGTCCAGATGGATTGGCACAAGCCTTTATTTTGGGAGAAGAATTTATTGGAAATGATAAAGTAGCCTTAATCTTGGGTGACAATATATTTTACGCTTCTGGAATGTCTAAATTATTACAAGATTCAGCAGATCCAGATGGTGGCTTGGTTTTTGCTTATCAGGTGAGCGATCCCGAACGATACGGAGTAGTTGAATTTAACGAGCAAAATGAAGTTGTTTCAATTGAAGAAAAACCAACTGAACCCAAGTCAAATTATGCGGTACCAGGTTTGTATTTCTATGACAATGATGTGGTAGAAATTGCAAAAAATATCAAACCTTCTCCACGTGGCGAATTAGAGATCACAGATATCAATGCCGAATACTTGAAAAGAGGAAAGTTGAAAGTTGGTGTTTTCAATCGTGGTACAGCTTGGTTGGATACTGGAACAATCAATTCATTGATGCAAGCTGGTCAATTTGTTCAAGTGATCGAAGAGCGTCAAGGAATGAAAATTGGTGCCATAGAAGAAGTGGCGTATCGTATGGGATACATTACAAAAGAAGAATTAATGAATATTGCAGAACCACTGAAAAAAAGTGGGTATGGCGAATATTTGATGAAAATTATAAAATAAATTAATGTTATTGAAAATAAGTAAATAATGAAAATAACGGTTGTAGGAACAGGATATGTAGTTTTGTCTAATGCCATGTTATTGGCACAGCATAAAGAAGTTTTTGATCTAGAAATTGTTAGGATAAGCATAAGTTAAGATTTCTTGATTTCGAAGAAATGAAATTAAAGAAATTTATCTTTGGTAAGGTTATAAATTCGTTAAATACAAACCTATTTTATAAAAGAAATTTTCTGTTATGAATGTTTTAAAAGTTTTATAAAATTCAATCCAACAATGATTTAAATATATCGAAAAGTTAAACAAAAGAATTATCAGACGTTAACCTTAAAGTATATACTCGCTATTTATTAGAGAATGTTTAGTACAATAAAAATGAAAATTATTTCTATATACAATAGATTAAAAAATAATAAATTAATAAAAGACTCTGCTTGGTCTTTAGCAGGTAATTTAGTAGGTAAAGGGTTAGCTTTATTAGCTGGTATCTTAGTAGCCAGAATTCTAGGGAAGGATGTGTATGGAGAATATGGAATTATTCGAAATACCATACTAACCATTGGTATTTTTTCTACGTTTGGTTTAGGATATACCGCAACGAAATTTATAGCTGAATTTAAAAATCATAAACCAGAAAAAATAAAAATATTCATAAAATATGCAAATCAAATTACATTGGTTTTTAGTGGTTTTATGGCTATTTTTTTATTTTTATTTGCAGACAAGGTAGCTATAGATGTCCTAAAAATTCAAGACTTAGGCTATGCTTTGCGTTTATTGGCTATTTTAATTGTATTTAATGCAATAACAACTACACAAATAGGAATGATGGCTGGCTTTGGTAAATTTAAAGAGTTAGCTAAAATCAATTCTATTATAGGGATATTAACCTTTGTTTTTACAGTAGGCCTTACTTATTTGTATAAGTTCGAAGGGGCTTTGATGGCACTAATTATTGTGCAAATTCTCAATTGTATTCTCAATTATTCAGTGGTTAAAAAAGCAATTCCTAAAAATATACACTACGAAACTACAGATAAACAATTGTTTCATAAAACCCTTAGTTTTTCCTTTCCAATAGCCCTGCAAGAATGCACTTATGCGGTAGCATCATGGTTATCAAGTGTACTTTTAGTGAGGTTGGCAACAGTAGGCGATTTAGGTATGTATTCTGCTGCCATGCAATGGAATGCAATTATTCTTTTTATCCCAGGTATTTTACGCAATGTAGTTTTAAGTCATTTATCATCAAATGTAAATAATGCATCTCAACATACTTTAATTTTAAATCGTACGATTCAAATTAATTTTGTAGCAACCCTAATTCCCTGTATAGTCGTTGTATTGTTTTCTTCATTGATAGCAAAAAGCTATGGAGAAACATTTGATGGGTTAGCAGGATTAATTGCGGTTGCGGTATTTTCTACAATATTTACTAGCGTTAGTAATGTCTATGCCCAAGCCTTTACTTCTTTAGGGAAAAACTGGTTAATGTTTGCGATTCGACTTTTTAGAGACTTTTTGTCAATTATTGCTTTAGTGATTCTGATAGAACGATTTAAACTAAACGGAGCATGGGCTTTAGTATATAGTAACATAGTATTGAGCGGTTTATTTTTAGGAATAATGGTAGTAATATATAAAAAAAATAGAAATGTTAGAATCAATTAAAAGATTCTTATATCAATCCATTGGTTGCGAGATTGGAGAGCATACACAAATTTGTTCCTCAGCAAGAATTTTCAAAAATGGGAAAATTATTATTGGAAAAAATGTATGGATTGGTCCAGAAGCTATTATTTCATCCAGTCCTGGAAGTGAGGTTGTTATAGAAGATTATTGTAAATTAGGTATGAGAACCATTGTAGTAACTGGTTTTCATGAAATTACTCCAAATGGAGATTCAATAGAAGGTAAGGGAACATCAAGTAAAATAGTTTTAAAAAAGGGATGTGCAATATCTACAACATCTATTATTTTACCAGGAAAAATAGTTGGAGAAATGGCACATGTTGCAGCTGGAAGTATTGTAACTAAAGATGTTCCTCCATATCATAGAGTGGCAGGAGTACCTGCAAAAGTGATTAAAAATTTAAGAGAAGAAAAAAAGCATGTGGAATAAGTTGAATTCTTTTAGAAGAATTTGTAGAGTAAGTATCTGGCGAACTCTATTTTTTAACTTTTATATGTTACCTTTCAATCAGGCTATAAAAATTCCCATTATATTAACAAGAAATGTAAGATTTTATAGTTTGTCAGGAAATGTAATTTTGAAAGGAAAAGTGAAACCTGCAATGGTTCGTTTTGGTTTTTTAGGCGAAGACAATATGTATTGGAATTCAGAAAAAACTTTATTAAATATCCAAGGAACATTTGAGTTATCATCTAAAAATAGATTTGCAAATGGTGTAATAATTAGAGTTGATAAAAATGCAAAATTAAGTTTAGAAAAAAATGTATCAATTGGTAATAAAAGCAAAATTATCTGTTCAGAATTAATTACGATTGGTGAAGATACAAGTATCACTTGGGAATGTCAAATAATTGATACTAATTTTCATTACATAGTAGATCTTAATGATAAATCTGTTACTAAGTTAACTCAACCTATTGTAATTGGTAAAAATGTATTCATTGGTTATAGATCAACAATTAGTAAGGGAGTAATCTTAGAAGATTTTGCAATTGTTTGTAGTTATTCATTGGTGAATAAAAATATGGAATTAGATAAATACTCTATGTATGCAGGAATACCAGCTAAAATTATAAAAAAAGGATACTATAGAGCTATGTACAACGAGGAAAGAGAGATAAAGCAAAAAATAGCAAATAAATTATGAAAGCAGTGTTCTTAATAGCTAATTATGTTCCTCACCAATTAACGTCAATGAATACTTTGGTAGAGGAGTATAAAGTGAATATTTTATCCTATTCAATTAGTGAAAAATTCAAATATGTACCAGAAAAGAAAGAAAACTTTCAACCCATACTTTTTAAAGATCAACCCAAAAAACAAGTTTATCAAGATATTCTCAAGTTTAACCCCTCTGTTTTAGTTGTTGCAGGCTGGATGATTAAAGATTATGTATGGATTGCTAAACAAATTAAAAAAAACACGAAAATAAAGGTTGTAGCCATGTCGGACACCCCATGGTATGGAACATTAAAACAAAAAATTAATGCATGGATAAGTCCTTTGCATCTCAAAAAAGCTTTTGATTATTTATGGGTAGCAGGATTTAGACAATATGATTATGCTCGCAAGTTGGGTTTTGCAAACAATCAAATTATTTTTAATTCACTATCTGCCGATAATAAATTATTTCATCATGTAGAAATAGAGCGGAAAAAAACAAACTATCCTAAAAATTTTCTTTATGTTGGTCGTTTTGCACCGGAAAAGGGGCTGAATATTTTGTTAGAAGCATGGGAGAAAATACAAGATAAACAAGGGTGGACGTTGACATTAATAGGGGATGGACCATTGAAAAATGAGTTTATACACAGAGAGGATATTAAGATTAAGGACTATATGGCACATGACGAATTATTAATGGAAATGCAAAATGCAGGTTGTTTTGTTTTGCCTTCTTTGCACGAACCGTGGGCTTTAGTAATCCATGAAGCGGCTTGCGCAGGTCTACCAATAATATGTACGGAGGTTTGCGGGGCAGCACCACATTTTGTGATTGATAAATTTAATGGGTTTCAAGTTAATAAAGGAGATAGTCAAGATTTAGCAAATAAAATAGTCTTGTTGATGAACCATACGGATAAAGAATTGATCGAGATGTCGACTAAGAGTAGGGTCTTATCCAACCGGATTAGCCCAGACATTACAGTAGCTTCTTTATTGGTAATTAATTAATTATAAAATGAAAAAAGAGAAGTTAATTTATTTTGTATTACCTATTCTACTTTTCTTAGTTACTCCTTTTGTACAAGTGTATAGTGATTTAGATAAAGCAGAATTTTTCAATGTAAAAACGTTACCACCAATAACGAATACAATTGCTAATGCAATTAGATGGGGTGTTGTGATTTTAGGATGCATGATTTCTTTACTTTCCTTAGCTAGGAACACAAAGAATGTAACAAAATCATTAATCTTTTTTTCATTGTTTTATTTTGTTCAATTATTATATGCAATTGTTGATGGTTTAGAAGTTGATCGTTTTTTTTTACTCACTATCACCTCTTTTCTTTTTCCTTTTTATTTAAGTTTATGTTTTGTAAAATATAAAAATAGTTTATTAAGAATTTTTAATATACTAATTTTTGGCTTTATAATCCTTGGTTTAGTATTAAATGGGCATTTAGTTTTAGCAGGACAGCGATTCATAGGTTTCTCAAATAATTCGAATCTTTTTGGTTTTACCGCAATATTTTGGTTATTAATTGTATTAGTAAATCTTTCTTCTTCAAATAGTGATAAAAAACTAAGTTGGATTAATTTTTTATTGTTAAGTATTGTAATTCTTTTATCTGGGTCAAGAAATGCAATGATCGGTTATGTTGTTTTAAATCTTTTCTATTTCAGAAATTTTATTAAACAATTTTTAGTTGCGATAATTTTAGGAGCAATTGTATTTATGATTCTTAATAACTATATAGATCTGTCATTTGTTACTAATAGGCTTTTAAATATAGAGAATTCTATTTCCGATTCAGGAAGAACTATATTTTGGAATAAAGCGTTTTTCCATATTAAAGAAAATTTATTTTGGGGTAATGGGATGGATGGTAATATAAGATTAATAAATACTGGTAATATGCACAATGTATACATACGTTTTTTATTGAACATGGGGTTGATGTTTACATTACTTTCTCTATTTCAGTTGTTTTTATCAATTTTTAATATTTTAGAAAAAAGGAATGTATTAAGCTATCTACTTTTAGGATTTATGTTTTCTTATTTACTAATTAATTTTGGAGAAGATTTTATGGTTGGTATTGGTAACTCGGCGTACATATATGTTTTATTTATTTATGGTTTTATTAATTATAATTTAATTAACAATGATACTTCTCGATAGTTTATACATTAATAATGGTGGGGGTAAAATTTTATTAGATTATCTAGTAAAATCATTAGAGGCAGAACAACTCGAGGTGTATTATTTGTTTGATGCAAGATGTGCAAGCGACTTTGATTATATCCCAACCGAAAGAAAAACGGTTTTAAAAGCTTCAATGTTTAATAGATATCAATTTTATAAACGCAAGAAGAATAAATTCAGTAAAGTTTTTTGTTTCGGGAATTTAGGTCCTACTCTAAAATTAAATGTTCCTGTCTATGTCTATTTTCATCAACGATTATATCTAGATGTACCTAAATCGTTAAATTTCAAAAATCAAATCATGTTTAAGATTAAATCTTATGTATTTGAGAAATTATTATCCCACACAGATTTAGTACTTTTACAAACAGAAAGTATCAGGCAAGAATTTATACGAAAATATACTTTTTATAAAAAGGATAAGGTAGTGGTATTGCCATTTTATGAGCCGATGTCTTATCCAACTACAGAAAAAGAGAAGGATAGTTTTGTTTATGTAAGTAGCGGGACTAAGCATAAAAACCAAGCTAATTTGATTCATGCTTTTGCCAACATGTACAAAAGAACAAGGAGAGGAAAATTAACCTTAACCATTACAGACGATTTTCCAGAGTTAATTGGTCTAATAAATAAATATAATGAGGAAGGAATTCCTATTGTTAATTTAGGATTTATTCCAAAAGAAAATTTAGCTTCAATTTATGCAAAAACTGAATTTTGTATCTATCCATCTTTATCAGAGAGTTTTGGTTTAGGGATTTTGGAAGCAATAGAAGGAGGTTGTAAAATTATAGGTTCAGATTTACCTTATATGCACACGATATGTAACCCTTCGATCGCGTTCGACCCTAGGCAAATCGAAACAATAGAAGAGGCCATTTATGAGGCATTAACACAAGAGTCAAATCCGACGGGTTTAAAAACTAAAAATTATATTAAAGAAATAATACAATTATTACAAAGTAACTAATGCAAACAATAAAAAATAAAACCCTATTAATTACAGGAGGTACAGGTTCATTTGGTACCGCTGTATTGCACCGTTTTTTAGAAACAGATCATTTCAAAGAAATCCGTATTTTTTCTCGAGATGAGAAGAAGCAAGATGATATGCGTAACCTTTATAAAAATGATAAAATCAAATATTATATAGGTGATGTACGCGATTATTCTTCAATAGAACCAGCAACTCGTGGTGTCGATTATATTTTCCATGCTGCAGCTTTGAAACAAGTTCCTTCATGCGAATTTTTCCCAATGCAAGCCGTAAAAACCAATGTGGAAGGAACACAAAATGTGATTCGTGCAGCGGCATCAAACGGGGTAAAAAAAGTCATTTGTCTTTCAACAGACAAAGCAGCTTATCCAATTAACGCGATGGGTATTTCGAAGGCCATGATGGAAAAAGTTGCCGTTGCAGAGGCTCGTAATCTTACAGAAACGGTGGTTTGTTTAACACGTTACGGAAATGTAATGGCTTCTCGTGGATCGGTTATTCCTTTGTTTTTGAATCAAATTCAGAAAGGTGAACCAATTACGATTACAGATCCGAATATGTCACGATTCTTTATGTCATTAGAAGATGCTGTAGATTTAGTATTATTCGCATTCGAAAATGGAAATCCAGGAGATTTATTCGTGAACAAAGCACCTGCAGGAAGTATTGGAGATTTAGCAAAAGCATTAATCGAATTAACAGGAAAAGAAGTTCCAGTTAAAGTTATCGGAACGCGTCATGGAGAAAAATTGTACGAAACTCTTTGTACCCGTGAAGAAATGATGAAAGCCGAAGATATGGGCGATTTCTACAGAGTTCCTGCCGATAATCGTGATTTGAATTATGCCAAATATTTCTCAGAAGGTGAAGAAGATGTTTCTAAAATCGAAGATTATCATTCTCATAATACAGAACAGCAAGGAGTTGAAGGGTTAAAAAATCTGATTTCAAAATTACCATTGATTCGTAAAGAAGTATTTGGAGAGGATGTGATGCAGTATGCGCATTAATTAATGGTTATTGGTGGTTTGTAATTTGTTATTAGTATGAGGACGCATAAAGATTTAGATGTTTGGAAGTTAAGTATAGATTTTGTGACTGTAATTTTTACTATAACTAAAGGTTTTCCTAAAGAAGAGCAATTTGGTTTAACGAATCAAATTAGGAGAGCTGCAGTTTCTGTACCAAGTAACATTGCTGAAGGTGCTGGAAGAAAATCTGATAAAGAGTTTTTACAATTTTTATATATTTCTTTAGGCAGTGTTCAAGAGATTGATACGCAAATATTAATTTCTTTGAATTTAAACTATTTGACAAAATCAGAATATGAAATTTTACTCATCAAATTAGATCAAATCTCTAAAATGTTGTCGGGTTTAATAAAATCTGTTAAAGAAAAACTGAATTAACCAATGACAAATAACCAATTACCAATTACTGTCGGGAACCGGCACGAAGACGAAAGAGGAATCATCACCTATAATAATGATTTTGATGCATCCAACATCAAGCGTATCTATACGATTGAGAATCATTCAACAACTTTTATTCGTGGTTGGCAAGGACATCAAATTGAACAACGTTGGTTTGCAGCGATGAAAGGTGCTTTTGAAATTGCGGTAATACAAGTGGATGATTTTGAAAATCCATCTCCTTATTTACCCATACAAACTTTTAACTTAACGGATGAAAAGCTTACGTATTTGCAAATTCCTGCTGGATGCATTACAGCCATTCAAGCTAAAGAAAAAGATAGTAAATTGTTAGTGCTATCCGATTATTCTTTAGGCGAAGTAAAAGACGAATATAGATTTCCAATAGATTATTTTGGAACTAGAAACTAGGAATTAGGAAAATTCAATCAAAATTAATCTTTCAAGTTTCGAGTTCTTAGTTACAAATCCTTAAAAAAAATAAAGAAATATGAACACCCAATCTCCAATCCTTAATACCCAATCCCCATTAAAGGTTGGGATTACAGGACAAAATGGTTTCGTTGGAAAACATTTATACAATACTTTAGGTCTAGTACCAGAAGAATTTAATCGCGTTGATTTTCAAAAAGATTTTTTTGAAGATGAAACTCAATTAGATGCATTTGTGGCTGATTGTGACGTAATCGTTCATTTAGCAGCTATGAATCGTCACGAAAGTGAACAATTTATTTACGAAACCAATGTTGCTTTGGCGAATCAATTAGTCGCATCATTAAAACGTACAAACTCAAAAGCACATGTATTAATTTCCTCTTCAACGCAAGAAGAACGAGATAATTTATACGGAAAATCAAAGCGAGAAGGTCGTGAAGCGATCGTGAATTGGGCAAATGAAAATGGAGGAAAAGTTACTGGGTTAATCATTCCAAATGTATTTGGGGCCTTTGGTAAACCATTCTATAATTCTTTTGTGGCTACATTTTGTCACCAATTAACGCATGGCGAAACGCCTACGATAGCTAATGATGGAGAAGTCAATTTGATTTATGTGCAAGAGTTAGTTCAAGTGATCATCGATGAAATTCGTTCAGAAAAATCAACGCCTGAATTATTCATCGAACCGACAGCCACCAAAAAAGTTTCGGAAGTTTTAGCATTATTAAATGACTATAAGGCAAAATATTTTGGTGCTGGCGAAATCCCCGTTTTGAATGATAAATTTGAACATAACTTATTCAATACCTATCGATCGTACATCGATTATAAAACGCATTTTCCAGTAAAATTTACCCAGCATACCGATCCAAGAGGTGCGTTTGTAGAAGTGATTCGTTTAGGAATTGGTGGTCAATGTTCTTTTTCAACAACCGTACCAGGAATTACAAGAGGAAACCATTACCATACTCGCAAAATTGAACGTTTCGCTGTGATTAAAGGAAAAGCTTTAATTCAGTTAAGAAAAATAGATACCGATGAGGTTTTGGATTTCTATTTAGACGGAACAGAACCTGCTTATGTGGATATGCCCATTTGGTACACCCACAACATCAAAAATATTGGTACTGAAGATTTGTACACAATTTTTTGGATCGATGAGCCTTTCAATCCTGAAGATGCAGATACTTATTTTTTAGAAGTGTAAGTAGGGAAGTAAGAAGTGTAAAGTAAAAAGGTAAAAGTATTTTATTAATGGAAAATGACTTGTTGAATAGAACTTTTTTGTTTGGTGTAGCAGTTATTAAATTTTTAAGAACTTTGCCTGATACTAGTGATTTGAAGATAATAAAATATCAATTAGTCAAAGCGGCTACATCTATTGGTGCAAATTATGAAGAAGCACAAGCAGGTTCTTCTAAAGCAGATTTTATAAATAAAGTAAACATCTCGCTTAAAGAAGCAAGAGAAGCTAATTATTGGTTAAGACTAATTGAAGAATTAGAAAAAGAATCATTCGAACTAACTGTTATAATAAATGAATCAAAAGAAATTAAAAATATATTAGGAGCGATTGTGAAAAATGCAAGAAATAATTAATGGCAACAATTTAATTTTTCCTTTTTCCCTTTTCCTTTTAACTTAATAGATATGAAAAAACTAAAAGTAATGACGGTGGTGGGAACACGACCAGAAATCATACGATTATCGAGAGTATTAGCTGCTTTAGATGCATCAGAAGCAGTAGAACATACAATCGTTCATACTGGACAGAATTACGATTACGAATTAAATCAAATTTTCTTCGAAGATTTAGGGTTACGTAAGCCAGATTATTTCTTAGAAGCTGCAGGTAAAACGGCGACTGAAACGGTAGGTAATATTTTAATTAAAATTGATCCTTTGTTGGAGGAATTAAAACCTGATGCATTTTTAGTGTTAGGAGATACCAATTCTTGTTTATGTGCAATTCCTGCTAAAAAACGTCACATACCAATCTTCCACATGGAAGCTGGAAATAGATGTTTTGATCAACGTGTACCAGAAGAAACAAATCGTAAAATTGTAGATCATACAGCGGATATCAATTTAACATATTCTGATATTGCAAGAGAATATTTATTAAGAGAAGGATTACCTGCAGATCGTATCATCAAAACAGGTTCGCCAATGTTTGAAGTTTTGAATCATTATTTACCACAAATCGAAGCGTCTAATGTATTAGAAAAATTAGGACTAGAAGAAGGTAAATTCTTTGTTGTATCATCACACCGTGAAGAAAACATTAATTCAGAGAAAAACTTCCGTGGATTAATGACTTCTTTGAATGCTATTGCAGAAAGATATAATTATCCAATCATTGTTTCTACGCACCCTCGTACACAAAATATGATTGATAAGATGCAAATCGAAATGCGTCCTGAGGTACAATTCTTAAAACCTTTAGGGTTCCATGATTATAACGCATTACAAAAGAGAGCTTATGCAGTTTTATCTGATTCGGGAACTATTTCGGAAGAATCGTCTATTTTAAATTTCCGTGCGTTGAATATTCGTCAAGCGCACGAACGTCCGGAAGCAATGGAAGAAGCATCTGTAATGATGGTAGGTTTGTCACCAGAACGCATCATGCAAGGTTTGGTGCAATTACAAACTCAAGTTGTTGGCGACAGAAACCAATTACAAATCACTAATAACCAATTACCAAACTTCCGTCCTGTAGCCGATTATTCAATGCCGAATGTATCTGAAAAAGTAGTACGTATTATTATCTCATATACAGATTACATCAAAAGAACCGTTTGGTCTGAAGATATTTAACTATGAATATACTCTTTTTAACATTGGTTGGGATAAACTCGATTGAAGATCGAGGTATTTACCAAGATCTATTACGCAAGTTTCGAAATGAAGGTCATCAACTTACTATTGTTACCCCAGTAGAGAGAAGAAAACGAATTCCAACAAATTTTTCGAGTAAAGAAGGTATTAATATTTTACAGGTTAAAACATTTAATATAACTAAAAAAAATGTAATAGAAAAAGGTATTGGTACTTTAGCAATAGAGTACCAATATTTACAAGCTGTAAAAAAATATCTAAAAAATATTAAGTTTGATTTAATTTTATATTCTACACCACCTATTACCTTAGTAAAGGTGATAGAATTCATCAAGAAGCGAGATAATGCCTATTCTTATTTATTGTTAAAAGATATTTTCCCACAAAACGCCATAGATATGAAGATGATGAAACCCGATGGTTTTCTACATCGTTATTTTGTGAAAAAGGAAAAGGAACTATATAAAGTTTCTGATAAGATAGGTTGTATGTCTCCTGCAAATGTAGATTTTATTGTAAAACATAATCCTGAAATAAATCCAGAAAAGGTTGAGGTTAATCCTAATTCAATTGATCCTATTGAAATTAAGTATACGGTGGAAGAAAAAATTGAAGTTCGTAGCAAATACGACTTACCTCTAGATAAAAAGATTTTAGTATATGGGGGTAATTTAGGTAAACCCCAAGGTTTAGATTTCTTGATCGAAACAATCAAAGCTTGTAAAAATTCAAATGCATACTTTCTAATTGTGGGTGATGGAACTGAATTTCCTAAATTGAAAGAATGGTTTGATGTAAACAAACCAAACAATGCTAAATTGTTACAACGTTTACCAAAAGAAGATTATGTCAAGATGTTGGCTGCTTGCGATATTGGTTTGATTTTTTTACATAAAGATTTTTTAATTCCTAATTTCCCTTCAAGATTATTATCTTATCTGGAAATGAAAAAACCAATTATTGCTGCAACTGATTCAAATACTGATATTGGAGATATTATAGAACAAAATAATTGTGGAAAAAAAGTTATTGCGGGAGATATTGAACAAATGTTGAATGTAATAAATGAATTATTAGAAGAAGATTTAAAAAAATATGAACAAAATTGTATAAATCTTTTGAATAATGAATATCTCGTAGAGAGGTCTTATCAAATTATTATTAGTCATTTTAATCATCTTTCCTAATTTAGATTTGTATGTATAAAAATTATTATAATGAATTGAAATTAAATAGTCGTCAATTAATCTGTAATCGTTATGAACAAAAAGTTATTTGGGAATCAATTTTAAATGAATATAATACATTATTAATAAAATAGTAATTAAAATGAAAAACTTTAGGTACTACATTTTTTGGCTTTTTGACTTAATAAAAGGAGGAAAAATAAAAAAACATTTTATAGAAATTAAAAACAGTTTTGAAAATCTTGAGTATAATAAAAACAGCCATAATCAAAATTTAATTAATATTTTATCGTATGCTAAAAATAATTCTGAATTTTATAAAAATATAACAGGGAGTTCCTTAAAAGATTTTCCTATTATTGATAAAAATATCATTATTCAAAACTATGAGGAAATTTTTTCTAAAGAATATTTTGAAATAAAAGATACTCTTAGAGTAATGTCCACAAGTGGTTCTAGTGGCACACCTTTCAGAATACATCAAAATAAAGAAAAAGTAGAAAGAAATCAAGCAGATTTATTATTCTTTTACAAAATTGGAAATTATAACATTGGTGACAGAATGTATTTTATTCGGATATGGAATTCTATAAACAAAAAAAACTTCTTTTCGTCATTTAAGGAAAATTTTAAAATGTTCGATACATCAGATTTAAGTTATAATGGAGCAGAGAGATTGAAAAATGTTATGTTAAAAGACAATAACAGCAAAGTAATTTTAGGATATGCTTCTTCATTTACAGCTTTAATGAATCATTATGATGCTAATTCAAATATTAAATGGAATATAAAATCTATTATAACTGGAGCTGAAGAATTACCATTAATGGTAAAAGAAAAAATGCTTAAAGTATTTAGATGCCCAGTTATGTCACGTTACTCTAATCAAGAAAATGGAATTTTAGCTCAGCAACCGATAACAGGAGAAGATTATTTTGAAATAAATGAAGGTAGTTATTATTTTGAGTTTTTAAAAGTAAATTCAGATGAACCTGCTCAAGAAGATGAAATTGCCCGAATTGTTATTACCGATTTTTTTAATAAAGCTGTTCCAATTATTAGGTATGATACAGGAGATTTAGCCAAGTTTACCTATATTAATGGAAGAAAAGTTATTACCTCTATTGAGGGGCGTAAGATAGATATGTTAAGAAATAATCTAAACGAGAAGATTTCGCCACATATTATTACTAATCTAATGTGGAAATTTCCAGAAGTTAAGGAATTTCAGCTCATTCAGCATTCATTAGAAAAAGTAGATTTTTACATCTCTATAGTCGAAAAAGATACTGAGATTTCTGTATTAGAAAAAAACATACAAAATGAACTTTATAATATTTTTAAAAATACAGTTGAAATTCATATTGTGGATAGTATTCCTTTAGAAAAAAGTGGTAAAAGAAAATATATCAAATCACTAATTTCATAATAAGATGTACAAAAAAATAATTAAAAGAGTATTCGATTTTCTGGCAGCCTTTTTCGGATTGTTAATTTTGTCCCCAATATTCATCGTAGTAACAATCGCCTTGTATTTTGCAAATCAAGGTAAACCGTTTTTCTTTCAAGCACGCCCGGGGAAAGACGAACGTATTTTCAACATCATCAAGTTCAAATCTATGAACGATAAAAAAGATGCACAAGGAAATTTATTGCCTGATGCAGAACGTTTAACCAAGGCTGGGTGCTTTGTGCGCAAAACCTCATTAGACGAAATTCCACAATTAATCAATGTGTTAAAAGGTGATATGAGTTTAATTGGTCCTCGACCATTATTAGTGCATTATTTACCATACTATACAAAAAGAGAAAAGCTGAGACATACTGTAAGACCTGGAATTACAGGATATGCACAAGTTAATGGAAGAAACACCGTGAATTGGGATGAACGTTTGGAGATGGATGCACAATATGTTGAAAACTTATCATTTTTAAATGATGTAAAAATTCTTATTCAAACAATTCAAAACGTTATCAATAGAAAAGACATTGTAATAATTCCTGGAAATCTATATACAACATTAGATAAACACCGAAAAAATGAAAATATATCCCGCTAAATTTAAAAATAACGATATAACAACGAGAGTGAATTGGATAAATAATCCAAAAATTAACGGTACAATGTTTTTTAATTTACCTGCAACAATTGGAGATACAGAAAAATGGTTTAATCAAAACATAGGCAATCAAAACAGAATTGATTTTTCTTTTAAAAACGAAAATGATGAGTTAATTGCTATGGGGGGATTTACTGGTATTCATACACAACACAATAATGCAGAGTTCTATGTTATGGTAAATCCTGAAATGCAAGGACAAGGTATTGGAAAAAAAGTTTCTATTTGGATGTATAATTACGCTTTTTCCAAGTTAAATTTGCATAAGATATACTTATATACTAATGATGATAATGTTTCAGCCTATTCTATTTATGAAAAAGCAGGTTTCAAATTAGAGGGGCTATTACGAGAGCATAAATGGAAAAATGGCAAATATCAAAATAGAAGATTTTATGGTTTGTTAAAAGAAGAGTGGGATAGAATTGAATGGAAACAAATAATCGATGATGACATTTAGTAAAATAGAAAGTATCTCAAAACCGTTAAAAATTTTCCGTGACGACCTTTATTCTTCCTTAGGAGGAGGAAATAAAGGTCGAAAAATGGATTATATTGCTAAAGCTATCATTCAAGAGAAAGCTAATGCCTTAGTGACAACAGGTGGTTTTCAATCCAATCATTGTAGGGCAGTGGCGGTATATGCAGCGCAACATAAAATGGATTGTACACTTGTTCTACATGGTTCAAAAGCGGACTTTGAAAAGCAATCGGGCAATGCAAAAATCATGCGTCTTTCGGGAGCAAACATTGTATTTGTTGATGAGGCTAACCAAATCGGACAAGCGATGGATGACGCTATGGCTATTTATCAAAGAAACGGATTGAAACCTTATTATATTTGGGGCGGTGGTCATACTTTGGAAGGAGGATTGGCATACATTGCCGCAGTTCAAGAACTAAAAGCATATTGTGATAATACTAACTGGGAACCGGATTTTATTTTTCACGCATCAGGCACTGGTTCCACACAGTCGGGTATATTAGCAGGTTTGGATAAATATGGATTTGAAAACACACAAGTTATCGGTATTTCTGTAGGACGGAAATCTGAGCCAGCAACCAAAATTGTTGATGAGTTTTACAAAGAGTTATGTCACCATTATAATATCAATTGTTCAAACAAAGAATCTATTGTTTTAGACAATTACTTGATGGGTGGTTACGGACAATACAATAATGAATTAAAAGAATTGTGCTTAAATTCTATAAAAGAATATGGTTTTATCTTAGATACTTGTTATTCGGGGAAAGCGTTTTACGGAATGGTGGACTACATAAAAAACAATAAATTAGAGGATAAAAACATTTTGTTCTGGCACACAGGAGGAATATTTAATTTTTTAGCTGAAGAATAACATTATGAACATACTATTTACCTGCGCAGGACGTCGCAATTATTTAATCAATTATTTTAAAGAAGCATTAAAAGGGGAAGGAAAAGTCTTTGCTACTGATATGCAATTAACGGCCCCTGCATTGGTAGATGCCGATATAGCCATACAGGTACCTGCTATTTATAGCCAAGAATATATTCCTTCTTTATTGAAAATCGTTTCAGACAATAACATTAATTGTGTGATTTCACTTAACGATTTAGAACTTCCGATTTTAAGTGAAGCCAAAGCGCAAATAGAAACTTTGGGTGCAAAAGTTATTGTGTCGGATGAACAAGCCATAAAAGTAGCTTTTGATAAATGGGAAACCGTAAAATTTTTGGAAGCAAACGATTTGAAATCACCCAAAACATATATTGATTTTGAGGAAGCTAAAAAGGCAATTGCATCGGGTGAATTAAAATTCCCTTTGGTTATAAAACCACGTTGGGGTAGTGCATCGATCGGTATTGACTTTCCAGAAACGATGGAAGAATTAGAATTAGCTTATAAATTGCAAACGATTCGTTTAAAACGTACGATACTGGCTGAAGCGAGTAAAGAGGATATAGATCATGCCATATTAATTCAAGAAAAAATTCCTGGAAAAGAATATGGTATGGATGTGTTGAATGATTTTGAAGGAAATTATGTAGGTACGTTTGTTCGCCAAAAATTACAAATGCGTTCTGGTGAAACTGATAAAGCAATTTCCGTTATTGATAGTCGTTTTGAGCAGATAGGAAAAGCGATTGGAGAAAATCTTAAACATATTGGTAATTTAGATTGTGATGTTTTCGAACATGATGGAGAATTGTATGTGTTAGAATTAAATCCACGCTTCGGTGGCGGATATCCATTTTCGCATGAAGCAGGAAACAATACCGCAGCTATTTATATCGAATGGTTAAAAGGGAATAATGATATCACTCAACATTCGAATTATAAAGAAGGAATAATGTTCTCAAAATGCGATCGCTTATTAAAAGTAAATTAATCTATACGTACAAAATAATAAAGGCTCCATTAGGAGCCTTTGTTATTTTGTATAATTATTAAATGATTTATCATTAAAAAATGCTGTCAAACTTATATTAAGAATTCGACATAGGTTTTTAATTGTGTAAATTGTTAATCCATCTTCATTATTCAAGTTTGTCCATTTATTTATAGCTTGACGATCTTTATCAGATAAGTTTGCTAAATCTGATTTTGACATTTTCTTTTCTTCTAAAATTGTTAAAAACCTTTTTTTAATAGTATCTCTTAACTCTTTATCTTCATTACTTAACTTAGGCATAAGACAATTTTAAGAGTTTATTAAAAATTTGTTGTAAACTATTTGGTTTACATTTTTTTTGTTTATACATTTGAATAAATAAAAGAATATCAATTATTTAAAAATAAAGTAATTATTACTTTTTCTCTTGTATTAGAAAACTGGCACTTTTCATAAAAAGGAACAAGAAAAATAAGTAGTTTTGCTCACGACCTAGGCGTGGGCTCTCTTATTGTTCCTTTGGGTATGCCAGTACCTCTAATGCATTAAGATGAGTTCCATGCCTTTCTTGTTTTTGGTCGTTTTCTTCCATCACATCCGCATCGAACTTCATATAATATGCTTGGTTTAATTCCTCTACAAATCAAGTAAAGTACTCTCTCTAAATATGTATTTCTTATAATAGAAATGCACAGATGGTTATTCGATTCAGTTAGAATTGTAAGATGTTTTTTAAGTATTAAGTAAAATGTAAAAAGTACAATGTATTATGTATTTGAAAAAGGATCATAAAATGTCATATGATTTGGAGGCGAGTGTCAAAAAGTTGAAGTAAATGGTTAAAATATTTTACTGTTTGCGCAGCAAATGATTTAAAATATTGAATGGCTGAAACTTATTTTGACCGTCGAAAATCAAAGACAAGAGTTTTTTGATTACTTTTTTGCTCTCTTCCCCGAAGGGCATATGAATACCGACAATAAAAATAGATATGTAATGAATAAAAAAGTGATAGAAAGTACTTTATGTTCATTTTTTTCTTGATAAAAAAAAGAACCAAAAAAAATCAAGTCTGTGCTTACAAGTCGGTCAATAACGTCTATTCGCTAAATGCTTTAAATCATTCGCATATAAAATGCGAAAAGTAAATCATTTTTAACGCTCTTTACGCCGAATTGACGCTCGACTCTTCAGCAAGGACGGTTTATAAATTCATTATTAAAAAAGGAGTTAAATGTTTAAATAGGAATAAAAAAATCTGACGATTTAGAATCGAAATGTAATTCAACTCTAAATTATTGAAATTAAAAAGTTGGAGTGTTTGAGAGAAGCGAGTTGCCAACTTTATGGAAATAATTTATTTAGTTGAATTACCTGAGCCATACCATGGCTCCTCCTCTTAATCTCAAATGTTTTTTGGATGAGCTTCCCCGAAGGGCATATGAATACCGACAATAAAAATAGATATGTAATGAATAAAAAAAGTGACAGAAAGATTCTTCAAGAAGTATTAATGTTCATCTTCATTCCTGATTTTTTTACGTTCGTTTCAATAGATTGTAGCTCGTCTGCAAATCGTATGTCGGCTCTAAAATTGGTTGTTAAAAGTGGATGAGGTTAAGATTCTTCGACAAGCTAAGAGTGACAACGAATTTAAGTATTGAAAAAGGATCATAAAATGTCATATGATTTGGAGGCGAGTGTCAAAAAGTTGATGAGAATGGTTAAAATGTTTTACTGTTTGCGTAGCAAATGATTTAAAACATTGAATGGCTGAAACTTATTTTGACCGTCGAAAATCAAAGACTTGATGTTTTGTAACTTTTGCATTAAGGTAAAAGTTAGAAGAAAAAAAATAGAAAGATTCTGCACTTCGAGTGCCTCAGTGCCCATGTTTAGAATGGTAGAAAATAATATTCACCACATAGGTACATAGAACTGGATGTAAAAAATAAAAGAGCAATAAAGAAGATAAATCTATTAAACATAGTTAGGAGATCACTATGTTTCAGTTTACTGAACTATACAATCTCTAAAAAAAGTGACTGATAGATTCTTCGACAGGCTCTGAATGACAAAAACTGTAAAATGTAGAAAGTAAAACTTAATAAAAAACTATGTTTCTATTGTGGTTAAAAAATAACGTAGAACGTAAAAAAAAAAAAAAACCTTTCCAAAAACAAAGTTGGCGCGATGTACAGGAAAAGGAGTGGCTTTAAAAAAAAATGTTGAATTAAAAAACGATGTAAAATTATGTGAATATTTTACTTTAAAATTAGTAGGCAATCTTGTGTTGCGCTTCAAGAACTATTTTGTGCTATCCCTTTGGTATACACAAAGAAAAACCATGACTCACATGGTACAAAAATTTCGATCCTTACTGTTGAATAAACAAGTGGGAGTGCAAAATTTGTAAACAATTATGACTCACATTTTATTCCCCAAAGACAATCTAAAAGAGTGTTAATGATCTTCATAGAATGTATTAGTGTTAAATTTTATTTCATTTATTAATGTATTTTTTAAAACTGTCCAAGGGGAATTTGTGGGTTGAGAGAATTGTGTTATAGACAAAGTACAGATTAGATATTAGATTCGAGATGTAAGATGTCTTATTTAATAAGTAAAAGACACTTAGATGCTTCGACAATTTCAGTAACCGAGGTTTATTGACCATATTAATAATGACAACGAATTTGAATATTTAAATAAGAATTAAAAATCCGACGATTTAGAATCGAAATGATAACGAATTTGAACTTAGAAAAAAGGATTAAAAAAATGTCATATGATTTGGAGGCGAGTGTCAAAAAGTTGAAGTAAATGGTTAAAATATTTTACTGTTTGCGCAGCAAATGATTTAAAATATTGAATGGCTGAAACTTATTTTGACCGTCGAAAATCAAAGACAAGCGTTTTTTGTTTCGTTTTTTGCGCTCAAAAAATGAAAAAAGATTTCTCGATACCTCGAAATGACATATTGGATGCGATTCTGAGACAAGCTCAGAATGACAAAATTTGTTGATAAAAATGAATTTGAATATTAATAAGAAAAAAAATGTAAAACGTTAAGCGTATCACGTCAAACGTAAAAATAAAAACCCCTTTCCCCAAAACAAAGTTGGCGCGATGTACAGGATAAGGAGTGGCTTTTAAACCTAATGTTGAATTTAAAACTATGTAAAAACGTAAAACGTTAACCGTAGAACGTAAAACTTAATAAAAAACCACCTTTATTATGCTAGAAAAAGAATATGAATTACTGAAAAAAGGCGATCCCAAAGCCTTAGAAAAAATTTATGTACGACATAAAAGGTTACTTTTTTGGATTGGTAAACAAATAATTACAGATGAATTTGTTGTAGAATGTTTGGTACAAGATGCTTTCCTTAGATTATGGGAATATCGAGATAACATAGAAAGACCTGAACATATCTTTTATTTCACGCGACTTGTTTTGAAACAAAGTTGTTATTCGCATTATAGAAGTTCTAAAAACAAATTTTTTAGGTCAGTGCATTCATTAGAGAGTTACGAGAATTATGATATCTATTTGACTGGATACGATCCGTTAGAAGTTGCAGAAAACATAAGGGATAAAGTAATACATGACGAACATTATGAAGAAATTAGAAAAATATTACCCCTATTAAGCGCTGAAAGAAAACATTTGATTGAACTCTGCTTGAAATATGGATTTAGATATAAAGCAATTGCCAATGCAATGGGAAAAAGAGTTTCAGAAACGAGTAAGGAGATTAAAAGTGCAATAGAGGATGTTAAGAGCCTGATTAATAGTCATGATATATTAATGTCTAAAAAGGAAATTGTTTCTGAGGTAAAGGAACAAGATCAAATGACCGAAAAGCAATCGTTGATTTTAAAGCTTCGATTCGAGAAGAAACAATCGTTTACAACAATTGCCAAGACATTAGAAATTTCTCAGAAAGAAGTGCACAATGAATTTGTAGTCGCTTATAAATTGACTCAACAAAACAAGTTTAAACCACTAAATATCTAAATATGAAAAATTCTACAATCTTTTTAACACGTAAAATACAGTTAATTGCTGATTTACCGACCCAAGAAGAACGAAAAGAAGTTTTGAGTACGCTTTATAAATGGCAAAATAGATGTTTTATAGCGGCTAATTTGATTGTTTCTCATTTGTATGTGCAAGAAATGGTGAAAGATTTTTTTTATTTCTCTGAAGGAATCAAATATAAATTAGTAGATGAAAATAAAGATGAAGATGGAATACTAGAATGTTCTCGTATGAATACCATTTATCGTGTGCTCTCAAAACGTTTTAAGGACGAAGTTCCGATGTATGTATTGTCTAGTTTGATGAATACCTTATACCTATCTTTCAAGAAAGATTGTGTCAGGTATTGGAAAGGGGAACTTTCATTAAAAATTTTTAAACGGGATATAGCAATTCCTTTTAACATAGCGAGAATAAGTAAATTCTCGTATGATACAGATAAAAAATACATTTATTTTAAACTTTATAAAATTCCTTTTAAAACATATCTTGGAAGAGACTATATTGATAATTATAAGCTATTGGAGCAAATAGTAAATAACGAAATTAGAATTTGTAGATCACATATTAAATTAGAAAAAAATAAAATATTTTGGGTATTCACGGTAGAAATTGAAAAAGAAAAAAATCAATTACAATCCGATATTATTGCAGAAGTTTCTTTGTCATTAGAATATCCGTTGGTTGTAAAAATAGGTAGATCTCAGCTAACCATTGGTAGCAAAGAAGAATTTCTATATAGAAGATTAGCCATACAAGCTTCTCGTAAAAGAATACTAGAAGGAGTGCCCTTTTGCAAAGGAGGGAAAGGAAAAGCAAGAAAATTAAAAATAGCAAAAAAATTAAAAAATACAGAGAGTAAATATATTCATCATCGGCTACATGTCTACAGTAGAATGTTAATTGATTTTTGTGTGGAAAAAAAAGCAGGAACGATAGTTATTGTAGATCAAGAAGAAAAAATACAAATTGCCAAAGAAGAAAGATTTGTCTTAAGAAACTGGAGCTATTATGAGCTCATACATAAAATAAAATACAAAGCTGATAAAGCAGGTATTGAGCTTATAACAGCTTAAACCATAATTTTGGAGGGTGATTTGTACACCCGTAGGGTGAGGTGATTGTAAACGCTCATCAAATGTGAAAAACATATACAAAGGGGGATTTTTAGGTTTTATTGAAACTCCTTAGATAGTCCCAAGATAAAGGCAGGATAAAGGCAGGATAAAGGCAACATAGTGGCAGTAGGGTGGCAGTAGAATATTTGTAAAAGGTTTTTGATATGGGATTTACGATGTAAAATGTTTTTATGAACAATTAGATATGAGATTCTTTGAAAGTTCTGAATGACAAGGAATTTGAATATTGAAAAAGAATTAGAAAAATCCGGCATTAAAACTCTCACGTTAAGAAAATGGTTGAATGGAGCGTTTAAAAGGTTTTAGCCCGTAGGGTTTTTAAAATCTTTAGTGGAATGAGAACATTTTTAGTAGAGAGGTTTACGGCCTTGACTTTTTGGTTACTTTTTAGTCAATTAAAAAGTGACATTAAAGAATTTTTAATTTCAAATGTTATTAATAAGGAATTTGAATATTGAAAAAGAATTAGAAAAATCCGACGATTTAGAATCGAAATGCAATTCAACTCTAAATTATTGGAATAAAAAAAGTTGGAGTGTTTGAGTGGAGCGAGTTGCCAACTTTATGGAAATAATTTATTTAAAATACCTGAGCCATACCATGGCTCCTCCTCTTAATCTCAAATGTTTTTTGGATGCTCTTCCCCGAAGGGCATATGAATACCGATAATTAAAATAGATATGCTATGAATAAAAAAAGTGACAGAAAGATTCTTCAAGAAGTATTAATGTTCATCTTCATTCCTGATTTTTTTACGTTCGTTTCAATAGATTGTAGCTCGTCTGCAAATCGTATGTCGGCTCTAAAATTGGTTGTTAGAAGTGGATGAGGTTAAGATTCTTCGACAAGTTAAGAGTGACAACGAATTTAAGTATTGAAAAAGGCTGAAGAAAATGTCATATGATTTGGAGACGAGTGTCAAAAAGTTGAAAGTCATGGTTAAAATGTTTTACTGTTTGCGTAGCAAATGATTTAAAACATTGAATGACTGAAACTAATTTTGACCGTTGAAAATCAAAGACAAGTCTTTTTTCGTTAGTTTTTTTGACTGTTCCCCGAAGGGCATATGAATACCGACAATAAAAATAGATAAGTAATGAATAAAAAAAGTGACAGAAAGATTCTTCAAGAAATTTTAATGTTCATTTTCATTCCTGATTTTTTACATTTACTTTAATAGATTGAAGCTCGTCTGCAAATCGTATGTCGGCTCTAAAATTGGTTGTTAGAAGTGGATGAGGTTAAGATTCTTCGACAAGCTAAGAGTGACAACGAATTTAAGTATTGAAAAAGGCTGAAGAAAATGTCATATGATTTGGAGACGAGTGTCAAAAAGTTGAAAGTCATGGTTAAAATGTTTTACTGTTTGCGTAGCAAATGATTTAAAACATTGAATGACTGAAACTAATTTTGACCGTTGAAAATCAAAGACAAGTCTTTTTTCGTTAGTTTTTTTGACTGTTCCCCGAAGGGCATATGAATACCGACAATAAAAATAGATAAGTAATGAATAAAAAAAGTGACAGAAAGATTCTTCAAGAAATTTTAATGTTCATTTTCATTCCTGATTTTTTACATTTACTTTAATAGATTGAAGCTCGTCTGCAAATCGTATGTCAACTCTACAATTAAGTCTTTTTTCGTTAGTTTTTTTGACTGTTCCCCGAAGGGCATATGAATACCGACAATAAAAATACATAAGTAATGAATAAAAAAATGAAAGGAAGAGCTTTTTCGACAAGCTAAGAATACCAACAAGATGAGATTCTGATACAAGCCCAGAATGACAAAATCTGTTTTTAAAAATGAATTTGAATATTGAAAAAGGATGAAAAACCGGCATTAAAACTCTCACGTTAAGAAAATGGTTGAATGGAGCGTTAAAAAGGTTTTAGCCCGTAGGGTTTGTAAAACGTTTAGTGAAATGAGAACATTTTTAGTAGAGAGGTTTACGGCCTTGACTTTTTGGTTACTTTTTAGTCAAGTAAAAAGTGACATTAAAGAATTTTTAATTTCAAATGTTATAAAACGTGGATTTGAATATTGAAAAAGGGATTAAAAAAATCCGACGATTTAGAATCGAAATGCAATTTAACTCTAAATTATTGGAATAAAAAAAGTTGGAGTGTTTAAGTGGAGCGAGTTGCCAACTTTATGGAAATAATTTATTTAAAATACCTGAGCCATACCATGGCTCCTCCTCTTAATCTCAAATGTTTTTTTAGATGAGTTTCCCCGAAGGGCATATGAATACCGACAATAAAAATAGATATATAATGAATAAAAAAGTGACAGAAAGATTCTTCAAGAAGTATTAATGTTCATCTTCATTCCTGATTTTTTTACGTTCGTTTCAATAGATTGTAGCTCGTCTGCAAATCGTATGTCGGCTCTAAAATTGGTTGTTAGAAGTGGATGAGGTTAAGATTCTTCGACAAGCTAAGAGTGACAACGAATTTAAGTATTGAAAAAGGCTGAAGAAAATGTCATATGATTTGGAGACGAGTGTCAAAAAGTTGAAAGTCATGGTTAAAATGTTTTACTGTTTGCGTAGCAAATGATTTAAAACATTGAATGACTGAAACTAATTTTGACCGTTGAAAATCAAAGACAAGTCTTTTTTCGTTAGTTTTTTTGACTGTTCCCCGAAGGGCATATGAATACCGACAATAAAAATAGATAAGTAATGAATAAAAAAAGTGACAGAAAGATTCTTCAAGAAATTTTAATGTTCATTTTCATTCCTGATTTTTTACATTTACTTTAATAGATTGAAGCTCGTCTGCAAATCGTATGTCAACTCTACAATTAAGTCTTTTTTCGTTAGTTTTTTTGACTGTTCCCCGAAGGGCATATGAATACCGACAATAAAAATACATAAGTAATGAATAAAAAAATGAAAATAAAGAAAAGGAATACCTGAGCCATACCATGGCTCCTCCTTTTAATTTCAAATGTTTTTTTAGATGAGTTTCCCCGAAGGGCATATGAATACCGACAATAAAAATAGATAAGTAATGAATAAAAAAATGAAAGGAAGAGCTTTTTCGACAAGCTAAGAATACCAACAAGATGAGATTCTGATACAAGCCCAGAATGACAAAATCTGTTTTTAAAAATGAATTTGAATATTGAAAAAGAATTAGAAAAATCCGGCATTAAAACTCTCACGTTAAGAAAATGGTTGAATGGAGCGTTTAAAAGGTTTTAGCCCGTAGGGTTTTTAAAATCTTTAGTGGAATGAGAACATTTTTAGTAGAGAGGTTTACGGCCTTGACTTTTTGGTTACTTTTTAGTCAAGTAAAAAGTGACATTAAAGAATTTTTAATTTCAAATGTTATAAAACGTGGATTTGAATGTTTAAATAGGAATTAGAAAAATCCGACGATTTAGAATCGAAATGCAATTCAACTCTAAATTATTGGAATAAAAAAAGTTGGAGTGTTTGAGTGGAGCGAGTTGCCAACTTTATGGAAATAATTTATTTAGTTGAATTACCTGAGCCATACCATGGCTCCTCCTCTTAATCTCAAATGTTTTTTTAGATGAGCTTCCCCGAAGGGCATATGAATACCGACAATAAAAATAGATATATAATGAATAAAAAAGTGACAGAAAGTATTTTACATTCATTTTTTCCTTGATGAAAAAACGAACCAAAAAAATCAAGTCTATGCTTACAAGTCGGTCAATACTGGCTATTCGCTAAATGCTTTAAATCATTCGCATATAAAATGCGAAAAGTAAATCATTTTTAACGCTCTTTACGCCGAATTGACGCTCGACTCTTCAGCAAGGACGGTTTATAAATTAGTTGTTATAAACGAATTCGAATGTTTAAATAGGAATTAAAAAAATCCGACGATTTAGAATCGAAATGCAATTCAACTCTAAATTATTGGAATAAAAAAAGTTGGAGTGTTTGAGTGGAGCGAGTTGCCAACTTTATGGAAATAATTTATTTAAAATACCTGAGCCACACCGTGACTCCTCCTTTTAATCTCAAATGTTTTTTGGATGAGCTTCCCCGAAGGGCATATGAATACCGACAATAAAAATACATAAGTAATGAATAAAAAATGAAAGGAAGAGCTTTTTCGACAAGCTAAGAATACCAACAAGATGAGATTCTGATACAAGCCCAGAATGACAAAATCTGTTTTTAAAAATGAATTTGAATATTGAAAAAGGATGAGAAACCGGCATTAAAACTCTCACGTTAAGAAAATGTTTGAATGGAGCGTTTAAAAGGTTTTAGCCCGTAGGGTTTTTAAAATCTTTAGTGGAATGAGAACATTTTTAGTAGAGAGGTTTACGGCCAAGAGTTGCTTGGGCTGAGCCTTTCGAAGCATTGATTACTTTTTTGCGCTCTTCCCCGAAGGGCATATGAATACCGATAATTAAAATAGATAAGCGATGAATAAAAAATGAAAAAGAAAGATTGAATTAACCTTAATAATAAGATTTGTTAAAGATCTCTTAAATTTTAGTTAACCTCTTATTGTTTAGTGTACAATAATTTTGGGCTTCAAATAAACATACATGAAACTCAATTTATTTCAATTATCAGCAGTAGTCTTTACGATAGGGGCTTCAACAGCAGTCTACGGACAAGGTGATTTAGCAGGAATTGCTGGAAAGATAACCGATAATGAAGGATATGACTTGCCACAAGTAACTGTAATCGTCAAAAACGAATCAACAGGTTTTACCACTTCCACAAAAACAAATGAAAAAGGAGAATACAACCTCAAGCAGTTGCCTTTGGGTTCCCCTTATACCATTACAATCCGTTCTGATGATCATGAAGATGAGGTGTTAACAGGGTATAGTCTTAATCAAGGTGATTTGATTTGGGTCCCATTCAAATTTTCGAACGGCACAACAGATTTATCAGAAGTAGTTGTTAATGGACAAACGTTAAAAAGTTCAATCAAACAAGTCGGTGCTTCAACTTCTGTATCGGCAAAAGATTTGCAAACATTACCTGTAAATGGACGAAACTTTACCTCGTTAATTGATCTTTCTCCATTAAGTAATGGTTCGAGTATTGGAGGACAATTAGCTTCATCAGTAGATTATACGATAGACGGAATGTCTAATAGAGGAACAATAGCTGGAGGCTCTACCTCTTCTTCTTATTCAATTTCAATGGAAGCCATTCGAGAGTTTAAAGTTGTGACCAATGAATACGATGTGACGAATGGTCGTGCTGGGGGAGGAACAATTAGTACAGTAACCAAATCCGGAACGAATAAATTAGAAGGAAGTGCTTTTCTTTATGGACGTGCCGATTGGCTATCGAGTCCATACGACATTCGTGGAAACAAAAGAGACAACGAATTCTCAACTTATCAATATGGCTTTTCTTTAGGTGGACCAATAAAGAAAGATAAAGCTCATTTCTTTGTTGCTTGGGATAGACAGGTAGATAAACGCCCTTTATTTATTGCGAATATTAATAACCCAAGTGATGAAGCGGTGTATAATGTAACGCAATCAACATTAGATCAATTTTTATCTATTGCAAGAGAAAAATATGGAGTGTCAACTAATCCTCAATTTGGCGCATTTGATAAAAATAAAGATACAAATGCAGCATTTTTACGCATTGATTGGCAATTAAATTCCCGAAATTTATTGACATTACGTAACAACTTTGTTCACGAAAACGATAAACTTTCTGAAGGGGATAATACATCAATTAACATGTATGAATCCTATATTGATAGAAAAAAAACAGACAACAGTTTGATGTTATCGTTAAGAACTGATTTTAATAATGACATTACTAATGAATTAAAAGTTCAGCATTTTTTCGAAAATCAAAACATTATTCCTTCGAGTGAGCTACCAAGTCAATCTATACCACGTGCTATTGTAGAAAGTATTGGGTCTCAAATAGGCGATAAAACACATTATACCAACATTCAATTAGGAGGTCAACGCTTTTCTCCTGAATGGTTCAAAGGAAATGTATTGCAATTGGTAAATAATGTTTACATCAACCGCAATAACATCAAATATACATTGGGAGGGGATTTTTCGTATTACCACATGAAAAATGTATACGGGAGTGAAATGAATGGTCGTTTTTATTTTACAGGAATGGAGAACTTCAAAAACATGACGCCTTATCGCTATGCCCGTGAAATTCGCTTAACAGATGATCCTTCAACTGTTATTAATCAATTATCATCAGCAGTTTATGGTCAATTGGAAACAGAAATTTTACCTGGCGTAGACTTAATGGCTGGTATTCGTTTCGAAAATATGCAATATTTAAATGCAGCCAATTATAACGAAGTTGCAGATAAACAATTGGGCGTACGAACAGATCACAAAATCAATACATGGCAACTACAACCACGTTTCCAATTAACATGGGATATTAATCAGAATAGAAAAGATTTTGTAAAATTTGGTGGAGGTATTTTTGGCTCTTCATTAAATCCATATTCAATGATTAACAACATGTTGTTTGATGGAACAAAAGTCGCAGCAGTAGACATTGTAGGAGATTTAGTTCCTACTCCAGATTTTATTGATTATAGACAAAACCCTCAAAATGCCCCAGGAAAAGATCTTTTTAACAACCCTAATATAGAAAAACTAATTACGATTAATGCCAATAGCAAAGATGCTAAAGTACCGACGGTTTACAAATTAAATGCATCTTATAATCATTTTTTTAGCGACCGATTGAGAGTTGGAATTAGTGCTTATGCGAACTGGGCACGTAACAACTATATGTACGTTGACCGTAATATGGTAGACGAACCTTTTTTTAGAATAAAAGAAGAAGCAAACCGAGGTGTTTATGTACCTGCGTCAACAATTAACCCTACAAATGGTGCTGCCAATTGGGTTAATGGACGTAAAACACATGAATTGGGTCGAGTTTTAGAGTTAATTAGTGATGGTAAAAAAGACCAATACGCAATTGTGTTAGACGGAACATACCGTTATTTTAAAGACGGACAACTATCCGTATCGTATACGTGGAACGATTCAAAAGACAATACGTCTTATAATGGAAATGTTGCCAATACAGCAACCTTAAGCTTAATGGTTCCTGAAGATCCTCGAGATTTAAGTAAAATGAATTATTCGGATACACATTTTCGTCACAAGTTAGTGGTGTATGGGCAATCTCCAACTTTTTGGGGAATGACAGCAGGAATCCGTTTTAGTGGAATTGGTGGAACTCGTTACTCATTAGCTGTAGGTGGAAATATGAATGGAGATTTCGTAAATTCAAATGATTTGGCATACATCTATGATCCTAACGCTGCTTCAACTCCTGAATATTTAAGAAATGGAATTCAAGCTATTTTAGATAATCCAGAAGTTGAAAAGCATACAAAAGATTATATTCGAAAGAGTTTCGGTAAAATCGCAGAACGTAATGGAGGAATTAATGGATTTGCAGGAACATTTGATTTGAGATTGGCTAAAAAATTCAATATCGTAGAAAAGCATCGTTTTGAAGTTGCAGTAGATATTTTTAATGTCGCTAACTTAATGAACAAAGATTGGGGAGTAGGTCCAAAAATTGGTAAACAAAATATCTATTCCATTAAAAGTTTTGACGTGGATAATGAACGATTTGTTTATAACGTAAATAACAATACAGGAAAAACAAATTATGTCTTCAATCCTTACCAAATTCAAATAGGTTTCCGCTATAGTTTTTAAGAAGTAGAAATGAAAAAAATACATTTATGGTTTGTGCTATTAGCTACAGTTACTGTGGCTAATGCGCAATTAAATACCATTAATATCAAAAATTTTGAAGACTTGAAGTCTTATTTCAAACAAGATCAATCAAAACCAATCATTATCTCAGGACATAGAGGAGGTATGATGCCGGGTTATCCAGAAAATAGTATTGAAGCTTTTGAAAAAACACTGTCGATTATGCCTTCTTTTTTTGAGATAGATCCTCAATTAACAAAAGATTCGGTGTTGATCCTTATGCACGACGATACTTTCGATCGAACGACAACCTTAAAAGGAAAAGTAAAAGACTATACCTATGCTGAAATAAAGAATGCAAGGTTAAAAGACCGAGAAGGAAATTTAACTGATTTTAAAATTCCTACCCTTAAAGAAGCTTTAGATTGGAGTCAAGGAAAAACTATTTTTCAGTTAGATAATAAAGGTGTTCCGTATGCAACCTATGTAAAGTTTTTGAAAGAAAACCCTTATCCAAATGTGGTGTTGGGATTGAGAAAAGATGAAGAAGTTACGTATTACGCCAAACATTTAGATCATGTATTGTTTATGAAACCTTTTCATACCATGAAAGATGTTAAGAGTTTTGAAAAGTTGAATGTTCCATTCAATAGAATAATTGCTTGGATTGGAGGAGAAGTTAAACAGGAGCAAAAGGAAATGATAAATTACCTTAGGAGTAAAGGGGTAATGGTAATGATTGCGATTGCTCCAACCACGGATAAACTACCAACTGATCTCGAACGAACAAGAGGATATATTCAACATTTAATTACGCGTCCCGATATTATAGAAACAGATTATCCTGCTCAATTTATTAATTGGTAATGATATTAACAAAACGATGAGTTGTTTACTATTTTAAAAAAAATCGTTAGAATAGAGATGAATTTAATTTTTTGAATAATAAGCTAAAGTAAAAAGTTAAATCTGATTAAAATTGATTCTTTTACTCTAAATTTGCAGAGCAAAAACAACTATAAAAATGGCAAATAAAATATGGCTTTCCTCTCCACATATGGGAGGAAATGAGTTGAAATATATTCACGAAGCATTTGATTCTAACTGGGTTGCTCCACTTGGTCCAAATGTTAATGGATTTGAAGAAGATTTAGAAAACTTTTTAAATGCAGACGTTAAAGTTGCAGCTTTATCTGCAGGAACAGCAGCTATTCATTTAGCATTAATTGAATGTGGAGTTTCACAGGGCGATGAGGTAATTTGTCAATCGATGACATTTTCTGCTACGGCGAACCCAATTGCTTATCAAGGAGCAACACCTGTTTTTGTAGATTCTGAAAAAGATACATGGAACATTTGTCCAATCGCTTTAGAGGAAGCAATCAAAGATAGAATAGCAAAAGGAAAAACACCAAAAGCTATTTTAGCAGTTCATTTGTACGGAATGCCGTATAAAGTTGATGAAGTACATGCGGTTGCAGAAAAATACAATATTCCAGTGATTGAAGATGCAGCAGAAGCTTTAGGTTCTACATACAAAGAAAAAGCAGCAGGGACTTTTGGTCGTTTTGGAGCGTTATCGTTTAATGGGAATAAGATTATTACCACTTCTGGAGGAGGAGCATTAGTGTGTCAAACAAAAGAAGATAAAGATAAAGCGGTATTTTTAGCGACTCAAGCACGTGATAATGCACCACATTATCAACATTCGCATATTGGATACAATTACCGTATGAGTAATATTACGGCTGGAATTGGACGTGGTCAAATGGAAGTTTTAGCAGATAGAGTTGCCGCTCGTCGTGCGATGAACAACTTCTACCAAGCGTTATTTGCTGACATTGACGGTGTAACAGTTTTTGTTGAGCCAACATCAGATTATTTCTCTAATCATTGGTTATCTGCGATTTTAATCGATTCAAAAGTAGCCGGTAAAACGCGTGAAGATTTACGTTTAGCATTCTTAGAAGATGAGATCGAATCTCGTCCTTTATGGAAACCAATGCATCTACAACCTGTTTTTGCAAATTCACCTTATTATGGTGGTAAAGTTGCCGAAGAATTATTCGAAAATGGCTTATGTCTACCTTCAGGTTCTAACTTAACAGATGCAGAACGTGAACGAATTGCAGCAAAAGTGAACGCAGTTTTCGGAAAATAATTTCATCCAAATAATAATATTAAATCCTCTTAAATTCATTAAGGGGATTTTTTTATGAAACAAAATCATACAATTTGATAGAAGAAAAAAGAGTTATTAAAGAAAAGACATTTCGATACAACTTTCTTTTTCTAAGAACGAAGATTACTTTATGTGACAGCAAGTAACAAAAGCGTAAAACATAAAAATGTGGTTAAGGTTAAGATTCTTCGACACGCTCAGAATGACAACGAATTTGAATATTTAAAAAGGTTGAAGAAAATGCCATATGATTTGGAGACGAGTGTCAAAAAGTTGAGATAAAGAATTTTAAATTAAAAGTAGAAGCTCTGGTTGAGCTTAGGAATATATGTTCATTTTTTCCTTGATGAAAAAACGAACCAAAAAGTTATTCATATGGTTTATTATTATTTTATGGTATTCATGAATGCAAAGCATTACAAGTCTATGCTTACAAGTCGGTCAATACTGGCTATTGGCTAAATGCTTTAAATCATTCGCATATAAAATGCGAAAAGTAAATCATTTTTAACGCTCTTTACGCCGAATTGACGCTCGACTCTTCAGCAAGGACGGTTTATAAATTAGTTGTTATAAACGAATTCGAATGTTTAAAAAGGAATTAAAAAAATCCGACGATTTAGAATCGAAATGTAATTCAACTCTAAATTATTGAAATTAAAAAGTTGTAGTGTTTGAGAGAAGCGAGTTGCCAACTTTATGGAAATAATTTAGTTAGTTGAATTACCTGAGCCATACCATGGCTCCTCCTTTTAATTTCAAATTTTTAATTTCAAATGCTTTTTGGATGAGCTTCCCCGAAGGGCATATGAATACCGATAATTAAAATAGAAAAGTAATGAATAAAAAAGTGATAGAAAGTACTTTATGTTCATTTTTTCCTTGATGAAAAAACGAACCAAAAAGTTATTCATATGGTTTATTATTATTTTATGTTATTCATGAATGCAAAGCATTACAAGTCTGTGCTTACAAGTCGGTCAATAATGGCTATTCGCTAAATGCTTTAGAACATTCGCATATGAAATGCGAACAGTAAATCATTTTTAACGCTCACTACGCCGAATTGACGCTCGACTTTTCAGCAATGACGATTTATAAATTCATTGTTATAAACGAATTCGAATGTTTAAATAGGAATTAAAAAAAAATCCGACGATTTAGAATCGAAATGTAATTCAACTCTAAATTATTGGAATAAAAAAAGTTGGAGTATCTGAGTGGAGCGAGTTGCCAACTTTATGGAAATAATTTATTTAGTTGAATCATTGAGAGACTACTGTCGGCATCTTTTTTTGTTTCGTTTTTTGGATGAGCTTACCCGAAGGGCATATAAATACCGATAATTAAAATAGAAATGTAATGAATAAAAAATGAAAGTAATAGATTTCTCGATACTTCAAATTAACAACGAGTTGAGATTCTGAACATAATTGCGTGAATAAGAGGATAATTAGTAGTTCTTTATTTATTACTTTTTGCTTGATCAAAAAGTAATCAAAAGTTATTCATATGGTTTATTATTATTTTTAAGGTATTCATGAATGCAAAGCATTACAAGACTGCGATTTTCGACGTTCAATTCTCATCTCACGCACTAAAAAGATTAAATGATTCGCATACGCTCACTAATCTTTTTTACGCTTGTTTCAATGGATTGAAGCTCGTCTGCAAATCGTATGTCAACTCTAAAATTCGTTGATAAAAGTGATAACGAATCTGAATTAGAAAAAAGAATTAGAAAAATCCGACGATTTAGGATCGAAATGCAATTCAACTCTAAATTATTGGAATAAAAAAAGTTGGAGTGTCTGAGTGGAGCGAGTTGCCAACTTTATGGAAATAATTTATTTAGTTGAATCATTGAGAGACTACTGTCGGCATCTTTTTTTGTTTCGTTTTTTGGATGAGCAAAAAATGAAAATAATAGATTTCTCAATACTTCAAAATAACTTTATCTAAATCATAACTGATTTTTTCAAGATTAATTTCTAAAATTGGTTGAGCCATTTTTACAGAGTTTTAGTGGAATAAAGATAAAAGTACTCGAATAATTTGTTATAAGTTGATTATCGGTTAAATTTGTAATCAAATTGATCAGAAATTATGATTGACCAAATCAAACAATATATTGAAGAAGTAAAAAACTTCCATTCGACGAATGCTTCTGAAATAGAAGAGTTCAGAATTAAATTTTTAGGTAAAAAGGGAATTTTAGCAGACTTGTTTACACAGTTTAAGTCTGTTCCAAATGAACAAAAAAAGGAATTTGGTCAAGTTGTGAATGAATTAAAAACATTGGCAACTGAAAAATCGACTGTTCTTAAAAATGAAATCTCAAACGAAGGAAAAACAGATACTTCTTTAGATTTAACTCGTCCAGGAGAACCTTTTACTTTAGGGTCTCGTCATCCTATCAACATTACAAAAAATCGTATTATCGAGATTTTTAATCGTATTGGTTTCAGTGTTTCTGAAGGTCCAGAAATAGAAGATGATTGGCACAATTTTACAGCGCTTAATTTGCCTGCGCATCACCCAGCACGTGATATGCAAGATACTTTTTTCATCGAAAAAGATCCAGATATAGTGTTGCGTACCCATACATCATCTGTTCAGATTCGTCACATGGAAAATAATCAACCACCAATGCGTTTCTTAGCGCCAGGGCGTGTTTACCGTAACGAAGCTATTTCATCTCGTTCGCACATGATGTTTCACCAAATCGAAGGTTTATATATTGATGAAGGTGTTTCCTTTGCCGATTTGAAACAAACGTTAAGTTATTTCACAACAGAGTTATTTGGTAAATCTGAAATTCGTTTACGTCCTTCTTATTTCCCTTTTACTGAACCTTCTGCTGAGGTTGATGTTTATTGGGGATTGGAAACCGAAACGGATTATCGTATGACCAAAGGAACCGGTTGGTTAGAAATTATGGGATGTGGTATGGTTGACCCAAATGTTTTGCGTAATGTCGATATCGATCCTGAGAAATATTCGGGTTATGCATTTGGAATGGGAATCGAACGTATTGCCTTGTTGTTGTATCAAATTGGAGATATCCGTTTGTACACAGAAAATGACAAACGTTTCTTAGAGCAATTTCAATCAGAATTATTTTAAAAAAGTTATCAGAATCTTTAAACATCCTAATTAACTACCTGCGGATTTTAGGTATTATTATAGAAGCCCCCATGAATAAATCGCTCATCATTTTCGGCATCGTCAACATAACCTCGGACAGTTTCTCCGATGGAGGCCGGTATCTGGCGCCAGACGCAGCCATTGCGCAGGCGCGTAAGCTGATGGCCGAGGGGGCAGATGTGATCGACCTCGGTCCGGCATCCAGCAATCCCGACGCCGCGCCTGTTTCGTCCGACACAGAAATCGCGCGTATCGCGCCGGTGCTGGACGCGCTCAAGGCAGATGGCATTCCCGTCTCGCTCGACAGTTATCAACCCGCGACGCAAGCCTATGCCTTGTCGCGTGGTGTGGCCTATCTCAATGATATTCGCGGTTTTCCAGACGCTGCGTTCTATCCGCAATTGGCGAAATCATCTGCCAAACTCGTCGTTATGCATTCGGTGCAAGACGGGCAGGCAGATCGGCGCGAGGCACCCGCTGGCGACATCATGGATCACATTGCGGCGTTCTTTGACGCGCGCATCGCGGCGCTGACGGGTGCCGGTATCAAACGCAACCGCCTTGTCCTTGATCCCGGCATGGGGTTTTTTCTGGGGGCTGCTCCCGAAACCTCGCTCTCGGTGCTGGCGCGGTTCGATGAATTGCGGCTGCGCTTCGATTTGCCGGTGCTTCTGTCTGTTTCGCGCAAATCCTTTCTGCGCGCGCTCACAGGCCGTGGTCCGGGGGATGTCGGGGCCGCGACACTCGCTGCAGAGCTTGCCGCCGCCGCAGGTGGAGCTGACTTCATCCGCACACACGAGCCGCGCCCCTTGCGCGACGGGCTGGCGGTATTGGCGGCGCTGAAAGAAACCGCAAGAATTCGTTAACTTTTCGGTGGCCAGTAAGGAAATCGAGCGAGGCAAGGGTACACGTGGCCGGGGAGCCGAGGGAAAGCAGAACGTTGCGGTGATGGCCGAAAGCACCCCGTTGGAAGATATCGAAACGGGCAAAAAGGAGAAGCATGTGCGTTATTTCAAGGCCAGGGTACTGGATAGCCATCAAAGTGAAGGAATCAACGGCGTGGTCAGGGACTGCATGGAGGATGATGCCATCGTATTTTCGGACAAAAGCACTTCTTACGTTGACATCTCCGATCTGGTGGAATTGCACGTCACCGAGAAATCAGACGCCAAAACCACCAAGGAAACACTCAAATGGGTGCATATCGCAATCAGTAATGCAAAACGGACATTGCTGGGCAACTACCATAAAATCAAAAGGAAATACTTACAGTTGTATCTCAACGAGTTTATTTACAAATTAAACAGACGGTATTTTGGAGACAAACTCTTTGACAGACTAGTAATTGCGAATATAACAGGTGCATAAACGGATAATCAGAAAAAAGTTTATAGAAAACAAAAAATCCACTCAATTGAGTGGATTTTTTGTTTATTTGAAAAAGAATAGATTTTATTCTTCGTCTTCATCTTGATCAGCATCCTTAACAGCATTACGAGAAGTACGAATAGCTACTACTACTGCGTTATCTGGATGTGCGAAAGTATACTTATCATTTTTCAATGATTCAACATACATTTTGTGACCAATTCTCATTGGTGTAATATCGATTTCGATTTCATCAGGTAAGTTTGCTGGAATAGCACGAACTTTTAATTTACGCATGTTGAAACGTAAAACCCCACCAGCTACTAAACCACGAGCACGTCCTACTAAACGAACAGGAACTTCCATTGTTACAGCTTTGTCATCACTTAATTGGTAGAAATCTACGTGTAAGATTCTATCTGTTACTGGGTGAAATTGGATGTCTTGTAAAATTGCTTGAACTTTAGCACCGTCAGCTAACTCGATCGTCACAGTGTGAGCTTCTGGAGTATAGACTAATGATTTGAATGCTTTTTCTTCAGCTGAAAAGTGGATAGGCTCTCCTGAACCGTAAACCACACAAGGTACTTGTTCAGCATTACGTAGGTTACGTGTTGCCACTTTACCTAAGTCTTCTCTTTTCACACCTTGAATTGTAATTGACTTCATAATAATATGTATATAATAAAAATAATTTAATTTTAAGCTAAATCATTAGATAACAAAACGTTGGCTAATAGATTTATTGCTGTGTACTAAATGCATAACATCAGCAAAAAGCGGAGCGCAAGATAACACTTTTATTTTAGTTGTGCTATTATTTTTTAATGGAATACTATCAGTTATTGCAATTTCCGTTAACATCGAGTTCTCAAGACGCTCATAAGCAGGTCCTGATAAGACACCATGAGTAGCAATTGCACGAACAGATTTTGCACCTTTTGACATGATTAATTCTGCTGCTTTTGCTAAAGTTCCAGCTGTATCAATCATATCATCTACTAAGATAACATTCTTACCTTCTACCTCTCCGATTAACATCATGCTATCAACATGATTTGCAATTTTACGTTCTTTGTGACAAATTACAATATCTGCATTCAGGTATTTTGCATAGGTATTAGCGCGTTTTGCACCTCCCATGTCTGGAGAAGCGATACAAATATCATCTAAACCTAATCCTTTGATGTACTCTACAAAAATGGTAGAAGCAAACAAATGATCAACAGGGATTTCAAAAAATCCTTGAATTTGATCGGCATGTAAATCCATTGTCATTACACGTGTAGCACCTGCTGTCATTAACATTTTTGCTACTAATTTTGCTCCAATTGGCACGCGGGGTGCATCTTTACGGTCTTGACGAGCAAAACCAAAGTAAGGAATAACGACAGTAATACTTTTTGCTGAAGCGCGTTTTGCAGCATCACACATCAAAAGTAATTCCATTAAATTGTCTGTTGGTTGCATTGTAGAACCGATTAAGAAAACACGAGCTCCACGAATAGGTTGTTCGAAAGCGGGTACGAACTCTCCGTCACTAAATTCTACAATTTTAGATTTACCAAGTTCTTGACCATAATAATCGGCAATTTTTTGTGCCAAATCTACTGATCCTCTTGTTGAAAAAAGAAATGCTGATTGTTCCATTGTTTGTTTTGGGAAATATTTATGCAAAAATAATTTAAATGATTCAAACATGGTATAAGAAAAATGAAAATTAATTTCGGCACAGTTATTGTACTAATTTTTAACACGTTTAATAATTTCAGAAAACATGATTTTAGTTAGTTATTGGTTTTTTTTAGGCAAATTATTCATTCGTTATTAAGTATTTATATAATTTTTGTAATTAAATATATCCTCATGAAAAAGATTTCATACCTATTAAGTGTAATTGGATTAGGGATTTTTGCTCAAGCGCAAGAAGTAACTGAAACAGTTAACAACGATTACAACAAGTGGTCTATTGAAGCACAAGCTGGTGCAAATAAGGCTACAGTTCCATTTACAAATGGATACTATAATGAAACTCCAAGTTTTTATAATGTAAACTTTGGTATTCGTTATATGTTTAACAACAAATTTGGTCTTAAATTATCAGGTGGTTATGACCGTTTGAAGGAAGGAGAAGGTTCTAAACATTTTAGATCAAATTTCTACCGTGTTGATTTATCAGGAGTTGCTAACTTAGGACGAATGATGAATTTTGAAACTTGGACAAACACGTTTGGGTTATTAGCTCATGGTGGTGTTGGTTATGGTTTTATGAACAATGATGCTACTAAGGGAGAATCATCTGGCTTATTAGATGATAACGACGAAATGGGATTAGTTTCATTAGGTTTAACTCCACAAGTTAAATTGACAAATAGACTTGTTTTAACAGGAGATTTATCTTATTCAAAAACTATTCGTCAAAAAACAACATGGGACGGACAGTCATCTAATACTTCTGCAAGTAGAGGGTTTGATGGTTCTTTATGGAACGCGACATTAGGTTTAACATTTTACTTAGGTAAAAATGAAAAACACGCGGATTGGGTGTATGAACCATCTCGTGCAGATTTAGAAGAACGTATTGCAACCATTGAACAAATGTTAAAAGATTCTGATGGAGATGGTGTTGCTGATTATTTAGATCAAGAGCCAGATTCAGCTCCAGGAGCAGTTGTTGATACTAAAGGTGTTACAATTGACCACAATGGGAATGGTATTCCAGATAATATTGAAGAATACATCAAAGAAAATGCTGGAGGAAATACAACAATCGTTAACGATGCTGATTTCTTAGAGCAAATGATCAACTCTGGTATCATCAATGTATACTTTGATTACAATTCGGATAAACCATACCAACAATCAGTTGGAGGTATCAAATTTGTATCTGAATACTTAAAAGCTAAACCAAATGCTCAAATTGACATTTTAGGTTTTGCTGATCCAGTAGGAGGTGATGCTTTCAATAAAGATTTATCTCGTAGAAGAGCAGAAAATGTAAAAGCTATTTTAGTTAATCAAGGCGCTAACGCATCTCAATTAACTACAATAGGTGAAGGTGAAGATAAAGAGTTCAAAAACTCTCAAGTTTCATCTCATCAATTAGCAAGAAGAGTTGTTTTCAGAGTAAAATAATTTTTCTAAAATAAAATTTAATCAGGGGTAGATTTTTCCAATTGAGGGCTGTCTATTCCTGATTTTTTTTTTTATCTTTACCACCACTTAAATTACTATAATATTGAATCCCTTTAATCAACACTTTAATACGCCAAGATGGGTAGTATTAGTGATAGACATATTAATTGTTTTGGTCAGTTACATTGTAAGTAACTTTATCCTAAACAGTTTTTTAGACACATTTAGTGTAGAAAGGCTCTTTTATAAGTTACCTTTCATAACATTTGTCTATGCGTTGTGTTTTATCTATTTCAAAACCTACAAAGGTGTTGTAAAGAAAACGGGTCTAAAGGATGCGGAAAATGTCTTCGTGTCTAATGCTACAGCATTCTTAATTCTATTTTTCATCTCATTTGTTTTTAGACAAATTATTGAACAGAATTTACCTGACACTTCTGGTTTAATGTATGTTTTTAGAATGTCGTATTCTGTAATTTTTGTCCATTTATTTATCACCACAGTTATTATGGTGATTGCAAGATTGTACTATAAATGGATTTATGATTATTTCTTTTCGAAGAATAAAGCTGTGCAAAGAATTCTAATCTATGGAGCGGGAGATTCTGGACTAATTACGAGAGATATTCTGCAAAATGACACACAATTTAACTACAAAGTCATTGGTTTTATTGATGATAACACCTCTAAGGTAGGAACTTTTATCGATGGAGTGAAAATATATTCTATTCATGATATCACTGAAAAGTTCATCGATAGAAATGATATCACTGAAGTCATTATTTCTATTCAGAATATCAAAACCAATCAATTGTTGAAACTTTCAAAATCAGTTGAAGATTTACCTGTTAAAATTAAAATAATCCCTCCAATTTCCAATTGGATTGACGGAACTTATAAACCAGCTCAGATCAAACAATTGAAAATTGAAGACTTATTAGGAAGAGAGTCTATCCAACTAAACAATCCCATTATCAATAAAGAAATTAAAGGTAAAATTGTTTTAGTGACAGGGGCTGCAGGGTCTATAGGGAGTGAAATTTCACGACAAATTGCTATGATGGATTTTGATCAATTAATTTTGATTGATCACGCCGAATCAGCTTTATATGATATTCAACAATATTTAAAAAACGACCTATCTGATGATAAACAAAACAGAATAGACTACATTGTTTCGAGCGTACGCGACCGAAAACGTATGTTAAGTTTATTTGACAAATATCGTCCACAAATTATTTTCCATGCAGCAGCCTATAAACATGTTCCGTTGATGGAAAAATTTCCTTACGAAGCTATCAATACCAACGTTTATGGAACGAAAATAATAGCTGATTTGGCGAACGATTTTGGTGCTGAAAAATTTGTAATGGTTTCAACAGATAAAGCAGTTAATCCGACTAACGTAATGGGTGCAACAAAACGTGTTGCAGAGATTTATGTTAATTGTATTAATGAAAAATCGAAAACCAATTATATTGTCACTCGATTCGGTAACGTTTTAGGATCAAATGGATCAGTTATTCCTTTGTTTAAAAGACAGTTAGAGCATGGAGGACCTTTAACGGTTACTCATCCAGATATTACCCGTTTTTTCATGACTATCCCTGAAGCATGTCAACTTGTTTTGGAAGCTGCAATTATGGGAAAAGGAGGAGAGATCTTTGTTTTTGACATGGGAGAATCAATGAAAATAATTGACTTAGCTAAACGAATGATTCGACTAAGTGGGTACAAATATCCTGAAGAAATTGATATAAAAATTGTAGGTTTGCGTCCAGGTGAAAAAATTTATGAAGAATTGTTAGCCAATGATGAGAATACAATCAAAACGCATCATGAAAAGATAATGATTGCTAAAGTGAATACAGACAAATGCCATGATAATAAAAAACTAATTGAAGAATTGTGTACCATGTCCTCAACTATAGAAAAACATGAGCAAGTGATGCAATTAGTGGCAAAAATAAAAGAAATTGTACCCGAATTTAAATCTCAAAACTCAGAATTTGAAAAACTTGATAATGTAATATATGAAAAATAAAATTTTCCAATTTTTATGTTTCTTTTCTTTCGTCATCATCACTTCATGTGGTTCAAGAAAAGAAATCGTCTATTTTCAAAACCAAGAGCAATTAACAACCAGCTTTGAACAGTTTACACCGAAAATACAACCAACCGATCAATTAGCAATTGTTATTTCAGCAGCTGATGTTGCTGCAGTGGCTCCTTTTAATCAAATGCGTAATAATCAGAATACAGCGAGTAGTAATTCAATATCTCCATACAGTCCAACTTATACTGTTGATGAGAATGGAAATATTAGTTTACCAATGGTTGGCAATGTCAAATTGGCAGGTTTAACAAGAAGTCAAGCGATTGAAACAATTAAAAACAAAGTTAGTAAATATGTGGTTAATCCTGGTGTAAATGTGAATTTCGTCAACTTTAGAATTAGCGTTTTAGGCGAAGTTTCTCATCCAGGAAGTTTTATTGTTCCGACAGAAAGAATCACACTTTTGGATGCTTTAGGTATGGCTGGAGATCTTACCATTAAAGGGAAACGAGAAAATGTAACGGTGATTAGAGAAAGTAATGGCGTGAAACAACGTTATAATGTTGATTTAACTTCTGAGTCTGCGCTCAATTCACCTGTTTATTATTTAGCACAAAATGACGTTGTTTATGTTGAACCAAATTCAGCTCAAGTTTCTGCATCAAAATTTACACCTAACTATTCGTTATGGATTTCGATGGCAGGTGTTATTATTTCTGTAATTTCTGTTTTAACAAGGTAAGATGAATCAAATTAATAATTCGACAAATAACTCTTCTTTTGAAGAAGAAGAGAATATTAATCTTAGACAAGTTTTAGAGCAATATTTATATTATTGGAAATGGTTTGTTTTGGGATTAATCGTAGCCATTATAGGGGCGTTATTTTATTTAAAATATACACAAAAACAATATCAAGTTTCTGCAAAAATCTTATTAAATGAGAAAGAATCAGCGGCGGGTGAATTAGCCGGTTTGGCAGATGCAGCAACTATCTTTGGTACGAGTTCTAATGCAGAAGTTGGTGACCAAATCGAAATTCTGAAATCAAGACGTTTAATTTCTAAAGTGGTTGAACAAAATAATTTCAATATTCGCTATTTTAATGTTGGTAGAATTGTAGAGATAGAAACGACAGCTGCTGAATCGCCTATTAAAATTTTGTTTTTGAATGAAGCAGATAAATTGAAAGAAGATTTAGCTGAACAACTGCATGTTAAAATAGAATCAACAACCAAATTTCAACTAACGAACAGGAAAACAAAAGAATCCAACACCTATTCGTTTGGACAAAAGATTAGTACCGATTTTGGTGATATCATTATTAGTCCAAACAAAAATATCGTAAAGAGTGTTGATGCTGAGTTGTTAATTCAATTAAATTCACTAGATCAAACTGTAAACTATTATAAAAATAAAATTCAGATTGACCCCAATTCAGATAAAAATTCTAAAGTTGTTAACTTTAGCTTAGTAGGAACAATACCGAAAATTTCTAAAAAATTCATCAATGATTTGATTAATCAATACAATTTAGATCTTGTTACAGATAATAATAAATTGACTGAAGCTACTTCTAAATTTATCAATTCGAGGTTAGATATTGTTACAGGCGATTTACAAGGTGTTGACAGAGATTTAGAACGCTATAAATTAAGCAATAACATTACTGATGTTACTTCTGAAGCGAATATTTTCTTACAAAATGCATCAGATAATGAAAAGAAATTATTAGAATCATCTACTCAGCTACAATTAGTTGATTATATGAATTCAGCTTTAAATTCGAACAAAACAGATCTTTTACCAACTAATATTGGGTTACAAGATCAAACAATTGCATCACAAATTGCTTCGTATAATGAATTGGTTTTAACGAAAGAAGATATGTTAAAATCTGTTACAAACGAACATCCAAATGTGGTTAAATTACAGGAGCAAATTAGCGATGTTAAGAGTAATTTAAAAAATAGTTTGCGTTTGTATCGAAATAATACTCAAACGACTTTAAATACAATACAGACGAAACAAAACCAAATAGCAAGTAAAATACAAAAAGTACCAAGTCAAGAACGTGGTTTTAGAGATATATCGAGACAACAACAAATCGTAGAAGCTTTATACTTATTCTTATTACAAAAAAGAGAAGAGAACGAAATTAAAGCTGCTGCAACACCAGACAATATTAAGGTGATTGATTTTGCTTATGATTCTAAAATTCCAGTTTCACCTAAAAAGAATATTATCTTATTGGGAGCAATGATTTTAGGTTTGATTGTTCCGTTTTCAATTATTTACATTTATAAGTTATTAAATAATAATGTAAACTCAAAAGAAGAAGTGGAAGATGCAGTAGGTGCTCCAATAGCTGGACAAGTTCCGAAGAGCGATATTACAATTATAGAACATAATGATAGTTCGAGTACAGCAGAAGCGTTTAGAATTTTAAGAACAAATGTCAATTTCTTATTGAAAAATTCGACTGATCCCAAAGCAATTTATGTTACATCAACCACAAGTGGAGAAGGTAAAACTTTTGTTTCAACAAACTTGGCTCAAATTTTAACGATGTCTGGTAAATCAGTTTTATTAATTGGTGCAGATATTCGTAGTCCAAAAGTATTGGATTACTTAACTATAGCTGATCAATACAGAAATAGACAGGGGGTAACGGAATATTTGATTTCTAATGATATCAGTGTTGATGACATCATCATTAAACACCCTGCCGATTATAAATTTGATGTGATTTATTCAGGACAAATTGCGCCTAATCCTTCAGAATTATTAATGAATGGTCGTTTTGAAGAGATTATAAATTATGGAAAAGAAAACTACGATTATGTGTTGGTTGATACAGCACCAGTAAGTTTGGTTACAGATACGTTGTTAATTGCAGATAGCGCTGATATTACGATGTATATAGTACGTGCAAACTATTTGGATAAACGTATGTTGACGATACCACGAGATCTTTACAAAGAGGATCGACTTCAGAATATGACTATGGTGGTGAATGACGTTGACTTTACGAAAGGTTACGGTTATGGCTATGGTTACGGCTATGGTTATGGAGAAAATCATAACAAAGGCAATTCATTCTTGAGTAAATTATTCAAAAGAAAATAACCCTAAAAACTCTGCTTCATCGAAGCAGAGTTTTTTTATTTCTGATTTTTTTCAAAATTATTTTTGATACTTATCATTTTATGATTCGTAAAAACTATCTTATCTTAGTCGATAAATTAACACCTCTTTAAGACAATCAAATAATTATGAGTTCGTACGAATATTATAACTTCCCGATTCAGTTGATAAATGGTTTTTTAGACGATTCTAAAAAAGTTTTGATTGATATTTCACATTATTGTATTTATCGTGTTTTTATTGATAATTTCGAAAAATATTCAGGTTCTTTTACTGGTTATCAAAAGGCTTGTGATGATTTCGGAATTGAGTTTAAGAATGTGGCTGCTGCCTATCAAAATGGTAAAACCTTATACGAAGCAACAATTGATAAAAGTCCAATGGTTGGAATGACTTCTGAAATGTATTGGGATTATATGACGAATGAAAAGTCTGAATTTGAGAAAGTTTTATTGTTAGGAGATTTAGCTTTTAAAAGTATTTTAGGTGCAAAATCTTACATCAAATTGGATAATAAATATTGGTTTAGTCGAATGGATGGTTCAGTAAAATCGATTGAAAAAGAGGATATTTCTCCGAAATTACAACGCTATTTGAATGAATATCAAACCAAAAAAATCAAAAATCAATTGATTGCGAATTGGGGATTGGCTTCCTATTCTCGTTACAACAGAGGTTTCTATGTGAGTTATAAAATGACATTAGATGATTTGGCTTATCATGCTGAAAAGATTAGAAAATCTACACAAGATAAAAAAATCAAAAATGATGTGAAATCTGCTCACGAAAAAGCCTTAGAACGATTAGAAAAAGAAAGTAAAATGAATTAAGATTTATTCTTTATAAAAAGCAAAAGTCCATCAATCATGATGGACTTTTTATATAGCGAATGTTATAACCTATATTTCTTTTACTGTAATAATATTTACAGGACAAGCTTTTGCTGCTCGTTCGCAGTTGTCAGCGATAGAATGATCAGGATCTTTTAACGTATGAAATCCTTTTTTATCAATTGCTTTTAATAAAACAGATTTACCATCTTTTTTAGACATTCTGAAACGTTCTGGAGCTAACTCATAACAATAGTTGCATCCGATGCATTTATCGCGTTGTAGCGTAATAATGACCATGAATTATTGTTTTATTAATGTGAGTAAGCACCTTCTTCAACACTATTTTGTTGCGTTCCTGGTTCTTCTACTTTTACTAATTTGTATAATTTATCAGAAGGACGAATTCTAAATTCCATCGGAATTGTAATCGAATCACCTTTCTTTGCTGTATCAGATTTTACATCTTCCACCATCATTTCTGTAACCACCATTTCTTTGGCTCCAGTTGTTGGTCCAGTCACTAAAATTAAATCTCCTACTTTCAAATCATAGGCATCAATCACAAACTGTCCGATACTTGGTTTAGGGAAGAAATGAACACCTTTTCCAATGTAAACTTTTTTCTGAGTTGCCATAGAACCTGGAACAGCAGACCATTCACCTAATTTTTGACCTAAATAATAGCCAGACCAAAAACCACGATTATAAACGGTTTGTAATAATCCCATCCAGTAATCTACTTTTTCTTTCGAATAAGTTCCGTCAGCAATCGAATCAATCGCTTCTCTGTATGCACGAATAACAGTTGCAACATACTCAGGCGCACGTCCGCGACCTTCTATTTTCAATACTTTGACACCTGCTTCAACCACTTCGTCTAAGAACTCCATTGTACAAAGATCTTTAGGTGACATCATATATTCATTATCCAATTCGATTTCGAATCCAGATTCTTGGTCGATAACGGTATATTTTTTACGACAGTTTTGTTTACAAGCACCACGATTTGCAGATGAATTGTGCGAATGTAAGCTCAAGTAGCATTTACCCGAAACAGCCATACACAAAGCTCCATGTCCGAAAATCTCGATCTCTACTAAATTTCCGCTTGGTCCACGAACGTCATCTTTGATAATTTGTTCACAAATCTTGTTCACTTGTTTCAAACTCAATTCACGCGATAATACCATTGTATCAGCAAACATAGCATAGAATTTTACTGTTTCGATATTTGTAACGTTAATTTGTGTCGAAATATGAATCTCAATCCCAATTTGTCTTGCATAAGCAATAACTGATTGATCCATTGCAATAACCGCTGTAATTTTAGCTTCTTTTGCTCTGTCCAATAAGTTTTTGATTAAAGATAAATCGTGATCGTATATAATTGTATTTAAAGTAAGGTAAGAACGCACACCTTTTTCTTCACAACGTTTTACGATTTCTGGTAAATCGTCCATTGTAAAGTTGATTGATGCTCTCGCACGCATATTCAACTGCTCAACTCCGAAATATACAGAATCAGCTCCATTATCTAAAGCCGCTTGTAACGATTCGAAATTCCCAGCAGGAGCCATCAACTCCATTTTTCCATCTTTGGTCATACGAAAATTCTGATTTTAAGGTGCAAAGTTACAAAAAAATTACAAGTGACTATGTTATTTATAATCAAGTTAAATTTCAGAGAATGAATTAAGTTTTGATTCCATTAGAGTTTTAGCATAGTATTTGCCTCAGGTTAGTAAATTTCAAAGAATGAAGAAAGTTATTTTGTCGACTATTTTAAGTATAGGGTTTTTAACCTCTTGCGCATCAACCAAACAAATGTAACAAGGAGAAGAGTTGTTAACAATTGCTCCAGAAACAAGAGATTGCTCCAATGGTGTTGCTAAAATGCAATGTATGATGGTAAAATATACTGATGTTGGCGAATGGCAATATTTTTATAATACGATTGAAGGGTTTACGTATGAACCAGGATTTGAATATCAACTTATCGTTTCAACAACTAAAGTAGAGAATCCACCAGCAGACGCATCTTCTATCAACTACAAATTAGTAAAGGTTGTGCGTAAAAAATTAGCAACATTGAACTAATTTGAACTTTATTTCAAAGAATTTCGATTAATTTTGTCACATGTTAATAGAAAGTCTTCAAAATCCAAGAATTAAAAACTTGCTAAAATTGCAAGAAAAATCAAGAGAACGTAAAAGCCAAGGTTTGTTTATTGTGGAAGGTACGCAAGAAAATGAGCTGGCTTTAAAAGGTGGTTACGAAGCTGTTGAAATTTATATTTGTGAAGATATTTATAACCAATCATTTGATTTTGGTGGAGCAAAAGTGTTTACAATTACCAAACAAGTTTTTGAGAAGTTAGCTTATCGTAAATCTACGGGAGGAATTATTGGTGCCTATAAAACAAAATCATCTACTTTAACTGATTTACAATTACCAGAAAATGCGTTGGTGATTGTCTTAGAAGCGGTAGAAAAGCCAGGTAATCTTGGTGCTGTTTTACGCACAGGAGATGGCGCAAAAGTAGATGCTGTTATTGTTTGTGACGAAACGGTCGATTTTTTTAATCCTAACGTCATTCGTTCTTCTGTTGGTACATTGTTTACAAATCAAATTGCATCTGCAAGTAAAGAAGATGTTTTAGCATTTTTGAACGCTCATTCTATTCAAGTCGTTTCAACATTTTTGAGAGAAGAAACGAAAAACTTATATGAAACAGATTTTACAAAATCTTCAGCGATTATTTTAGGAACTGAAGCTACAGGACTTTCAGATTTTTGGGCAGATCATTCAGCTATACTTATTAAAATTCCGATGTTAGGTTATGTGGATTCGTTGAATGTGAGCAATGCTGCAGCAATATGTGTTTACGAAGCAGTTAGACAAAGATACTAAATAAAGGATTTAAAAGGTGAAAATAAAAGGAAGTAAAATTTAATAAGATAAATTTGTCCGATTTGAATTTTGTTGTATATTTGTAAGGTAATTTACAATGAATAAAGGAATTTAATGTTTTCAAAAGCGTGTGAATACGGCATAAAAGCTTGCGTTTTTATCGCACAAGAATCAGTAAAAGGACAAAGAGTTAATTTGAAACAAATTTCGAATTCTATTAATTCACCTGAAGCGTATACAGCAAAGATTTTACAACAATTAGTAAAAGCTAATGTAATTTCTTCTGTGAAAGGAAAAATGGGAGGTTTCCAAATGGATGCAACACATTTAGAAGATATCAAATTGGTTCATATCATCAAAGCGATTGATGGAGACGGATTGTATCATAGTTGTATTCTTGGTTTGGTAGAATGTGATTCAGAAAAGCCTTGCGCTTTGCATAGTAGAGTTTTTGCTATTCGAAATGATTTGAGAGCGATGTTAGAAAGAACTTCGATGTTCAATTTAATTGATGACCTTGAGAAAGGATTAGCTTTCCTTAAACATTAAAAAAAAAAATTACCAATAAATAAGATAAAACTATCCGAGTATCCGAATTAAAATATTAAGAAATGAAACTAGCCATAGAAATTCCTCAAACTAACCCATCGCATTTAACTTATTCTTTAGGTTTAAATTTGAATGAGGCTTGTGCAAGACATCATAAAACCCTGTTTTTTTGTTGGAACATTAGAGCGGGAATTGACAAGGGAATCGAGATGCAGCGTATTGTAGATTATGTTAGCTGGTACGGAAAAGAAGTGTTGTTTCGTAAATTTGAAATCGAAGAACAATTTCTTTTTACCATGCTGGATGAGGATCATTATTTGGTAAAAAGAGCACTTAAGGAACACAGACGTTTGAGACGTTTGTTTAAAATAGACACTAAAAATCCGATGAAAAGTTTGATTTATATCGAAGAAGAATTGGATTTGCATATTCGATTCGAGGAAAAGCAAATGTTTCCAGAATTCGAGAAAAATGCAACACAAAAAAAGTTAAAAGTAATCAATGAACAGTTTAATTCACTTTTAACTAATGCAGATTGGAAAGATCAATTTTGGTTATAGATCTCTCATAACTAAAAATTTTTACTTATAATTTTTTAGATGATTTTTGATAAGAAAAGCTCGATTTTGCAGGTCGAGCTTTTTATTTACACCAAAATAATCAAACCAAAAAGGCAAGCTATATAAAGCTTGCCTTTTCTTTTGGAAATTATTTTATTTCTTCACTTTTACTTCAAAAATTTTATCCCAAAGTTTACCAGTTACGAGCATGTTTCCGTTGTCTTTGAACGCAATACCGTTCAATTCTTGTGCTTGCGGATTACCTTGTTTACCTTTCAGTTCTGCAAAATTAAATTCAGCTTTTACAGCACCTGTTTGCGGATCAATTACCACGATATTACTATTATCTGCGTGTCCAGATTTTAAGTACACGTTGGCGTAAATGAAACCATCGTGGTATTCAATTTCATTCAAATAACTATATGGTTGTTGGCTATCAAAAGCTTGTATGGTTCTAAGGTAATTAAAGTTATCGTCAAAGAAATGAATACGTTGAGAGCCCTCAGTTACAGCCAATTCTTTTCCGATAGTTGTAATTCCCCAACCTTCAATTATTTGTGCCGGCATATCTAATTTCTTGACTTGATTAAAGTCCAAATCATATTTGTAAATTGCACGATCTTGCCATGTTAATTGATAAATAAAACCATCTAATTCTGTAATACCTTCTCCAAAAACATCATCTTTTATTTGGTACAATTTTGTCGGTTCCGTTGCTCCTAACTTATATTCAATCAGGCGTGTTTTTCCATCACGAAGTCCTGTTCCTTCGAAAATATTTCCATTCTTGAAATAAAACCCTTGTGTAAAATAATCGTTGTTGTGTGGATAGCTACCAACTATTTCATACGACCATTTTGCAGCAGGTTCATTTGCATAAACCACAAATGTAAAATCGCGTGAATTTGTTTCTTCTTCACCGTTGTAGAATCTCAAATTAACAGTATGATTTCCTAATCCAATTGTTTTTCCATCAATTGTAAAATCAGCAGGCACTTCTTGTCCATCGACAGAAACCACAACTTTCGTAATTCCTTCTAAACTTGTCAAAGGAATATCGATTTTATCTCCAATTTTATATTTGTTTTGTTCTATTTTCGATACAATCTCAGTGATAGCTGTGTTATTTTTTCCTGAAGAATCTTTGCACGAAAACAATAAGGAAGAGAAAACAGTGGCACAAACTGATGCAGCGATTAAATATTTTTTCATTTGATTTTTTTTATGTTTTTATAAATTAGGTTGCTAATTATAGTACAAATATATCTATTTTGTTCGATTCGGATTATTTTTCACAAAAGCACCCCAACCTGAATATGAACTTGATGTTCCTGATGTTTTTCCTGAATTTAGATAATGACAAACTGCAACAGCAAGTCCATCTGTGGCATCCAAACGCTTTGGAATTTCCTTCAGGCCAAGCAAATGTTGCAACATCCCTGCTACTTGTTCTTTAGATGCATTTCCATTCCCAGTAATTGCCATTTTAACTTTTTTTGGAGCATACTCAACAACTGGCATATCGCGATGCAAACACGCCGCAATACAAACACCTTGTGCACGCCCAAGTTTTAGCATAGATTGAACATTTACACCAAAAAATTGCGCTTCAATGGCCAGTTCATCTGGATGATATTGATCGATAATGGCCAAGGTTTTTTCGAAAATCATTTTTAATTTCGTTTGTTGATTCGGAAGTTTATGCAACAATAATTCATCTAATGTAATTAATTTCATCTTGTTGTTTTTGACTTCAATCAAACCAAAACCCATTACCATTGTACCAGGATCAATCCCTAAAATAATCTTTTCCATTGTTGCGAAGATATTAAGATATTCTCAAAATTAAGCTGAATTGTGTTTTGCATTAATTTGGTATAATCGAAAATCTCTACACATAAAGTTTTCGATAATTTGAATTCCTTGTGTAAGATTGTCCAAAATTTACCATATTCCGTATCGTTTTTCATGTAATTATTCAAGGGAAACGTATTTTTTAGAAATAAATTTACTGGTTTTGAGTTAATTATCCTATAAAATTTACGGAAAACAAAAGAGAATCTAAGTTGATTCTCTTTTGTTTTTATTTTCTATTTAAAGCGATTAATGGTTCTATAAATTCTCTTGTATTGGATAATCTCGGTACTTTATTTTGACCACCTAATTTTCCACGAGAAGACATCCATTCTATAAATAATCCTTTTCTCGCACAATGAACAATAGGACGATTAAGCGTCATATTATTGTAACGTTTTGCTTCGTAATCGGAATTAACTTCTTGCAATCCTTTGTCTAAACAATCAATAAATAGCTCAAAATTTTCAGGTTCTTTATCAAATTCAATCATCCATTCGTGTGCACCTTTTTCTTTACCTTCCATAAAAACTGGACCAGCACTGTATTCAGAAATAATAGAATTCGTTTGCTGGCAAGCTCTTTTCAACGCTTCTTCTGCATTTTCGATCATTAATTCTTCTCCAAATGCATTGATATAATGTTTTGTGCGTCCAGAAACAACGATTCGGTGTGGATTTGTTGAAGTAAAGCGAACCGTATCACCAATGATATAGCGCCATAATCCGCCATTAGTGGTAATGACTATTGCATAATTTTTTCCCACTTCAACTTCTTCGATAGTTAAATAATGTTGATTTTCTGAACCAAATTCTTCCATCGGGATAAATTCATAAAAAATACCATTGTCCAATAATAACAATAAATCTTTTTTATGCAATTGATCTTGAATTCCAAAGAATCCTTCCGAAGCATTGTATAACTCGAAATAATTTAAATCTTTTTGAGTGATTAAATTGTAATTTTCAGCATAAGGTGTAAAGTTGATTCCTCCATGGAAAAATACCTCCAAGTTTGGCCATAATTCGTCCAAATAGTTCTTTCCCATTTCAGCTAATAATTTGTTTAATACAACTAACATCCACGATGGAACTCCTGTTAAAGAGCCGACATCTTCATTTCTTGTTGCATTAATAATGGCATCCATTTTTACATTCCAATCTGACATCAACGAAATCTCACGATTCGGGATGTTTTTCATTTCGGCATAAAAAGGTAAATTATCAATCAAAATAGCTGATAAATCACCAAAACGTGTGTCGTATTGTTGATAAAGTTCACTACTTCCTCCAATTCGAAGATTTTTATGCATAAAAATATCCGTTTCGGGATAAGCATTTAAATACAACGCAAACATTGTTTTTCCAGCTGCATAATGACAATCTTCTAACGATTCATTACTAATCGGGATAAACTTACTTTTGGCATTTGTCGTTCCCGAAGATTTAGCAAACCATTTTATTTTACCATGCCAAGCAACGTCTTTTTCACCTTTTCTTGCTAATTCGATATAAGGCTGAAAATCTTCATAGTGTACAGCAGGAACTTGTTCTTGAAATTTCTGAATAGATTTAATTTCATCAAAATGAAATTCCTTTCCGTAAATAGTCGATTTGGCTTTTTTGATGTTTTCAAACAACACACGTTCTTGCGTACCAATTGGATTTTTGATGCTTTCTTCGATAACATTCATTCTGCTACGCATCATAATTTCCATAATCTTATTGACTATTCCCATCCGTTAAAAGTTTTGTAGATTTACACAAAATTAATTAAACTTTTTTAGCAATATGCAGTTTGAAGGACAAATTCGTAAAATGACAACTGAAAATGGAACTCCTATAAATTACTATTGGAATTTCAAGAATGATTTTATCGTGATGAATCAATTGTTAGGAAAAAAAATCAAGATTAGCTTTGATCATTACGAATGTTTGAGTTGCCACGAGGATAAAGAAATTTACCAGATGGGATATTGTAAAAATTGTTTTTTTACAGTCCCAGAAGCCAATCCAAGTATCATCAATCCAGAACTTTCTACCGCACATTTAGGAATTGGACAACGTGATTTAGAATTTGAAACAAAGTTCGAATTGCAACCGCATATTGTTTATTTAGCGAATTCATCTGGTGTTAAAGTTGGCGTGACACGTTTAACGCAAGTTCCAACACGTTGGATAGACCAAGGTGCATCAGAAGCAATTATTATAGCGCGGACAGATAATCGTTATGAAGCTGGAATGATAGAGGTTTCCCTAAAAAATGTAATTGCTGACAAAACAAATTGGCAACGTATGCTGAAAAATGAGGTACCTGAAATTGATTTGTATCAACACTATCAAACCATTAAAGAGGAGGTTAATCCAGAGTTTAGACAGTTTTTAGTCGAAGAACCAGAAGTGATGAAATTAGATTATCCTGTTTTATCCTATCCTGAAAAAGTGAAATCATTAAATTTGAAAAAAACGCATGAAATAGAAGGGGTTTTGAAAGGAATTAAAGGTCAATACTTAATTTTTGAAGACAATACAGTTTTTAATGTACGTGGGCACGAAGGATTTTATGTGAATTTTGAAGTGTAACGTTAAATAGAAATAATTCAATAAATAATCGATTTTCTTGTAGAGTCGATTTTTTTATTCCTTTATCTTATTGATTTTAATAAAAATACTTGTTTTTAAATTTATTTGTTATTACATTAGATACAATCATTTAACACAAAAAAATATTGAATTATGAAAGCAAGTGCATTATTTATGGTTGGCGGGATTTTGGCTTTAACAGCATGTAATAAAAAATCAGATTTACCAGATTATAAAGTGAAAGAGGCAATTTTAGACGTTTATAAATACAGAGCCGATAAACCAGATTCGTTGTTTGCTAAAGTTGAAGGTGTGAATGTTGATGATTTGAATGCAGTTGTGAAACAATATGGACCTGTAGACATCTATAATTTTGAGAAAATGACTCCGCTACAAGACGGTGATAAAACGGTTTACGAAGCAGTTTATAAAGTATCTTTTAAAGGAGCAGAAGGAACAGAAACGTTTAAAGTAAAAAGAGTAGATAAATTGGACGGAATTGTTGTTGGCTATGCAAGTGATGTGAAACCAATTGCTCCCAATGCTGATTCTATAACAGTAAAAAAAGATTCTGTTGCTGTCAAGAAATAGATAGTTTAAAAATTATATTTTTAAGAGGATAGTTTTCTATCCTCTTTTTTGTTTTTATCAATTGATTATCTTTGCAAGAATTTGGAACAGAAAACTATTCACAACGTTTTTAGCTTATACGATTCTTCAGATTTCGTACAGAAGCTTATTGTCAATTTTAAAAATAATCCACATCATAAAGTTAACATCAAAGGATTCTTAGGTTCTGGATTAAGCATCCTAACGGGGCATTTATATGATCGTGTTGCTCGTCCAACCATTCTAATTTTTGATGACAAAGAAGAAGCAGCTTATGTGTTGAATGATTTAGAAACTTTGTTTGATAAAGAACAAATTCTATTTTTTCCTTCTTCTTATAAACGTCCTTACGAGGTAGAGGAAGTGAACAACGCGAATGTGGTCATACGCACAGAAGTATTAAATGTGCTTTCGCATTCAAAGCGACCAAAAATTATTGTGACCTACGCAGAAGCCTTGTCCGAAAAAGTGGTGACGAAAAAAGCATTGACAACAAATACCTTAAAAGTAAAAGTTGGAAATGATTTAGGGATTGATTTTTTGACAGAAATATTAGCGTCTTATAATTTTCACCGAGTAGATTTTGTCTCCGAACCAGGTGAATTTTCGATTCGTGGAGGGATTATAGATGTTTTTTCGTTTTCCAACGAACATCCATATCGTATTTCGCTGTTTGGAGATGAAGTTGAAACAATCAGAACATTTGATATTGAAAATCAATTGTCAATTGCGACAACAAAAGAAATTACGATTATTCCGAATCTTGAAAGTAAATCAATCAATGAAAAACGCGAAAGTTTTTTAGAATATATACCAAAAGATAGTTTGATTATCGCTAAAAACATTTCAGTTTTAGCAAAACAAATCAATCGGAATTTTGAACAAGCCGAAGCTGCTTTCTCAGAACTGAAAGGTGAGATTAAACAAGCTGAACCGAATCAATTATTTTTGAATGAAAATGGTTTTCTTCAACAAATTTCAACATTTGGAGTGATCGAATGTTCGATGAAATCTTATTTCGAAACAATTGAAGAAATTGAATCACCTTTTAAGCCACAACCAAGTTTTAATAAACAATTCGAATTATTGATAGATGATTTGAATGAACATAAAGCGGAAGGTTTTAAAAATGCACTGATTTGTTCGAACGAGAATCAAATCAAACGTTTCGAAGAAATTTTTGATGATATCGGAAAAGAAGTGTCGTATATTCCAGTTTTAGGATCTATTTATCAAGGTTTCATCGATGAAGAAATCAAATTAACGTGTTATACGGATCACCAAATTTTTGGACGTTATCATAAATTCAATCTTCGTAATTCATTTTCGAAAAAAGAAGCCATCACGCTTAAAGAAATTAATTCGTTGCAAGTGGGTGATTTCGTGACGCATATCGATTATGGAATTGGAAAATTTGCTGGACTAGTACGTTTAAATAACAATGGTGTTATGCAAGAATCGATCAAATTGATCTATCAAAACAATGATATTTTGTATGTCAACATTCATTCGTTGCATAAAATTGCCAAGTTTCGAGGGAAAGATGGACAAGAACCAAAAATTTCAAAATTAGGTTCGCCTGCTTGGAAAAATTTGAAGAATAAAACAAAAGCAAAGGTCAAAGAAATTGCTTTTGATTTAATCAAATTATACGCTAAACGGCGTGCAAGAAAAGGATTTTCGTATTCACCCGACACGTATTTGCAAAATGAATTGGAAGCTTCTTTTATTTATGAAGATACACCCGATCAATATAAAGCAACGCAAGATGTAAAAGCTGATATGGAATCGGAGCGTCCGATGGATCGTTTGGTTTGTGGTGATGTTGGTTTCGGGAAAACGGAAGTAGCGATTCGAGCAGCAATGAAAGCTGCTGTAGATGGAAAGCAAGTTGCAGTTTTAGTACCAACAACAATTTTAGCTTTTCAGCATTTTAAGACGTTTTCAGAACGTTTGAGAGATTTACCTGTTAAGGTCGCTTATCTTAATCGATTTGTTACAGGAGCGAAGAAAAAGACCGTTTTAGATGGCTTAAAGTCTGGTCAAGTGGATATTGTGATTGGTACGCATCAATTGGTTAATCCAAAAATCGAATACAAAGATTTAGGTTTATTGGTTGTTGATGAAGAACATAAATTTGGTGTTGGAGTAAAAGATAAATTAAAAACACTTCGCGAAAATATTGATACATTGACGTTAACGGCTACACCAATCCCTCGTACGCTTCAGTTTTCGTTGATGGCTGCGCGTGATTTATCAGTGATTAAAACGCCACCACCAAACCGTCAACCAGTCGATACGCAATTGGTAGGATTTAACGAAGAGGTTTTTCGTGATGCAATTATGTACGAAATGCAACGAGGTGGACAGGTTTATATCATTCACAATCGTGTGCAATCGTTAAAAGATATTGCTGGAATGGTACAACGTTTAGTTCCTGATGCGCGTGTTGCTACTGGACATGGGCAAATGGAAGGGAAAGAATTAGAAGCTGTTTTACTCGATTTTATTGATGGACGTTACGATGTTTTTGTTTCCACAACGATTATCGAATCGGGATTGGATGTTCCGAATGCCAATACAATTTTAATCAATGATGCGCAAAACTTCGGTTTAGCCGATTTGCATCAAATGCGTGGTCGTGTAGGGCGTAGTAACCGCAAAGCATTTTGCTATTTGGTTGCACCTCCGTTGTCTGTTTTAACCGATGAGGCTCGTAAACGTTTGCAAGCAATTGAACAGTTTTCAGATTTAGGTTCTGGATTTAATATCGCGATGAAAGATTTAGAGATACGTGGTGCAGGAAATCTATTAGGTGCAGAACAAACTGGATTTATGATGGATATTGGTTTCGAAACGTATCAAAAAATCTTAAATGAAGCCATTGAAGAATTAAAAGAAACGGATTTCAAAGATTTGTTCGAAGATCAAAAAACGGGAGAAGTAAAATCCTATGTTTCGGATGTGCAGATTGATTCGGATTTGCAAATTATGTTCCCAGATGAATATATAGAAAGTTCTGAAGAACGTTTATTGTTGTACAAGGAATTAGCTGATATTGAGACTGAAAATGAGTTAGAAGCGTTTAAAAACAATTTGATTGATCGCTTTGGTCAATTACCTGTTGAAGCTGAAAATTTATTAGAATCTATTCAATTGAAATGGATTAGTAAAAAATTAGGTTTCGAACGATTGGTCATGAAAAAAGGCGTGCTTTTGGCTTATTTTATTAATAAACCACAAAGCGAGTTTTATCAATCAGATGAATTTAGAATAATTTTAAATAACGTTCAAAATAACCCTAAAAATATCAGTTTTAAGGAAAAATCACCTAAAAAAGGAGAAGAATATCCAACATTATTACTGCGATTTGAACACATACAAAACGTGCATGAAGCCTTACAAAGTCTACAAAATTTATTAATTCATTAACATTTTTTAGTTTTAATTAGTAATCTAATAAAATACGCAAGGAGAATTAACCAAGTTGTTAGTTCTCCTTTTTTAGTGGAATAAACTCAAATACCGATATAGATAAATTGTATTATATTTATCATATTAAGAACTGCAACTCGTTGTAAACGAATAATCATAAATAATATGGTAATTTATTATTATTTTTATCGATAAAATATTAGTTGGAAAAACAGTAAAGTAGTTATGGACACAGCATCAAGTTATATTCCTATCCTCATTCTTTTTGTCGTTGCTTTTGCATTCGTAGCAGGAACTATCATTGCAACACATTTGCTTGGACCTTCGAGAAAGACAGATGAAAAGTTAGAGAATTTCGAGTCGGGGATAGAAAAAGTAGGAAATGCAAGACAGCCATTTGCCATTAAGTATTTCTTAGTTGCAATTTTATTCGTGTTGTTCGATGTAGAGGTAATTTTCTTTTACCCTTATGCAGCGAATTTTAAAGAATTAGGTTGGGAAGGATTTGCAGCAGTTGCAACATTCGTTGGATTATTCTTCGTGATGTACTTATATGTACGCAAAAAAGGAGCTCTAAACTGGGAAAAATAGAGCGTTTTAAAATCTAAAATAATAGTATAATGATTCATAATAAAAGACCAGTAACACACAATACCAACGTGAAGATCGTTGAGTCTCCAGGTGGTTTTGAAGGTGAGGGTTTTATGGCGATGCAATTATCAAAAGTAGTTGGATTAGCCCGTAAAAACTCAATTTGGCCTTTACCATTTGCGACAAGTTGTTGCGGAATCGAGTTTATGGCGACAATGGGTTCGACTTACGATTTGGCACGTTTTGGATCTGAACGTTTGGCTTTTACGCCACGTCAGTGCGATTTGTTGATGGTAATGGGTACAATTTCTAAGAAAATGGCTCCAGTTCTGAAGCAAGTTTACATTCAAATGGCAGAACCTCGTTGGGTTATTGCAGTTGGAGCTTGTGCAAGCTCAGGTGGTATTTTCGATACATATTCGGTTTTACAAGGGATTGATGAAGTAATTCCTGTAGATGTTTATGTGCCGGGTTGTCCTCCTCGTCCAGAAGCAATTATTGATGGCGTAATGCGTATTCAAGAATTGGTAGAGTCAGAAAGCGTTCGTCGTAGAAGTAGCGATGAATATCAGCAACTTTTAACAAGTTATGGAATTAAATAAGTCGAAATAATGGATAATTCATTTATAAAAGACCGTTTGGTTCAAAAGTTTCAAGAAAACATCGTTGGATACGAAGAACACTTTGGTGTTTTGACAATTCATGCAAACAAAGATTTCAATCTGAAAATTCTTCAATATTTATACGACGAAGAGCAATTAGCATTTAAATTCTTGAAAGATTTAACGGCGATTCATTACCCAAATAATGTTGGAGAGGAATTAGTTGTAACTTATTTAGTCTATAATATGTACGAGAATGTTGAGGTTCGTTTAAAATTTGCTTTACCAATCGAAAAACCTTCGATTTTTACAGCAACTAAATTATTCGAAACAGCAAACTGGTTAGAACGTGAAGCGTATGACTTTTTCGGAATTGATTTCGTTGGGCATCCAAATTTAATTCGTGTAATGAACGTTCCAGAAATGGATTATTTCCCTTTACGCAAAGAATTCCCATTAGAGGATCAGACGCGTAAAGATAAAGACGATGAGATGTTTGGTCGTGGAGGAGATTTCAATTATGGAGGTTTTAATGTAAAAGCAAATTAACCATGGGAAAAGAGAAAACTAAAACAAATAAACATCTTGATCTTCCAGACGGTTCTTTAGAAAAAAGCACAATAACCTTAAACTTAGGACCTACGCATCCTGCAACACATGGGGTATTTCAAAATATTTTAGAGATTGATGGTGAAATCATCAAATCGGCGGTTTCTACAGTTGGGTATATTCACCGTGCTTTTGAGAAGATTGCTGAACGTAGACCATTGTACCAAATTACACCTTTAACAGACCGTTTGAACTATTGTTCGGCACCGTTGAATAACTTGGGTTGGCACATGACAGTTGAGAAATTTGTTGGAATTGAAGTTCCAAAACGCGTTTCTTATTTACGTGTCATCATCATGGAATTGGCTCGTATTGCAGATCATATCGTATGTAATTCGATTATGGGAGTTGATACAGGAGCATTTACAGGATTCCTTTATATGATGAAATACCGTGAGTTAATTTATGAGATTTACGAAGAAATTTGTGGTTCTCGTTTAACAACAAATATTGGTCGTATTGGAGGTTTTGAACGTGATTTTTCTGAAACTGCTTGGGAAAAAATCCATCGTTTCGTAAAAGAATTTCCAGATGTCTTAACAGAATTTGAGAACCTATTCGTACGTAACCGCATTTTTATGGATCGTACACAAGGAGTTGGAGGAATTTCTGCTGAGCGTGCATTAAATTATGGTTTCACAGGACCAAACTTACGTGCGGCAGGTGTAGACTATGATCTTCGTGTTGCCAAACCATATTCTCGTTACGAAGAATTCGAATTCGATATTCCAGTTGGTACAACAGGAGATTGTTACGATAGATTCTTAGTGCGTGGTCAAGAAATGTGGCAAAGTTTAAGCATTATCAAGCAAGCAATTGCAAAAATTGATGCGTTAGAAGGAGAAGAAGCAACACAGTATCATGCAGATGCTCCAGACTTCTATTTACCACTTAAGAAGGATGTGTACACAAAAATGGAAGCGTTGATCTATCATTTCAAAATTATTATGGGAGAGGTAGATATGCCAAAAGGAGAAATTTATAATTCTATAGAAGCCGCAAATGGTGAGTTAGGATATTATTTTATCTCTGATGGTGGACGTTCGCCATACCGTTTACATTTCCGTAGACCTTGTTTCATTTATTATCAAGCTTATCCAGAATTGATCCAAGGATCAATGATTTCAGATGCCATTGTTACAATGAGTAGTCTGAATTTGATTGCTGGAGAATTAGATGCTTAATAAAAATTATTAAAAATGGCAATTCAATTTTCAGAAGAGACACAACAAAAAGTAGATAAAATCATCGCACGTTATCCAGCGGATAAAAAACAAAGTGCTTTGATCCCTTTACTTCATGTAGCACAAGCTGAGTTTGGTGGTTGGTTAGACACACCTCATTTAGATTATGTGGCAGAAGTATTAGAAATTTTACCAGTAGAAGTTTACGAAGTAGCTTCTTTTTATTCGATGTTCAACCTAAATCCCGTTGGGAAATATGTGTTAGAAGTTTGTCAAACAGGACCTTGTATGTTAAATGGTTCAGACAAAATTATCGAGCACATCAAATCAAAGTTAAATATTGAAGCTGGAGGAACTTCGACTGATGGTTTATTTACCTTAAAACCAGTCGAATGTTTAGGAGCGTGTGGTTATGCACCAATGATGCAGTTAGGAAAAACTTATCGTGAGCATTTGACGATCGAGAAAGTGGACGAATTATTAGAGGAATTGAAAAAATTAGCATAATGGGACAAAAATTACTGTTAAAAAATATTGATGTTCCAGGAATTCGTCATTACCAAGTTTACCGCGAAAATGGTGGGTATGCAAATGCTGAAAAAGCATTTAAAATGACAACCGACGAAATCTTAGAAGAAGTAAAAACTTCTGGTTTAAGAGGGCGTGGTGGAGCAGGTTTTCCAACTGGAATGAAATGGAGCTTTTTGGCAAAACCAGAAGGTGTTCCAAGACACTTGGTGGTAAATGCAGACGAATCAGAACCAGGAACGTTCAAAGACCGTTTCTTGATGGAATATATTCCTCATTTGTTAATCGAAGGCGTTTTGATTTCATCATTCTGCTTAGGATCTAACACTTCATTTATTTATATCCGTGGAGAATACGCGTGGGTTGCAGAAATTTTAGAAGAAGCAATCGACGAAGCAAAAGCTGCAGGTTGGTTAGGTAAAAACATCCAAGGAACTGGTTTCGATTTAGAAATTTATGTTCAGCGTGGTGGTGGAGCTTACATCTGTGGTGAGGAAACGGCATTATTAGAATCGTTAGAAGGTAAACGTGGAAATCCACGTCTTAAACCACCTTTCCCAGCTGTAAAAGGATTATGGGGAAGACCAACGGTTGTAAACAATGTAGAAACAATTGCTGCTGTAGTTCCAATTATTGAAATTGGAGGAGAAGCCTATTCTAAAATCGGAGTTGGTCGTTCTACAGGAACAAAATTAATTTCTGCTTGTGGTAATATTAATAAACCAGGTGTTTATGAAATTGATATGACGATTACGGTTGAAGAATTTATCTATTCAGACGAATATTGTGGCGGAATTCCAAACGGAAAACGCCTTAAAGCATGTATTCCTGGAGGAAGTTCTGTGCCAATTGTTCCTGCAAACTTATTGTTAAGAACTGCCGAAGGTAAACCTCGTTATATGAATTACGAAAGTTTAGCAGAAGGAGGTTTCCAAACAGGAACAATGATGGGATCTGGAGGATTTATCGTGTTAGACGAAGATCAAGACGTGGTGTATCATACATATACATTAGCTCGTTTCTATCGCCACGAATCATGTGGACAATGTTCGCCTTGTCGTGAAGGAACAGGTTGGATGGAAAAAATCTTGAAACGAATCGATGAAGGAAAAGGTAAAATGTCAGACATCGAATTGTTATGGGATGTGCAACGTAAAATCGAAGGAAATACAATTTGTCCATTAGGAGATGCAGCGGCTTGGCCTGTTGCAGCGGCAATTCGTCACTTCCGTGATGAATTCGAGTGGCATATTAACAATCCAGAAGAATGTTTGACGCGTAATTTTGGTTTAGCACATTATGCTGATCCAATCGAAATAAAAGAAACCGCAAATTAATACGAAGATGGCAGAAGAAACACCATTATTTAAAGTTACCATCGATAACGAAACGATTGAAGTACCTGCGGGAACAACGATCCTTCAAGCCGCTCGTATGATAGGTAAAGAAGTAGCACCTCCAGCGATGTGTTACTACGGTAAATTAGAAAACACAGGAGGAAACTGTAGAACATGTTTGGTAGAAGTATCAAAAGGGAGTGAAGCAGATCCTCGTCCAATGCCAAAATTGGTTCCATCTTGTCGTACAACGGTAATGGACGGAATGGTTGTAGGCAATAAAACGTCTGAACGTACTGTTGAGGCACGTAAAGGTATTGTTGAATTATTATTAATCAACCATCCTTTAGATTGTCCAGTATGTGATCAAGCAGGAGAATGTAAATTACAAGATTTAAGTTACGAGCACGGAGCAGAAGCAACACGTTACGAATTTGATCGTCGTACATTCCCAAAAGAAGATTTAGGTCCAAATATTCAGTTGAACATGAACCGATGCATTTTATGTTATCGTTGTGTAAAAACTGCGGATCAAATCACAGGTTGTCGTGAGCATGGTGTAATGAATCGTGGAGATCACGCAGAAATTTCAACTCATATCAACAAAAGTTTAGATAACGAATTCATCGGAAATATTATTGATGTTTGTCCAGTTGGAGCTCTAACAGATAAAACGTTCCGTTTCAAAAATCGTGTTTGGTTCTTGAAACCAGTTGATGCACATCGCGATTGTCCGACTTGTTCTGGTAAAGCACAAGTGTGGTTCCGTGGAAACGAAGTTTTCCGTGTAACAGCTCGCAAAGATGAATTTAACGAAGTAAAAGATTGGATTTGTAACACATGTCGTTTCGATAAAAAAGATATCAACGATTGGACGTTAGAAAAACCATCAGAAATTTCTAAAGATTCTGTTGTTCGTCAAGGTCATTACTTTGAGAATAAAGTGGAGCCAAAAGAAACACTTCCGAAAGTAATCAAACGCGATCCAAAGATTTTATTAGATATTCACTCGGTTTCAGAAGTAAATGAACCAAATCGTGATTTATCTAAAATTGATGGACCAGCAACAAGTAAAGATTTTAAAGATTAATCATTCGTAAATAAAATTAACAAAAATGACAGAAGAATTTATTGCTGATGCATTAGAAAAGTTAGCTTTAGTAGGCGTAATGATTGGTTTTGCATTAGTTGTTGCCATGTACTCTACTTGGGCTGAGCGTAAAGTTGCAGCATTCTTACAAGATCGTATCGGACCAAACCGTGCAGGTATTTTTGGTTTATTACAACCACTTGCCGATGGTTTAAAATTATTCTCAAAAGAGGAAATTACACCAAAAGATTCGAATAAATTTTTATTCATCTTAGGTCCATCTTTGGCAATGATTGTAGCTTGTATGACAGGTGCAGTTATTCCATGGTCGACAGCTTTCGAGATTGGAGATCGTGTAGTTGTTCCTCAAATTGCAGATGTTAACATCGGGTTTTTATACATTTTAGGTGTGTTAAGTTTAGGTGTTTATGGAATTATGATTGGTGCTTGGGCATCGAACAACAAATACTCTTTAATGGGAGGTTTGCGTGCAGCTTCGCAGATTATTTCGTACGAATTACCAATGGGAATTGTGTTAATCACAATTTTGATGATGACAGGTTCTCTAAAATTGAGTGATATTGTACATTATCAACAAGAACATGCATGGTTTATCTTATTACAACCATTAGGATTTATCATTTTCTTGGTGTGTTCGTTTGCAGAAACTAACCGTACTCCGTTCGATTTACCAGAAGCAGAAAATGAATTAATTGGAGGTTATCACTCAGAATATTCTTCGATGAAGATGGGATTCTTCTTATTTGCAGAATACATCAACATGTTTATCAGTTCTGTGGTAATTTCTACCATCTATTTTGGTGGATACGATATCCCATTTGTAGACGATGCAACATTAGTAAACTCTATCGGAGTGAATGGAACGGCAATTCTTAATTTTCTTTCATTATTCGGTAAAGCTTGTTTCTTCATCTTCTTCTATATGTGGGTGCGTTGGACAATTCCTCGTTTCAGATATGACCAATTAATGGATTTAGGTTGGAAAAAATTATTGCCTTTAGCATTAATCAATATGTTAATTACAGGCTTAGTGATTTTATTATTAAACAAGTAGAATCATCAAAATCATTAAAAGTATGAAACCAATTACAAATAGAGTAAAACAAGTAGAACGTAAACCCCTTACTTTTTGGGAAAGTATCTATTTGATTTCTATCGCAAAAGGGTTGATGATTACATTGAAGCACTTCTTTTCGAAGAAAGCAACAATTAGTTATCCAGAAAAACAAAGACCGTTTAGTCCTGTATTTAGAGGATTACACGTTTTGAATAGAGACGAAGAAGATCGTGAAAATTGTACGGCTTGTGGGCTTTGTGCCTTAGCTTGTCCAGCAGAAGCGATTACAATGGAAGCAGCAGAAAGACTTCCTGGGGAAGAGCATCTTTACCGCGAAGAAAAATACGCAGCGAAATATGAAATCAACATGTTACGTTGTATTTTCTGTGGATTTTGTGAAGAAGCTTGTCCAAAAGATGCCGTTTATTTATCGCAAACTGTCCCACCAGCAAGTTTCAAACGTCAAAACTTCATCTATTCTAAAGAAGATTTATTAATCCCGAAAAAAGCTACAAACTAATGGAATTACCTATTATTTTATTCTACGTATTGTCAAGCTTAACGGTGTTAAGTGCGCTACTAATGGTGTTCAGTAAAAATCCTGTTCATTCCATTTTATATCTAATCGTAACATTCTTCTGCATCAGTGGACATTATGTATTGTTAAACGCTCAGTTTTTAGCAGTTGTAAATGTAATTGTCTATGCCGGAGCAATTATGGTATTGTTCTTATTCGTGGTCATGTTAATGAACTTGAATAGTGAGAAAAAATCTTTTGGTCGACCAGCAAAAATAGTAGCTGCGAGTTTAATCTCCTTGTTATTTGTTGCTTTGACAATTGGAATTTTTGCTCAAAATCAAGAAGCAGGAAAAACAGCTGTCGAATTAGGAACAGGAGATTTAGGATTGATTCACAACTTAGGTTCATTGTTGTATTCAGAATATGTTTTACCGTTTGAGTTGAGCAGTATTTTGTTTATTTCAGCAATGATTGGAGCAGTGATGTTATCAAAGAAAGACGAAGAATTATTGGATTAAATATAAAAAGTAAAAGATGTTACCAATCAGTTATTATATTACTTTATCATTAATCCTATTTGGAATAGGAATGACAGGTGTAATGCTACGTCGCAACGCGATTGTCATTTTTATGTGTATAGAATTGATGTTAAATTCTGTGAATTTGTTGTTAGTCGCGTTCTCAAAAATGCACTATCACGCAAATCCAGCATTAGAAAAAGGAACAGATGCACAACTTTTAGTATTCTTTATTATGGTTGTAGCTGCAGCTGAGGTTGCTGTAGGATTATCGGTGATGATCTTATTGTTCCGCAAAGTATACTCGGTAGATATTAATGTGTTAAATCGTTTAAAAGGTTAAGAATGGAGCAGTATATATGGTTAATTCCTTTGATTCCATTCATCGGATTTTTGATTAACGGTTTAGGACGAAATGTACTTTCTAACAGCTTAGTGACTTTCATTGGAAGTGGCGCAGTTTTGGCAAGTTTCATTTTATCAATCATGGTGTTCATCGCCGTTCCTTCAGGAACAGATGCGCAACCATTAATTTTTAAGGCATTTGATATTATCAATATTCCAACTTTACAAGTTCCGTTTGCATTTCAAATAGATGCATTAACGAGTTTGTTTTTGTTAATTATTACAGGAGTTGGATTTTTAATTCATGTGTATAGTTCAGCTTATATGAGCGAAGACAAAGGATTTGCAAAATTCTTTTCTTACCTAAATTTATTCATCTTCTTCATGTTGATTCTTGTAATGGGAAACAACTTTGTAATGATGTTTATTGGTTGGGAAGGAGTAGGATTATGTTCATTCTTATTAATTGGTTTTTGGTTTACAAATCCAGAATACATCAAAGCAGCGAAGAAAGCTTTCATCATGAACCGTATCGGAGATGTTGGATTCTTATTGGCAATGTTTTGGATTTTCAAAGAATTTGGAACGTTAGAATATGTAAAAGTATTTAGCCAATTAACAATTCAGCCAGGAGCATTTACAGGTTTTGTATTGACAGGAATTACGTTATTGTTATTCTTAGCAGCAACAGGAAAATCGGCTCAATTACCACTGTTTACTTGGTTACCAGACGCAATGGCAGGACCAACGCCAGTTTCAGCACTTATTCACGCTGCAACAATGGTTACGGCTGGTATTTTTATGATCACACGTTGTAATGAATTGTTTACTGCAGCGCCATTGACTTTAGAAATTATTCAGTACATAGGAATTGCAACCGCATTTGTTACAGCAACTATTGCAATGCGTCAAAATGATATCAAAAAAGTATTGGCTTATTCTACAGTTTCTCAGTTAGGATTAATGTTTGCAGCAATTGGTTCTGGAGCATATATCGCAGCGGTTTTCCATGTGATGACACACGCTTTCTTTAAGGCTTTATTATTCTTAGGAGCAGGTTCTGTGATTCACGGAATGCACCACGAACAGGATATGCGTAAAATGGGAGGGTTGAAAAAATACATGAAAATTACTCATATCACTTTCTTGATCGGATGTTTGGCAATCGCAGGTATTCCTGGTTTATCAGGTTTCTTCTCGAAAGATGAAATGTTATTAGGAATGTTTGTATCTAACCCAGTTGTTTACGGAATTGGTTTTATTGTTTCAGTAATGACAACATTCTATATGTTCCGTTTATATGCCATGACTTTCTTAGGCGATTTACGAAGCAAAGATGCTCATCCGCACGAAAGCCCAGCAGCAATGACAATTCCATTAATCATTTTAGCAGTTCTTTCTGTTATTGCAGGTTATATTGGAATTCCAGCTTTATTTATGCAAGATGGACATAAGTTGCAAACTTTCTTAGGTGGAGTTGTTTCTATCGGAGAAGTACATCCTGTTTCTCATGCAACAGAATGGATGATGATGGGCGCTTTATTAATTTGTGTACTTGGAGCAATTTATTTTGCAATTAAGAAATACACCAATTATGTAGATGGAGAAGCGACAGGAATTGCAAAATTCTTTGAAGATAAATGGTACATCGACGAATTATACGACAATGCAATTGTAAAGCCATTGTTTGAGTTAGGCGATGTCTTGAAAAAATATGTAGAAAAAGCAGGTATTGCAGCTTTTGTTTTAGGAGTTGGAACTGTTTCTGGTCGCGCATCAAAAAATGTACGTCAGCTACAAAACGGAAATGTAGGATTCTATATTTTGTTGATGGTTTTCGGAATCGTTGCAGGTATAGCTATCTTTTTTATGGGATATTTAATTTCAAAATAGGTTAGTAATGCTTTTATCTTTATTTATCATATTACCATTAATAGTAGGAGTTTTTATGCTATTAATGCAAGGACAAAAACCACAAAGATGGTTAGGAGCATTCGTTGGCGGAGCATTGTTAGCGTTATACTTGTTTATCAGTTGTCAAGGAGGAACAAACGAGTTAACATACCAAACACAATGGTTCAATTTCAACAGCGTTAAAACTTATTTTGCGTTAAATGCTCAAGGTTTAGGAGGTTTAATGATTTTATTAACGAACCTTACTTACTTCGCTCTTTTTGTTTATTTGGCAACAACAAAACAAAAATATAGCAATACATTCTACGGATTATTGCTAATCACTTTAGCTGGTTTAAATGGAGTTTTCTTAGCAGAAGATTTAATTTTATTCTATTTCTTCTGGGAAGTTGTTTTGATTCCAGTCTATTTCTTAATTGGATTATTCGGAATTGGAAAAGACAAAATTCGCGCAAATATGACATTTTTCTTATACACGATTTTAGGATCGATGTTTATGTTAGCTGGAATTATTTACATCGGATTTTTCTTACAACCAACTTCGTTTTTATTAACGGATATCGTACAAGTAACAGGACCACAATATTCAACAAACACCGCGTTAGCATTGTTATTCTTAATCGCTTTTGTAATTAAAATTCCAATCTTTCCATTTCATACATGGCAACCAACGATTTACAAAACATCGCCAACTCCATTAACAGTTGTTCTTTCTGCTTTGATGGCAAAAATGGGATTATTTGCTGTGGTAACTTGGTATTTAGGAATGTTTCCAACGATTTCTGAATTATTCGAATACATTATGTACGTCGCAATTTTCGGATTAGTTTACGCTTCGTTAATCGCTTTGAGCACAAAAAATGTAAAGAAAATTATTGCGTATAGTTCGATTGCGCATTTGGCTTTAATTTTTGTATCGTTATTTTCAGAATTAGCAAATGGTGTAACAGGTGCTTATTTCCAAATGTTTTCGCATGGTTTAGTTGTTCTTGGATTATGGTTATGTGTAGATGTAATGGAAAGAAAATATGAGTTGACAGACATTAAATCGATAGGTGGTTTAGCAAAAGTTGATCCTTCATTGTCAATCTTGTTTATGATTTTTGGTTTAGCAAATATTGCTTTACCATTAACAAGTGCATTTATCGGAGAATTTATGATGCTTTCAGCATTATTTACACATAATCCAGTTTTATGCGTGGTTGCATGTTTAGGTGTTATTTTATCTGCCGTTTACACGTTGAGATTATCAAGTGCATTATTGTTTGGAGAAGTAAAAAACATCAAACACAGAGATGCTCAAAAAAGAGATTTTGGACCAATTGCAGTTATTTCTGTAATCGCAATCTTGATAATCATTTTAGGCGTTTATCCAACACCAATTTTTAATTTATTAGCACATTAATCATTTTTGAATAAATAGATATGAATACGATTATTTTATCAGCACTTTCAGGTATTATTTTGATGTTTAGTGGATTCTACATCAAGAATAATCGTGCCTTAAATATTCTTTCGGTTGTTCTGTTTTTCGGAATGATTGTAGGAGGAATTTTCGATTTGAAAGGTTGCTCAATGTTCGCAGGAAAATTCGATAATATGATTGGACAATCGCTTTATGGCGTTTCCTTCTTTATCGCATTGGCTGGACTGGCAATTTTTTACTTATTGTTGAACAAAGATTCGTTTGAGAAAGTAGGAAAGCATGTAGCAGAATATTATGCCTTGATTTTCTTCTCTTTTACAGGAATCGCCGTTTTAGCACAATTCCACAACTTGGTCATTATGTTCTTAGGAATCGAATTAATGTCAATTCCGATGTACATTCTTGCAGGTGTCAATAAGGAAAGTATAAAAAGTACAGAAGCATCTGTAAAATACTTCTTGATGGGAGCTTTCTCAACAGGGATTTTGATGCTGGGGGTTACATTTTTGTATGGCGCAACAGGAACTTTTATGGTTGACCAATTGGTGAACTATAACAAAGATTTCGAAACTATTTATTACGCTGGATGGTGTTTAATCATCTTCGCATTTTGTTTCAAAGTTTCTGCCGCACCTTTCCATGCATGGACACCAGATGTTTACGATGGAACACCAACAGTGTTCACATCATTTATGTCGACAATTATCAAAGGAGGATCATTTTTAGGATTTATTTTAGTCTTAAAATCTTTCCCAATACATGTAGAATATGCCGAGTATTACCGTTTATTATTAGCGTCAATCATTATTTTGACGTTGTTTATCGGGAATTTTGGAGCAGTTTCTCAAAAATCTGTCAAACGTTTGATGGCTTATTCATCAATCGCGCAAGCAGGTTTCATGCTATTTGTTTTATTTAATATCAACTCAGCTTCAAAAGAAGCATTGATGTTCTATACAATTGCTTATACAATTGCGAATTTTATTATTTTCTATACAATTGATCAATTCAAAAATCCAAATTTTGAAAGTTTCATTGGTTTAGGAAAAGCAAATCCAGTTTTGGCTGCAGCAATGACAATTTCATTGATTTCATTAGCAGGTATTCCGTTAACAGGAGGTTTCTTTGCGAAATTCATGGCGTTGAGTATTGGTGGAACAAATGAGAAAAATTTATTTTTGATTGTAATAGCATTAGTTATGGCAGTTTTGAGTATGTATTATTACTTCAAAATCATCAACTATATGTATTTCAAAAAAGGGAAAAATAAATTAAAAACACAAGATGGCTTAACAAATTTCCTTTTAGTAATCGGAATGGTTATCTTGATTGTAATGGGAATTTTTCCAGGAATATTATCGTCATTTTTACAAACACCAATGTGGTAATTGTGAAATGATTATTATATAGTTTTTTATTATTTATTATTTTAAAAAGCTCGTTTCAAGTTATTTGAAACGAGCTTTTTTGTTTAAAACAATGAATTAATATCTCTAAAAGAATTATTAGACTTGATAAGAGTAGAGTTTGATTGTTTAAAGTAAGCAAAAGCTTGAAACAAAACCGACTTGTTTCAAGCTTTTTTGTATTTTTGAAGTTGAAGTTTAATAATACTGTTAGAATGAGAAAATTTACATTATTAATCTGCTTATGTTTGGTGCAATTTGTTTTCGCTCAGCGCAAAGGATATTGGCAACAAAAGGTAGATTATAAAATGACGATTGATATCAAAGACGATTTGTATCAATACGATGGGAAAATGAAATTGAAATACACAAACAACTCAGGTCAAAGCTTGAACAAGGTGTACTTTCATTTATATTTTAATGCCTTCCAACCTAAATCGATGATGGATTATCGTTTAGCAAATATTGCAGATCCAGACAAGCGAATGGTAAATAATATCGGAACAAAAGAAAATCCTAAATTAGAATCGCGTATCGCAACTTTAGGGAAAGACAATATGGGTTACCAAAAAATTATTTCGTTAACTCAAAATGGTAAAGCTACTTCGTATAAAGTTGATGGAACAATCTTAGAAGTAACATTAGCAACGCCAATTAAAGCTGGAGAATCAACAACATTTGATATGGTTTGGGAAGCACAAGTTCCTGAGCAAATTCGTCGCTCTGGACGTAATTCGAAAGAAGGTGTAGCGTATTCGATGACTCAATGGTACCCTAAAATGGCTCAATTTGATGATTTCGGATGGCATTTAGACGAATATGTTGGACGCGAATTTATTGCGCCTTTTGGTGATTTTGATGTAACAATCAATATTGGAAAAGACTATGTAATTGGTTCATCTGGAGTGTTACAAAACCCGAAAGAAGTAAAAGGTTATGATAAAAATGCAAAAATTGTAGAGAAAAACGGACGTGCTTCTTGGAATTTTAAAGCAACAAATATTCACGATTTTGCTTGGGCTGCAGACAAAAAATTTGTTGTAGATGAGGCTACATCTAAAGGAGGTGTAAAAGTATATTTCGTGTACAAACCAGGCGAAAAAACTACAAAAGTTTGGAAAGAGGCAATGCCTTACACAACTGGTTTTTTTGATTATGCTGGAGAAAAATTCGGAGCATATCCTTGGCCAACATATACAGTAGTACAAGGTGGTGATGGTGGTATGGAATACGGAACTGCAACGTTGATTACAGGAGAAAGAAATTTAGCTTCTTTGGTAGGAGTTATTTACCACGAGGCAGCGCATTCTTGGTACCAACATTTATTTGGAATCAACGAAACGGTTGACGAATGGTTTGATGAAGGTTTCACATCTTACATCGAAAATTTAGCTTCTTTACAAGTATTCGGAAAGCAAGCAACTTTACCATCAAATCCTAATTTAGATGCATCAAAAGGTTACATCAATTTAGCATTATCAGGGAAAGAAGAACCTGCAAGTTTATTAGCAGATTACTACAACACAAACTATGCGTATTCATTAGAAGCATATTATAAAGGTCAAGTTTTAGCAATTCAGTTAGGATATATTATTGGGCAAGATAATTTAGACAAAACATTTTTAGAATTCTATAACCAATGGAAATTTAAACATCCAACCGCTAACGATTTCAAACGTGTTGCAGAAGAAGTTTCTGGAATTAATTTAAAATGGTACTTCAACTTATTTATCAATACAACACGCAAAATTGATTACGCTGTAGAAGCTGTAAACGGAAATACAATCACAATTGCAAATAAATCAGATTTTGCAATGCCGATAGATTTATTGGTTGAATATACAGATGGTTCGAAAGAATTATTTTACATTCCTTTACGTGAAATGCGTGGAGAAAAACCAGCAGAAAATTTAGTGGAATATCAAGGTGCTAAAAGAACGATTTTAGAAGATTGGTTCTGGACAAAACCAACATATGACGTTAAAGTTTCAAAAGAAGTTAAACAAGTTACCATCGATCCAACAAAACGTTTGGCAGATGTAAATGATAAAAATAACGTATTTACAAAATAATGTTATTAGCAGTAAATATTGGAAATACTAATCTTCGTTTCGCGGTTTTCAAAAGTGAAACGGAGATTATTACATGGACAATCAATTCAAAACCTTATCGTACCGAATACGAATTTTTTGCAAAATTCTCGAACATGTACGAACCTTTCGGAATTGAGAAATATGATATTACAGATATTGTGATTGGTTCGGTTGTGCCACCACTTACAGCAAGTGTTAAGATTGCTTTACAAAAAATTCACAAGTTCAAACCAATGGTTGTGGATCGTAATACGCCATCAGCAATCAAGCATAAGTCAAACCAAATGGGAACAGATTTGTATGCGAATGCAGTGGCAGCACATTATCAAGACTACAAAGGCAAGAAAATCGTGATTGATTTTGGTACAGCGTTAACTTTTTTAGGGATTGACGAATCGGCAAATGTCGGTGGAGTAGTGATTGCTCCTGGAATTATAACTGCCTTAAATTCATTGGTAGGAGAAACGGCTCAATTACCAACAGTAGAACTGAAAGCGCCTAAAACTGTTTTAGGATCTGATACAGAATCTTGCATGCAATCAGGAATGGTTTATGGTTTTTTGAGTATGGTTGAAGGAATGATTGATCGTATCAATGCCGAAGAAGGAGAACAATGTTATGTGATTTCGACAGGAGGAGTTGGTGGCGTTTACAAATCGTTGACAGATAAAATTGATATTGATGATCGTTTACACACAATAAAAGGTCTTAAAATATTATACGAATTGAATAAAGATTCGTTTCAGAAATAAATTTATTTTAGATAAATATGATTAAAAAGCTCGCTAATTGCGAGCTTTTTTCGTTCTATATCAAATCATTTCAAAAAAAATGTTTAATTTTCTGTAACCTTTTTACAAACCTTGAGTCTATTAAGTAAGAAAGCAATTAACACACGTGAAATTATTTGTACTAAATCGAAAAAGTAAAGAAGAAATTTTAGTCGATCGACTAAAAAAGAACGATGCTTTGGCGCAAAAAGAACTCTACGAACAAAGCTCCAAAAAGATGCTGAGCGTTTGTAGAAGCTATATCGAAGACATGCATTATGCAGAAGATTGTATGATTAATGGTTTTTGTAAAGTCTTTAATCATATCGAGAAATTTCAAAATAAAGGAAGTTTCGAAGGTTGGATGCGTCGAATCATGGTCAACGAATGTTTAACTTTTTTACGTGCAAATAAAACATTGATTTATGTTGATGATGTAAGAGTTTCTAATTATGATGAAGCAGATGAAGAAGTAGAAGAAACGTGGTTAAATTTTAATGTGCAAGAGGTGTTAGATCAACTTTCAGAACCTTATCGATTGGTGTTTAATCTTCATATTCTCGAAGATTATTCGCATCAAGAAATTTCAGAAATGCTGAATATTTCGGTGTCGACCAGCAAAACGCAATTGTTTCGAGCAAAGGCAAAACTGAAAGAAATTGTTCTAAGTAAAAAGAAAATGACAAATGAAAAACAACGATAAAATATCAAACTATATAAAAGACGATTTAGAAAATCGTGAATTGAATCCTTCTCATGATGCGTGGGACAGAATTCAAGCTCGTATGGATGTCGCTCCATCACCACAAAAATCAAATTTTAAATGGTGGTTGTCTGCTGCGGTTGTGGCGTTATTTACGGTTTCTACATCAATTTATTTATTCTCGAATCAATCGAAAGATGATCGACCAAAAGAATTTGTAAATCATCAGGAACAAAATAATCCGCAAGAAATTCAATCAGATTCTAATACAGTTCATTCTTCAGAATCGATTTTAGCGAATAATGAAAAGATTGATTCCTCTAAAAAAGAAGTTGAAATTCAGACACAAGAAGAGAAGAAACCAATTCAACATGGTAAAGTTCAAGTGGCAATAAACGAAGAATCTCAACAAGTTGAAATGGCTTTTCCAACGAAGAAAGAAGCTATTGTAGAGAAGAAAGAAGATTTAAAATCAGAAGCTCAACCAAAGAAAAATATTGCAGCTAACACAACATTAGATTCTGTAAAAGTGAACAAAAAGAAGAAGAATTTTGTAGATCCAAATATGTTGTTGTATTCGATCGAAAATAAAGAAAATCTAAAGGAGTCAAACCAATCGCGCGTGGTTTCTATCGGCTTCAAATAAAACATTAATATCCCTAAATTAGCAAGATTATGATAAAAAAACTTATCGTAGCAGGATTATTATGCTTATCAGCTACATCACTATATGCTCAAAAATTTACATTTGATTTGAATGATAAAAACGACGAAAAAATCAGTCCAATTGTAAAAGATCGCATCAGCGAATTTACGTTAGTGATTCGTCAAATTGTTCAGGAAGAAAAATCTGCAATGGAAAAGAAAATTGCGGCAGTTGACAAAGAATTAACAGAAGGAAAACTGAATGCTTCTGAGGCTACAGCTAAGAAAGAAGCTATTGCGAGCGTGTATTCGGGAACGATAAATGATCGTATTCAGGAGGTAAATTTCAATTTAGATGATATCATCAAACAACAAGTTGCATTTTCGATTATGAACGGCGAAGATCCAATTACGCCAAAAACGAAACAAGATGTGACGAAACGTTACCGAATTGCGAATCAAATTAACGGTTATGCTTCTTTTGGATACATGGCGTTTACAGGAAAAAAAGACGAAGAATTGAACAAACATGAGAAGTTTTCGAGCAATTTAACAGCAGGTTTAATGTACGAAAGACAATTATCGTTAACAAGTCCTGTTAACTTTTTGGCAGGAGGGTTATTTTCGTGGAGAACGTATCGCATCGACGATGATATGCGCTTTAATCGTGATGAAAATGGAAATGTTGGCTTGGTAAAAAGTGATAAATCGTTAGATAAATCGAAATTGCGTTCGGCTTATTTTATGGTTCCGGTTGGATTTAAATACAACTTTTCGAAAGTCAAAAATATTACCGAAGATTTTGCATATCGTCCGCAAGGAAAACACTATATCGCAGCGTATATGTATGGAGGAACGTTGTTATCATCGAATAATATTTACAAAGGAGATGGTGTTCGCAACAAAGAACGTGGAAATTATAATGTGAATAATTTTATCTACGGAGCTGAAATAACAATTGGTTTAGGATTGATTGATGTTTTTGTAAGAAAAGATTTGAACAATTATTTTAAAGATAACACATTTGATAATCGTAAAATGATTCAGTTTGGCATAAATCTTGGAATATAAGAAATATCTCAATCATAGTTTTAGTATTGAAATTTTATAACATAACATTTTTAAAATATAATGAACCTCAGATTTATATGAGGTTTTTTATTTGTAGAAAAATTTTCTAAATCTGTTCAAAAAAATTGTAAATTAGTACAAATCCAATCAGAGATGGTAAAATCTAAACTTAGTTGGCAAACACTTCTTCTCGTCATCATTTTTCTATTATTAATGATGGTTAACTTTACGTTTGTCAAAGCTTTTTGGTTTGGAGGAAATTTTTGGATAGACGAACCTTTTTTACGCATTGGCGTTTTCATGATTTCTTTACTTGCATCGATGTCTATTTTATACGATTTAACGTTTAATTTGACCTTATTTACGTTAAAAGAAGAAACGTTCGAAATCAGAACAATTTTCAAAAAAGATGAAATTCCATATCGAGCAATTTATTATTTGTACGAAGAAGAAGATATTTTTCGCTTGAATCGCAATCAAATTCTAACTATTCAAACCAAAAAATCAAAGTTCAGATTACGAAGTTTTTTTGATTCAAATTATGATCAAGTAAAAACTAAACTAACCGAAAAAGCAGAACAATACGTTAATTTATTGGCTTGAATTATAGTATGAAGAAATATTATGTATTTTCGATATTAGTTATTTTGCTAATTATTTTCTTTTATATTATTCAGACATTTTATATAAATCCTTTACAGATAAATAGAATTGAAAATATATTGAGAAATCAAAGCGAGTTTTACATAGTTTATAAGAACTCTCATAGAAATCATACATTGTATTTATCTGATAAAAAATATAGTATTAAACTTTCTGAAAATGAAGTTTGGAATAAACCTAAAATGAATGATTCAATAAACAAAATAATTAATCCATCTAAACAACTATATGGATTTTCTAAAATTGGCGATCAGATTTATAAAATTGAAAACTCTAATCAATGTTTTATTAAAAGGAATGATACCTTATTTTTATTTAATTATTTAGATAAAAATGAAAAAGGTTTTGATGAGTGGAATGATGAACAAATAGGTAAATTTTTTATAAGAAATAAGTAGAGTAGAAACTCAATTTTAAATTAAAAAACGTCGCTCTATGAGCGACGTTTTAATTATTACTATTATTTTTTAAGTAAATCAAAATGTTTTGTATTAGGACTAAAATTGCAAGCGACGTAAAAAACATAAAGCCAACATAAATGGCAACTTGTTTGTCTTGACCAATTTTTATGAAGATAAAATAAGCCAAAAGCGTTCCCATGATTTGCATCAAAACGGCGCGCCAAGCAATTTTTTTTACAACAGTAGCATCTTTGGTTCTAAATCCAGCAATTCCTTGATAAATTGTCGGAAATATCAACATAATAAATGCGATTATTTTTAGAGGTGTTTCCATTTATACTTTTATTTCTTTCTGCATTTGTTCTACAACTTCGTAAGTCGCAGGACAAATTAGCGTGTTTTTTATGGTAAGATGATTAATCTGGTAAAATTTCTTACGATCTGTATGCGGATATTCACGACAAGCTTTCGGGCGATCTTCATAAACCAAACAATAATTTTCACTATCCAAAAACGGACAAGGAACTTGCTGCAAAACATAGTCGTTGTCTTCATCAATTCGCAAATATTTATCAATAAATTGACTTGGTTTGATTCGAAAAACATGCGCTAAACGCTCAATATCTTTTTGTGTAAAAAGTGGACCAGTTGTTTTGCAACAATTCGCGCAAGAAAGACAATCAATACGATTGAAAACATCTTCGTGAATTTCTTCCATTTTTTGATCCAAGTTTTTAGGTGGTTTCTTCTTCAACTTCTCCAAAAATTTTTTGTGTTCGCGTTGTTTTTCTTTTGCTTTAGCAAAATATTCTTCTAAGAAATGATCTCCCATTTTTCTATTTCTCCTTCTTTTACTTCGAAAATCTCCGCGCAATCAACCATTTTGAGGTTTTCAAATTGTTTGAATTGTTTAGGATCTCTTTGTTCTAACTTCTTTAATAAATGGTTGAATTCATATTGCATTTGACCTGTTGTAACCTCAATTTTAATCTTTTTGAAATCAAAATCAATTTTATTTCGGTCAAAATTATAACCTCGTTGTGTCGCTTCGTCCCAAACTTCTGCCAAATATTGATTAATCGCTTCAATAGGTTTTTCTACCGATTTGAAACGACTTAATTGCGGATGATTTTTATACCCTTTTGTATTGCCTACCAAAACATTCTTTGCCAAAAGTGTTTCACGCCAAAGCGCAACTATTCCTTTTGCATCAAGGTATTTCGGATGAACAGACCAAATTCGCATTTGTATTTTATTAAATTATTTTTCTTTTTTGATCTCTTCTACATTTTTTACACCACGTAATTTGCAAAATTCATCGATAACATTGTGATGCGTAACTGTTTTATCTTTAAAATAATTCACAAAATAGTTCTTTTCTTCATCTGTTGCTTCCAATTGGTTTAAAATATTCATCAAGTGCATTTTCATGTGACCTTTCTGAATTCCTGTTGTAACCAACGAACGTAATGCACCAAAGTTTTGTGCTAAACCAGCAACAGCAACAAATCCCATTAACTCTTTTGCATTTGGTTTTCCAAGAATTCCTAACGCTAATTTTACCAATGGATGTAAAGCTGTCAATCCACCAATTGTACCAAGTGCAGTTGGTAAATCTATCCAAAAACGGAAAATACCATCTATTACTTCGCAATGCGTTAACGAAGAATATTGACCATCTTTTGCAGCATAGGTATGTGCACAAGCTTCTACTGCTCGAAAATCGTTACCCGTAGCAATTACAACCGCATCAATACCGTTCATAATTCCTTTGTTGTGTGTAGTAGCACGATAAGGTTCAATTTCTGCAATTCGTACAGCACGCGAAAACTTTTCCACAAACTCTTCTGCCGTTACATTTCCTTCTGCTAATTGTTCTACTGGACAAGAAACTTCTGCACGAACAATACAATCGGGTGTATAATTTGATAAAATGCACATCACGATTTGAACAGAATCTTTTTCATCAGCTGTAAAAGTTGTATCAGCTTCGATTTCGTTGCGTAATGTTTTTGCAAATTGCTCTAAACATGAATTGATGAAGTTGGCACCCATCGAATCCATTGTTTCGAAAGAGGCTTTTATTTGATAGTAGTTTGCTAGATCAGCAGTTTTATCAATTAATTCTAAATCCAAAATTCCACCACCGCGTGCACGCATATTTTTGGTAATATCATTTGTAGTTTCGATTAATTGTAGTTTGATAGTCGATTCGAAAGCATTTCTCAACTTTTCTTTATCACCTTCGTACATAAAATGCACGTGCCCCAACTTTGTTGTCGATAAAATAGTTGTTTTGAAACCACCACGTGTTTGCCAAAACTTTGCAGCCTTAGAAGCTGCAGCAACAACAGACGACTCTTCAACAGCCATAGGAATGGCATATAATTCGTCGTTGATTAAAAAGTTTGGTGCTAAACCAAACGGCATATAGAAATTAGAAACTGTATTTTCTGAAAACTCGTCGTGCAGTTTTTGTAAATCTGCATCATCATTCCAATATTGTTTCATGATTTGAATTGCTTTTTCATCGCCATTCAAATATTCATTTACAACCCATTCAATTTTTCCTTCTTTCGATAATTTCGAAAAACCTTCTACTGCTTGATGCTTCATATTGGATATATTTTATAAGACAAAAATACAAACGTTTTGAATGTTAAACTCTACTTGTTGTGTTTTTTCATTAATTTTTAACGATTTAGTAGAATAGCAAATTAAGGGAGTGCAATAAATAGAGGCTTGTTGTGTGGATTCAATCCTTTTTTTGAAGGCAAATAGCTACGAAATAAGATTGATATTTTTAAACACGTTAAAACATCTTTTACTTGACATAAAAGGTGTTATAAAATTTTAGTAAGATTGATTTATTTGGATAAATATTGTTTATATGTAATAGTGTTAATTATTTTTTATATATTTAAATGATTAACACTTAATAATATGAGAAAAACTTTACTTTCTTTTTTCTCCCTATTTTCTATGCTTACACTTTCTGCTCAGCAGGATGTTTTGTGGGAAAAAACGATTGGAGGAGAACAAGCAGAGTATTTATATAATGCTATTTCAACACCAGATTACGGTTTTATTCTTTTAGGAAGTTCAGGGGCTAATTTTTCTAAGCATACTGAAAGTTCATCAAAAGAAGGATTGGATTATTTTATTTCAAAATTAGATGAAAATGGAAAACAAGAATGGATTAAATCGTTAGGAGGTTCAGGAAATGATTTTCTTTATACGGCTGTTTCTACACAAGATGGGGACTTTTATTAGGAGGTTCTTCAGACTCTGATAAAGGACGGGGTAGGATCTATAGTTGCAGGAGTATGGTTTGTGGCTGATTATGGTACAATGGGGGTTAATTATATTATAGGTAATGGAACCTTAGGACTTGGAGACATGATCAACCAAAGTGAATTAGGACAGAATTTAACAATTGATTTGTATTAAAATGATAATAAGTAAATTTAAAAAAGACACGATATTTTGGGGAATATTCTCTTTATTGTTTTTTATAATAGGAGTGTTTATGGTGTTAAAAGGATTGAGATATATTTATAATAATTTCAGTATAATCAATATATTAATTATACTGTTTCTTATTATTATTCTATACTTTCTAGTAAATTTTTTAAAACATATAAAATGGATAATTTTAAAAAAAGACACGTTGAAATATTATAATATATTTCACCCTTTTGGCAAGTCTTTAGACTTGGACAAATTTATAGGTAAAATACGTATGCAGGAGGTAAGTATTACAGGTTCTTATAATGTTATATATTTAGTAGATAAAAATAATATGACTAGTTTTAAAATAATGGGACAACATTATGAAAACATGACAAGTATAAATAATACACTTATAATGAATGAAATTTGTTTAGACTTATCTATTTTACAATATTTATCTCTTCTTTTTTTTGGAAGAATAAATATTAAAAATAATCTTAAGGACTTGTAATATAATATAAGTATGTTAGACATCGATTAGAAAAAATGAATTTTTCAATGAAAATAATCTACTTATCATAATCGATATTATACACTAAAAGTTTTTAAGTCAAAACATTGACTTTTAATAAGTGCCGTTTTGAATAAATGATTTTATGTCTAAAACTACTCTGTAAGGTGCTTTTTGCCGTTGAAACGGCATATCCAAATCGGACAAAAATATTATACATTCTATTTTTTTTTACTATAAATAACTTCTTTTTGTAGTGTCGTTTTTTAGATAAAATATTCGAAATTTATCTTTTCGTTACCCAAAATCATAAGAATTATTCGTGTTATGTTCGAGTCTTGTTCAACTATCCTTCGACTAAAAGCCCATTTTTCCGAAGAGTTCTCGAAGCATCCTCGAACAAAGGTCGAACAAGCTCAAAATCAACTCAAAACATATATCTTCGTTAGCTCTGATAAACAGAGGGATAGGAGGTGTTTTATTTTTACTTAAAGCACTTATTGTTTTGAAAATTGATTGACAAAAGTGGACAAATATGGACAGAAATGAATTGAATTGTAATTTGTGTGGTTTAATTTGTTATATTATAACTTTTTAGAGATAAAATAAGTGGATTTGGAATACAAAAAGCTTTAAAACACCGCAAAGAATCTTGTGAGTTGTTCATTATCCAAAGTGTAAAGTAGCTTTATATATTTTTTTGAAACGATAATTATAATGGATTATCGAAAAAATGTGCTTTTAGAAAAAATAGAATTGTTTATATTTGATAGTTTGAACTCACATTTTAAGAAAACTATGAAGAAATTTATTTTAAGTTTAGCGGTCTTAGCGATGGGTGCGTATTCGTATGCACAGCAAATTACGCTCGAAGGAATTTATGGAGGTAAATACCGCGAAAGCTCATTATTTGGTGTTAATTCATTGAATGATGGAGAAAATTATACTATTCTGACAAAAGACGGATTGGTAAAACGTTCGTACGAATCGACATTGAAAAAGGGACAATCTTCTGACGTTGTAGTTGTGCCAGGTAAGTTTGAGGGATATGAATTTAGTTCGGATGAGCGCTATGTATTATTGCAAACAGAAACGAAAGGGATTTATCGCCATTCATTTACAGCAAAATTTGAAGTATATGATACACAAACGAAATCGAAAGTAGTTGTTTTTGATGGGAAGAAAATTCAAGAACCTTTGTTTTCGCCAGATGCATCTAAAGTAGCTTTTGCTTTTGAAAATAATTTATACATTCAGGATCTTAAAACAAATAAAGTAACGCAAGTTACCACTGATGGTAAAAAGAATAATATTATCAACGGGATCAACGATTGGGTTTATGAAGAAGAGTTTGGTTTCGTAAGAAATTTTGATTGGAATGCTGATGGAACGTCTTTGGCTTATGTTCGTTTTGACGAATCGAAAGTCAAAGAAATTAATATTCCGATTTATCACAACAATCTTTATCCACAAGAATTACGTTACAAATATCCAAAGGCAGGGCAAGATAATTCGGAAGTTTCGTTACATGTTTTTGATACGAAGAATAACTCAACTGCAAATGTTAATTTAGACGGAGTTCAGAATTATTACATTCCTAAAATTAAGTTCTCTTCAAAAGCGAATTTATTAACGGTTGTAACGTCTAACCGTCATCAAAATAATGTAGATGTTTCGTTTTATGATATCAACACGAAAAAAGTAAATAAATTATTTACTGAAACAAATAAAGCGTGGATTGAGACAGATAACTTAACTGTAGAGTTTTTAGCGGATAATTCGTTCTTATGGACTTCTGAGCGCGATGGAAATAATCATATTTACCATTATGCCGATAACGGAAAGTTAATCAATCAAATTACAAAAGGCGAGTGGGAAGTAACGAATTATTATGGGTATAATCCGGCAAACAAAACGCTTTATTATCAATCAAATTCTAATAACGGGAAACGTATTTCGACAGAAAGACAAATTTCTTCGGTTAGTTTAGATGGTAAGAAAACAACGATGTTAACGAAGAATAATGGGACAAATTCGGCTGCTTTTAGTAAGAATTTTACGTATTTCATTAATACTTTTTCCTCTATCACTACGCCAAGAACAATTAGTTTAGTAGATTCTAAATCAGGCAAAGACTTAGGAGTTATCGTTGACAATACATCTGTAAAAGAAAAATTGAATGCAGATAATATCGGGACAAAAGAATTATTTGTTTTGAAAACTGCTGCAGGAAACGAATTGAACGCGTATGTGATAAAACCAAAAGACTTTGATGCAAACAAAAAATATCCTGTGTTGATGTATCAATATTCTGGTCCAGGTTCTCAGAATGTCAACAATTCGTACTTCAATTCAAACGATTATTGGCACATGATGTTGGCACAAGAAGGGTATATTGTTTTCTGTGTTGATGGACGTGGAACAGGTTATAAAGGAGAAGCATTCAAAAAACAAACGTATTTACAATTGGGTAAATATGAGGTAGAAGATCAGATTGCAGCAGCAAAAGAAATTGGGAAATTACCTTATGTTGATAATTCACGAATCGGAATTTGGGGTTGGTCTTACGGAGGATTTATGGCATCTAATGTTTTGTTTAAAGGAAATGATGTGTTCAAAGCGGCGATTGCAGTAGCACCTGTTACCAATTGGCGTTATTATGACACGGTTTATACGGAGCGTTTTATGCGTACACCACAAGAAAATGCATCTGGATATGATGACAATTCACCTATTAATTATGCAAATGATTTGAAAGGTAACTTCTTGTTGATTTCTGGATCTGCAGATGATAATGTACATGCACAAAACACATACGAATTATCGGAAGCGTTGGTACAAGCAAATAAAGATTTTGATATGGCAATCTATACCGATAAGGACCATGGAATTTATGGTGGAAATACACGTGTACAGCTTTACCGTAAGATGACAAATTTTATTAAAAAGAATTTATAACTTTCTAAAAATTTAACACAAGAAATATGAGTCAAGACAATAGTTTAGTTAAACATCTTCATAGTTTGGGGATGGACGATAAAATGGTAAATGGTCATCCTGCTGGATTATTTGTATTGTTCTTTACAGAAATGTGGGAACGATTCAGTTATTACGGAATGCGTGCATTGTTGACATTATTCTTAATCAGTACAATTGCAGATGGAGGTTGGGAATGGACAAATGCCGAAGCTATGAAATTATACGGAACCTATACAGGGTTGGTATATTTAACACCTTTATTAGGAGGAATCATTGCAGATAAATTTACAGGTTATAAAAAAGCAATTTTAATAGGTGCTTTGATTATGACATTAGGTCATTTATCAATGGCTTTTGAAGGAATAGCTCCTTGGTTTTTCTATTTGGGGTTAGGATTAATGATTCTGGGTAATGGGATGTTCAAGCCAAATATTTCTTCAATGGTTGGAAATTTATACCCTGATACAAGTGCTAAAAAAGATGCAGGTTATACAATTTTCTACATGGGTATTAACGCTGGTGCATTCTTAGGGATGTTATTGTGTGGATATATCGGTGAAAAAGTAGGCTGGCATTATGGTTTTGGATTAGCTGGAGTTTTTATGTTCTTTGGAATGTTACAGTTTTATTTTGGAGAAAAGATTTTTGGTATAATTGGAGAATCTCCGAAAGAAGTAAAAGCTTTTCATGACAAAAAAATTGCAAATCACGAAGAAGAGCCAGAAGTACAGACATCTGCTGCTGTGGTAAGAGATCGATTAATAGTTGTTGCTGTTTTAATGTTAGCAAGTATTGTATTCTTCTTAGCTTTTGAACAAGCGGGAGGGTCAATGTCTATTTTTGCGAAAGATTATACACAGCGTGTTTTAGAAGGAAATGCTGCAACAACTTTTAAATGGGTTGATGCTATTTTGACGGTTGTTCCGATAGCAATTGTAACACTTGTTTTATATGCGCTTGCAAAAAAGATTTATAAACAATACCCTCTAACCATTATTTTTACCGCAGTTTCATTTGTAATTATTTGGGGATTAGGTTTATGGAAAATTTTCAGAGAATTTAATTCTGTAGAAACAGAGGTTGCGGCTTCTTGGTTTCAAATCTTGAATTCCTTTTTTATTATTGCTTTAGCTTCATCATTTAGTAAGTTTTGGGAAAAAATGTGGAATCCTTCAGGACCAATTAAGTTTGCATTAGGATTATTCTTAGTTGGAGTAGGGTTTGCAGCTTTAGCTTATGGAGCAAGCGAAATACCTCAAGGAGCAAAAACAGCTTCTGTAAGTATGATTTGGTTAATTATTGCCTATTTCTTCCATACATCAGGAGAGTTATGTTTATCTCCAGTGGGATTGTCTTATGTATCAAAATTATCTCCAAAGAAATTCTTAGGCTTATTATTTGGTTTTTGGTTTTGTGCATCTGCAATTGCAAACTTTATTGGAGGTTTCTTAGGATCGTATATAGATCAGATTGTAGAAACACATTCAATGTCTTATTTCTTTATGATATTCGCAATTATCCCTGCGATTACTGCGATTATATTAATTGCATTAAATCCTGTTTTAAAACGAATGATGCACGGAATAAATTAATAATTTGACAAAAATCATTGAATAAGTAAAAAAAACCTCTGCTTTGTCAGAGGTTTTTTTTACTTTCGTTGATTGCTAATAAAATCTAAAGGATATATTAGTGCATAGTTAAAAAATCATGAGTCAAAAATTAACGTTGGATCAAATTCAAAACTTTGAGGGAAAATACCCAAAGCAGCTTTGGCATTTGTTTATGGTAGAAATGTGGGAGCGTTTTTGCTTTTACGGAATGAGAGGAGTTCTTGCCATTTTTATGGTAGATATGTTAGGACTTACAGATGCAGAATCGAATTTGAAATATGGCGCAATCCAAGCCTTTGTTTACGCGTTTACGTTTGTAGGAGGTATTTTTGCTGATAAAATTTTAGGTTTCAAAAAGTCTTTAGTTTTTGGAGGATTGGTTATGGTTGCAGGAAACTTATTAATTGCTGCAGACCCTCATCATTTCTTTTACTACGGGATTACACTGAGTATTATCGGAACAGGATTCTTCAAACCAAATATTTCTTCGATGGTTGGAGAACTTTATAAACCAGGCGATCCACGTCGTGATGCTGGTTTTGGATTATTTTATTCGGGAATTAACATTGGTGCCTTTTTAGGAGGTATTGTTTGTGTTTATTTAGGAAAACAAGTGAGCTGGAACTTAGCTTTCTTAGCTGCAGGTATTGTGATGATTATTGGGGTTGTGTTGTTCCTATTTATTAGAAATGAATTAGGACCAATTGGTGATTCACCTCTAATAAAAATGGATCCTAAAAAACGATTAATTCGCGAAATTGCAGTTTATGCAGGTGCAATAGCTTGTATTCCATTAATCTTTATTATGATTCATAATACGGCATATACAGATATGTTTATGTTTATTGTTGGACCATTAGCAATCATTTATTTTTTAATCCAATTATATAAAATTCCAGATTCTAAAGATAAAAGTAAGTTTATTGCAGCCTTTATTATGATTGCATTTTCTATTTTATTCTTTGCAATCTTCGAACAAGCAGGAGGTTCTTTAGCTTTGTTTGCGAATAAAAATTTACATTCTACTTTATTCTCAGTTCCATTAGATCCAAATATTGTAAATAACAGTGCAAACTCTTTATACGTAATCATTTTTGCACCTTTATTAGGATTAGTTTGGTTATGGATGGCTAAAAAGAAAATTGAACCAAATACAGTTGTAAAATTTGGTTTAGCGTTCTTAATGTTAGCAGGTGCATATTACATTTTCTATTCGTTAAGATTCTTTGCAGATGAAAACGGATTATCTTCATTAGAGATATTTGCTTTAGCGTATTTCGTTGTAACAATAGCAGAATTATGTCTTTCTCCAATTGGTTTATCGATGGTAACAAAGTTATCACCTAAGCATTTAGGAGGAATGATGATGGGGCTTTGGTTCTTAGCTTCTGCTTATGGACAATATTTGGCTGGTATTTTAGGAGCGGGAATGTCTTCTCCAAACGAAAATGCTTCATTAATGGATAAATTAATGGCTTATACAGATGGTTATCAACAATTAGCTTTATATTCATTAATAGCTGGTATTATTGTAATCGCTTTATCCCCATTAATTCGCAAATTAATGCAAGACGTAAAATAACTTTTAAGAAATACTTTTAACAAACAAACATGAGTTCAAAATCGGAAAATTTCTTTGATTCAAAAGTACTTGGGCATCCTTCGGGTTTGTTCGTGCTTTTCTTTACAGAGATGTGGGAGCGTTTTTCATTCTACGGAATGCGCGTTTTATTAATTCAGTTTTTAACAGCTGCAGTTATTGGTTTAAATCCAGGCTGGGAATGGTCTATTGAAAAGGCAACAGCTTTATACGGAACCTACGCAATGTTACTATACATTACGCCTATTTTTGGAGGTATTATTGCCGATAAATACATAGGTTATCGATGGGCAGTAGTTGTAGGGGCGATAATTATGACGTTAGGTCACGCTTTTATGGCCTTTGACACTCCATTATTTTTATACTTAGGATTAGGATGTTTGGTAATTGGAACAGGATTCTTTAAGCCAAACATGACATCAATATTATCAGAAATGTATAAAGATTTCCCAGAGAAAAAAGATGGTGCTTACACAATCTTCTATATGGGAGTTAACGCTGGTGCATTCTTCGGAATGATGTTATGTGGATTCTTAGCAGAAAAAGTTGGATGGCACTGGGGATTCGGATTAGCTGGAATCTTTATGTTATTAGGAACATTGCAATTCTGGTTGGCTAAACCATTATTTGGACATATAGGTGAAGTTCCATCAAAAACTGGAAATCAAATTACTGCTGACGATGAAACACCAAAATATGAGCCAGGTGAAAAACCAAATCCTTTTACTATTTTAGATCAAATCTTAATCGTTATAATGACGTTATTAGGTTTAGGATATGCGTTCAATGATCCCTTAAATGCAATTGGAGGAATTAATTTATTTGACTTTTCAATAGGAGGATTAGCAGGACAAAATGTAGTCATTTTAATTGCATTATTCATGTTCTTCTTTGTCGTGATTCGTCGTTTAGCGAATTACACAAAAGTTGTTCGCGACCGTATGATTGCGGTTATTATTTTCGCATTCTTCGTTATTTTCTTCTGGATGTCTTTCGAGCAAGGAGCTACATCGTTAGTTATTTTTGCACGTGATAATACAGAACGTAATTTAATTGGAGGAGCTGCAATGGCATTCAATATCTTCAATACGTTATTAACAGTTATTCCATTATTGTTTATCACGTATGTATTGTTTTTGTTAGCAAAACAAACATTCAAAAAAGCTGCCGCATCTAATGTCGTTTTAGCATTTACTTTCTTAGGAATTTGGGCTGCTGCTATTTGGATGTTAAACTACAACTGGTCTTCTCACTCTTACGATGTTTCGTACCAAGCAATCAAAACAGCAAAAGTAGATGATGCAGGAAAACCTGTTTTAGACGATAAAGGACAGGCAACTTTTAACTTAGAACCAGTAACGGCTTCTTATGTTGCAAAACCAACAGATGTCATTGTAGATGACGTGATTAATTTAGCTTCTCAAGATGCTTTGACACAAGGAACGGCGATTAACATTCACAAAGAAGGAGATAAATTTGTATTAGTTTCTCCAGAAAGTTTAGTAAAATTAGATGCTGAATATAAAAATCAAAATAAACCGTCTGAAATTGTACCTGCTAAAGTTGCAGAAATTAAGGATAGTCAAGTAGAGATTACCGTTTCTTGGTTTTCTACTTTAAACTCGTTCTTCATTATTGCTTTAGCATCCTTAGTTTCTCGTATTTGGGATTCTAAATATAACCCTTCAGCTTCAGTAAAATATGGTTTAGGATTAATCATTATGGCAATCGGATTCGGTTTCTTAGCTTTCGGTTCTTACGGAATCTCAGAAGGTGTTCGTGTTTCGATTATTTGGTTAGTATTGGCTTACTTGTTCCACACATTAGGTGAACTCTGTTTATCACCAGTTGGACTTTCGTATGTTTCGAAATTAGTACCAGCACGTATGATTGCATTTATGTTCGGAATGTGGTACCTTGCAATTGCAATTGGTAACAAATTGGCAGCTATTTTAGGAGGTCAAATCGAAAATATTACAAAAGAATACTCGTTATCAACTTTCTTCTTAATCTTTACAATTGTTCCAATTGTAGCAGGTTTAATCGTTATTGCATTAAATCCAATAATGAAGAAATTGATGCACGGAGTTAAATAATAAAGATTGAAATTATGAAATCAAGTTTAGTCATCGCAACGTTAATTTTATCGTCATTTCTTTTCGGACAAGAAATTAAATGGTTATCCTTAGAGGAAGCGTCAAAGGAAATCAAAGCACATCCAGAAAAACCTGTATTGATTAATTTCTATACTACTTGGTGTGGATTCTGTAAGCGTTTAGACAAAGAAACCTTTGCAAATGCTCAAGTTTCAGAATATGTAAAAAACAATTATATTGCTGTAAAATTTGATGCAGAAACAAAAGATATGGTGAAATTCATGGGAATTCAATATACATATATTGCTCCTGCAAAAGCAAATTATTTGGCTTATGCGCTAACAAACGGACAATTGAGTTATCCTGCTACTGTTTTGATGAATGGCAAAGGAGATATCAATAAAATTGTTTTAGGTTATCGTAGTTCATCTGATTTCATAACTGATATCAAAATTTAATTAAGAAATAACCTTGTGTAGAGGTTTTCCATAAAACAGAATCGAATTTATTTTCTAATTCTGAAACAACAGAAGGGTAGTTGCTGGCATCAGCAATTACCCTTTTTAATTGACTATTTTTTTCGAATGAATATGGGTTAGACTGATGAATCAACACATAAAAAGGAAGATCAGAAATATTGGAATGTTCTTCATTTAATAAGAGTTTAAATGATTTATTTTCGATTGAATGTGGATGTTTGATAAAATATTGATGTCGAAAAGATGAATGATAAGAATAGAAATCTACTTGTTTAATTCGTTGATGAATTTTATAAGGTTTAATCATAAAATTATGCGTTTTTTCGTCTAAAGGTTTTTCGCTTAGAACAACTAAATAACGTTGATTTCGTATTCCAATTATACTATTCTTGTATTGATTAAAAACGATTAATTCATTCGACTTATTCAATTGATAAACGTGGTACAATCGTTCCATTTGAATCACCAATAAACAAGTCAAGCAAATGAATAAAGTAGTTGTCGATTTTTTGAGGAACAATGGTTTCAGAAAATATAAAATAACGCCAATCAGCATTGCTGTGAATAGACTAATGTAGACTTCTTTTGCTATAAAATTAAAATCAGATAACCAATAAATGTATTGATTAATGATAGAAATAAATTGATTAAAAACCCACGTATAAGCTGGAATTTCGACCTTAATGATAATTAAAACAATACTAATTATTCCGCCACAAATCATAAAAAAAGAAGCAGGAATCAACACTAAGTTTCCAAATAAAAACAAGCCAGAAAACTGATTAAAATAGAAAACAGAAACAGGTAATGTACCCAATTGAGCAGATAAACTTGTTGATATCATAATCTTTATTTTCTTCAGAAAACTATTTTTCACTTTCCAAAAATGTTCGAAAATTGGATTAAGCCATACAATAAAAAAGACAGCCGAAAAGCTTAATTGAAAGCCAATATCAAACAAAAGATTAGGTTGAAACACCAAAATAATGAATGCAGAAAGCGAAAGGGTGTGGTAAATATTTTTAGGACGATTGAGTAATTCGCTGATATAATAAATAGAAATCATCAATGCAGAACGAAAAACAGGCGGTTGTAATTCAACATAAAATGCAAAGAGCCAAATACAAATCAAACTGATAATAATTCTAACTTTACAACCATATTTTAAACTTAATAAAGGTTGCAAAACGAATTGTAGGATCATGAAAATCATCATCACATGAAGTCCAGAAATTGATAAAATATGAACGACTCCAGTAGCAACATAACTTTGATTAAGTTCTTGAGAAAGTTCTGTTCTATCGCCCAAAAGCATCGAAGAAATAATAGCTCTACTTTCGAGCGAATAACCTTGTTTGGTTAATTGTTCTCTAATGATAACTTTCGATTTTGCAGACCAATTTCGAAAACCTTTTCCTTCTTTGTGAATAGAAATTATTTCGTTTGCAACTAATTGTGAATAAGTTCTTTTTCTATTTAAGAAACGTTTGTAATCAAATTGAAAAGGATTTAGAGGACCTTGAATTTCGGTTTCTTGACCATATACAATCACTTCATCATTTGGATATAATTTTGTTTGTTGAGATTTTAAATGAAGTAAAATTTGTTTGTTATTTTCAATGTCCTTAACAATATAATTTGTGTATTTTTCAGTTGAATTTGAATTGTAGTAGACTTTTAAGAGATGAGCTTTTGAGTCGGATTCAATGATATTTTTTGAATATTGATTATAATTCTGGTGAATATAATAGCCTAAAATAGGCGAAATGATTAAAAAAGGAATGATATTTTGACGATTCTGATTATTTAATAGGGAGATAAAAAGAAGAATAATCAGTAGAAAAAATATAATTCGTAAATTTGTAGCAGGAATTAATAATTCAGAAATAATTATTCCAATTGAGAAACAAATTGTTAGGATAAAGAATAGATATTTTTTCACCCCAATAATTTAAGACAATATTTATAAATAGTAGGTTTTAATCATTTGTAAATGAGTTGATTAAAAAAAATAGAGAAATGAAGAAAATTATTATACTAATTGTGTTATTTTTCACTCAAGTAGCTATGGCACAGATTGATGTGAAGTTAACAATTACAAATCTTAAAAAAACGAAGGGAAATCTGGCAATTGAGTTTTATAGAAATGTAGAAAATTATACAAAAGGTCAAAATGCATTCAAGAAATTATATATTCCTGTTGCTGACATTGATAAATATGAAACGGTTTTTAAAGATATCGAACCTACTTTTTATGCCGTAAAAGTGTATTTAGATACCAATAACAACAAGAAACTTGATAAGAGTTTTTTAGGGGTTCGTAAAGAACCTTATGGTTTTTCGAAGAATTTAGATCCTATTTTAAGGGAACCTACTTTTGAGGAAGCAAAAATAGAAATGACAGAAGAAAATAATACGATTTCAATAAAATTGAATAATAATAAAGGCGATGATTAACCTCGTCTTTATGGATTAAAATTTAATCGAAAAGCCTAAATTCAATCCGAATAAAGAAGGATTTTTGGTATCTACATTTTTCAAAGGATTAATCATATACCTATAATTTGGTTCAAGATTTATACTCGATTTATTCGATAAATTATACTCCAATTTAACACCAGCATTTGCGCTATAACTTGTATTGTTCAAGTTATTTGCTTCACCCAACTTGTATCGAGATTTTGTGTTGGTATCTGCCAAAGAAATGGAGTTTTTTGTAAGAATATAATAACTTCCTCCCGCTGTTGCAAGAAGGTTAAACTTATCGAAACTTGCTAATTTGTATTCTGCTTCTACAGGAACTTCAATGTAATTAATTTTTTGTTCCATATTATTTGTTTCAGAAGAAAGCATAGTCATCATCGTACTTTGAGAGGTATTATTGGCAACTACTCTAATATTAGTGTGATAATTAATGTTATTAGATGATTTTGGAGCGTTTGCAGAAAGTGCAGAAATCCCAGTATTGATTCCAGAATTAACATTTGTTGTATGCTGTTGTAACTCCAATTTAGCAATACCAGAACGGATGTTTAAATTTTTATTTATTCGAACCGAAACTTTTGCACCATACGCAACTGTAATGCTGTTTTTGATGTTATAATCGTTAAATTCATTCGCTAAAATAGACTTTGAATCTAATATTATGGTTGGATTAACATAAGAAGAAATGGCCAGAATAGGCGCTTTAGGTTTGATTTCTATTTTTTCCTCTTCTTTTTTCTTCTTTTCTTCTTCAAGAACCAATTCTAATGGTTTTTCGTCTTGATTTTTTAGGATAGTATTTTGCTGAAAATTATTTCCTTTCTCACTAAAAGAGTTATTCTTTTGGTCTGATAGCTCGTTTTGGAAAGAATTATTTAGGGGAAATTTTTGTGTTTGATTTTCTTCTTTTTGATTTGTAGTAGAAAACAACGTTGACTTTTTATTTAATTCATCAAAATATGAATTTGGTTGTTTAGTCATATTATCATCTTGTGGAAGATTGTTTGTTGTTGAAGTTACTGGATTTTTAAAAGAATTTTTCTCCTCTACATTTTCATTTTTATTTGAAAAGTTTTGATTAGAATTTATGTTAGTTTTTACAATTTCATTCGTTGGAAACGGATGATTTGTAGTCGCATCATTTTGATTAAAATAATAATACACCGAAATTCCAGCAACCAAACATGCTGCAGTGGAACTTATCCAATAAAAAATCGGAACAATACGTTTTTTCTTCTCTTTTTCATCCAATTTTTGTTGAATATTTTTCCACGCATCTGTCGGTGGTAATTGTGGTTGAGAGAGTTTATCTTTAATATGTTGATCTAATTTGTTCATTTGTTGACAGTTTTTAAAAGGTTGAGTTTTTGTTTTAATAAATTTCGCGCTCTTGATAAGTTTGATTTTGAAGTTCCTACCGAAATATTTAACATTTCTGCAATTTCTTGGTGTGTAAATTCTTCAAAAACATAGAGGTTAAAAACTTGCCTGTACTGAGGTGGAAGATTATGAACAACTTCTAATAATTGTTGATAATCAAAATTATCCTCAATATCTTCGTCGTCATCTTGTGTTATAATGAGTTTTTCATAGTCTTCAAATGGTAAAGTGTTTTTCTTTTTTAATTTCTCTAAATTGAGATTTACCATTATTCGTTTCATCCATCCTTCAAACGATCCTTCAAATTTGAATTGGTTAACCTTATTAAAGATATGAATAAATCCCTCTTGAAAAATATCTTGCGCATCTTCGTAACTTTCGGCATAGCGAAGACATATCGAGAACAAAACAGGTGAAAATTCAAGATAAATTTCTTCTTGTGCTTTTCTATTTTGTTCTTGACATTGCTTGATTAAATATTCAAGAGAGTCTTTATTCAAACTGATTGGACTTTATTTTTCTTTGATATCTAAAATGATTGAATCATAAATAGGTTTGTTTGATTCAATATTATTTCCTGTCCAGAATTTTAAGGTATATTGCCCAGCTTCTTTAGGAGTAAAATTTAACGTTTTTGTTTCTGAAGTAAGTTCTTGTACACATGAAGAACCGCTTGCTTGACTTGCATAAACTCCAATATGATGTTTAAATTTTGTATCTCCACTTAAAGAACTAAATTGAATAAAGTTCTGACAAGAATTTGCTTTTTGATAGGTTACATGAATATTAGTTTTTTCTCCTACTGGCATTATAGAGTCTTTGTGAACGTAGATATCAGTTGTAGGTAAAAAACCATAATTTGTAAAATCTCCATCATCATCTAAACAGCTAAAAGTTGATAATCCTAAAGCGCTAACCAAAGCAAACATGCTTAATTTTTTCATTAATTTCATTGTATGAGTTTTTTAATTGTTATAAATGTAAGATTACAATTTTTTAAAATGGTTGCGTTTTAAATTTAATTTTAACACTATAAAATTAAAAATCCTCTTGAGAATCAAGAGGATTGTTTTGTTAGAAAAGGTTGTAAACTTTTAAGTTAGGTCAATCCGAAACATTTTTAACAATAGACTGAATGACATCTATAGACTACAAGATTACAAAATCAATAAAAGGTTGCGTCAATCTTTTATTTTTCTCTTCATTTATTTTTTAAATCCTCTACGATTAAATTTGCTGTTCTTTCTGAAGCGCCAATTCCTCCAAGTTTATGGTACAATTCTTCGTAATCTTGAAGGATTTTATCTCGTTTAGGTGAATTTAATATCAGATTTAATTCTCGTTTAATATTTTCGTACGTTAAGTCATATTGTATTAATTCTTTTACGACTTCTTCATCCATAATTAAATTGACCAATGAAATAAAACGAATATTTTTCACTACACGTTTTCCGATCTCATACGAAATTGCATTTCCCTTGTAACAAACCACTTCTGGAACTTTTAACAAAGCTGTTTCTAATGTTGCTGTTCCCGATGTAACCAAGGCTGCATGTGAAATACGTAATAAATCGTAGGTTTTATTTTCAACAATTTTCAATTGATTTCCGACAATTTTTTTATAATTTTCTGATGGTTGAGAAGGAGCTCCTGCCACAACAAACTGATAATCTGGAAAATCTTTTTCTACGGAAAGCATCAAGGGTAATTTGACTTTAATCTCTTGTGTTCGACTACCTGGAAGCAAAGCTATAATTGGTCTTTCGTCTAAATTGTGCTCTTTTCGAAATCGTTGTTCATCAATTGCGGGAAGATGATTGAGCGAATCTAACAAAGGATTTCCTACAAAATCGACTTTATAATCATAACGTTGATAAAATTCTTCTTCGAACGGAAGAATGACAAACATTTTATCGACAACTTTTTTAATTTTATGAACTCGTCCCGTTTTCCAAGCCCATATTTGTGGCGAAATGTAATAGTAAACTTTAATTCCAAGTTTTTTTACAAACTCTGCAATTCTTAAATTAAAACCAGGATAGTCAACTAAAATTACCGCATCAGGTTTATAGGTTTCGATGTCTTTTTTGGAAACAGAAATATTTCCTAAAATCGTTTTCAAATTCATTACAACTTCAGCAAACCCCATAAACGCCAAATCTCTGTAATGTTTGACTAAAGTTCCGCCTTGCGCTTGCATCAAATCTCCTCCCCAAAACCTAAATTCGGCATGTGGATCTTTTAATTTTAATTCTTTCATTAAGTTCGATGCGTGTAAATCGCCCGAAGCTTCACCTGCAATGATATAGTATTTCAATGGAAATCATTTTTCTTCTTACAAAGATAGGAGAAATCTATAAGTGGAGTAGATTTCAATGTTTTTTATTGCGTAAATTTACTCTTTCAAAGAAAGAAAAATGTCAGACGAGATTATAAATAAAGTTGCCAATAGTAGCTTAGTCACAATTGATTTACAGGATTATTATCCTGATGGAGATCGTGTTGTTTTTGACTTGAAAGATTGGTTATATGAAGAATTGATTCTTAGAGAAAAAGATTTTAGAGAAAATCTGAAAAATCATGATTGGTCACAATATCAAGATAAATATGTTGCATTAACGTGTACAGCAGATGCAATTGTTCCGTCTTGGGCATATTTGTTGGTCGCAGCATACTTGTCGGGAATAGTAAAACGCGTTGTTCACGGAAGTTTAGAAGATTTGGATACGATTTTGTACACAGAGATTGTCGATCATTTACCTTATGATGATTATATCGATGGAAAAATAATTGTAAAAGGATGTTCGTACAAACCCGTTCCAGATTCGGCTTATATTCAATTAATAGAACGTTTGCAACCTATTGTTAGTTCGTTAATGTTTGGTGAAGCATGCAGTACCGTTCCACTTTATAAAAAGAAGAAATAAAAAAAATCCGCTCATTGAGCGGATTTTTTACACAACAATAAATCGTAATTTATTGATTAGTTCTGAAAACTAATTTATTATCTCCTGGTTTTTCTTCGAAATAATCGATTAAAACCGCATCATTATCATTAATAGAACCTTTCAAAATTTCTTTTGATAATTCGTTTAATACATCTTGTTGAATGACTCTTTTTAGAGGTCTTGCTCCAAATTGAGGATCATATCCTTTTTTCGCTAAATATTCTACAGCTTCTGGTGTAATATCTAATGTGATGTCTCGTTGTGCTAATTTTTTAGCCACTCCATTCAAATAAATAGATACAATTCCAGAAATTTGGTTTTCACTTAGCGGACGGAATAATATGATTTCATCAATACGATTTAAAAACTCTGGTCTAAAATTTTGTTTTAACTCATCAAAAACAAGTTGTTTTGTTTCATCATAAATCTGTGGGACATTGTTTTCGTCAATATCAGCAAATTTGTCTAAAATTGTATGCGAACCAAAGTTAGAAGTCATGATGATAATTGTATTTTTAAAGTTGACCACACGACCTTTGTTATCTGTCAAACGACCATCATCTAAAACTTGTAACAAAATATTGAAAACATCTGGATGCGCTTTCTCAATCTCATCTAACAAAATAACCGAGTAAGGACGACGACGAACCGCTTCTGTTAATTGTCCACCTTCATCATAACCTACATAGCCCGGAGGTGCCCCAACTAAACGAGAAACCGCATGGCGTTCTTGATACTCAGACATGTCGATACGCGTCATTGCATTTTCATCGTCAAACAAGAATTCGGCTAAAGCTTTTGCCAACTCCGTTTTACCAACCCCGGTAGATCCTAAGAATAAGAACGAACCGATTGGTTTTCCTTCGTCGCTAAGACCTGCACGAGAACGGCGAATGGCATCAGAAACAGCTGTAATAGCTTCTTCTTGCCCTAAAACACGTTTGTGTAATTGGCTTTCTAAATTCAATAATTTTTCACGATCAGATTGCATCATTTTTTGAGCAGGAACACCTGTCCATTTCGAAACAACTTCTGCGATATCATCTGCATCAACAAATTCTTTCACCAATTTGTTGTGTTTGTTTTCTTCTAAATTTTTCTCAGCATCTTCTAAATCTTTTTTGGCATTTACTAAATCTTCAAATTCTAATTTAGATGCTTTTGCATAATCGTATTCACGTTTTGCACGTTCGATATCAAATTTGATATTTTCGATATGTTTTCTCAAATCCTGAACTTCATCAGCACGTGTTCTTTCTGCTTCCCATTTCGAGTTCAATTGATTTCTTTCATCTTGAAGATTTGATAATTCTTCTTTTAAAAGATTCAATTTTTTCTCATCATTTTCACGTTTTATCGCTTCAATTTCAATTTCTAATTGAATAATTCTTCGGTCTAATTTATCTAAATCTTCTGGTTTAGAATTCATTTCCATACGTAATTTAGAAGCTGCTTCATCCATCAAATCAATCGCTTTATCTGGTAAAAAACGATCTGTGATGTAACGTGTTGATAATTTTACAGCCGCAATAATAGCTTCATCTTTGATACCTATTTTATGATGTTGTTCGTATTTATCTTTAATACCACGCAAGATCGAAATTGCAGATTCTTCATCAGGCTCTTCCACCATTACTTTCTGAAAACGACGCTCTAAAGCTTTGTCTTTTTCAAAGTATTTCTGATATTCATTCAACGTTGTAGCTCCTATTGAACGTAATTCACCACGAGCCAAAGCTGGTTTCAGAATATTAGCTGCATCCATAGCACCTTCTCCACCACCACCTGCACCAACAAGTGTATGAATTTCATCGATGAATAAAATAATTTCACCATTTGAAGAAGTAACTTCTTTTACAACAGCTTTTAATCGCTCTTCAAATTCTCCTTTGTATTTTGCTCCCGCAACTAAAGCACCCATATCCAATGAAAAAATTTGTTTGTTCAAAAGATTTTCGGGTACATCACCATCAATAATTCGATGAGCCAAACCTTCTGCTATAGCGGTTTTACCTACACCTGGTTCACCAATTAGAATTGGGTTGTTTTTTGTTCGACGAGATAGAATTTGTAAAACACGACGAATTTCTTCATCACGACCAATTACAGGATCTAATTTCCCTTCTTTTGCTAAATCTGTTAAATTTTTAGCGTATTTGTTTAATGAATTATATGTTCCTTCTGCATTTTCAGAAGTTACTCTTTCTCCGTTTCTCAATTCTGTTACTAATTTTTTTGTGTTCTCGAATGTTACACCTTTATTTTTTAATAACTGACTAACAGGTGAACCATTCTTAATTATACCTAATAATAAATGTTCTAATGTGATAAAATCATCATTCATTCCTTTTGCAATTTCTTTCGCTGATTGCAAAATTTGGTTAGAAGAATTGGAAAGATGATTCCTTTGTTGCCCTTCAATTTTAGGGTATTTATTGATTTCAAGATCTAATTCTGGTTTTAATAAATCGAATTTGACACCTTGTTTTTCTAAGATTAATGATAACACATTTTCATCAACATCAATCATTCCTCCTAAAATATGAGCAGGTTCTATCGCTTGATTTTTATGTGAAACTGCGATTTGTTGCGCGGCCTGTATTGCTTCTCGACCCTTTATTGTAAATTGATTAAAATCCATTGACCCTTAGTTTTTTATATTCGTTTTGTATGGTTTTATTCCATCAAAAAAAATTCCAAAGTAGATAAGATGTTAAAAAACTGACTTTTTGACCTTATTGAATAAAAAAAAGAGACATTTTGACAATGTCTCCTTTAGGATTTTGGTTAATACTGACTTTAAAACAAACCTTCTACAGATAAATAACGTTCGCCTGTATCATAGTTTATCGTTATAATTTTAGCTTCATTTCCTATTATATCCAATTTTTTAGAAACAGCAGCAAGAGATGCACCTGTTGAAATTCCAACAAATAAACCTTCTTCTTTAGCAACTTTTTTGGTGAATTCAAAAGCTTCTTCTTTTGTAATTTGAATTGATTGATCAACAATAGTTAAATCTAAATTTTTCGGTAGAAATCCAGCTCCAATTCCTTGAAGAGCATGTGGACCAGGATTTCCTCCTGAAATCACAGGTGAATCTGTTGGTTCTACAGCAAAAACTTTAGTTGAAGAATTCGCTTCTTTTAATGCTTTTCCAATACCAGAAAGATGTCCTCCCGTACCAACACCTGTAATTAAATAATCAATTCCTTGAGGAAAATCTGCAAGAATTTCTTTGGCTGTTGTAGTATAATGAATAGTTGGATTTGAATTATTTTCAAATTGTTGTGGAACCCAAGCTCCTTCTATGTTTTCAGCTAATTCTTGTGCTTTTGCGATTGCACCTTTCATTCCTAATTCTTTTGGAGTCAAAACAAATTCAGCTCCATAAGCTTCCATTATTTTTCGGCGTTCAATCGACATTGATTCTGGCATTGTAATAATCATTTTATAGCCTTTTACTGCAGCTACAAAAGACAATCCAATACCAGTATTACCTGAAGTAGGTTCGATAATTGTTCCTCCAGGTTGTAAAATACCTGCTTTTTCAGCATCTTCAATCATTGCCAAAGCTATACGATCTTTGATTGATCCTCCTGGATTTTGTTTCTCAATTTTTATGTATACATGATGATTTGGAAATAATTTATTCAATTTGATTATTGGTGTATTTCCAATGGTTTCTAAGATATTATTATAAATCATTTTGATAGATTTTTAGATGATATAATCGTGATGTTGTTCAATTTTTTGCTTCTTTATTTGTGGTTTATTTTCTTGATAAACAATCGAATTATCTTCGATACTTTCTGTAATCCAAACATTACCTCCAATTATAGAGTTTTCACCTATTACAGTTGTTCCACCTAAAATAGTAGCTCCAGCATAGATTGTTACATTATTTTCGATGGTTGGATGACGTTTTTTATCCGCTAAATTCTTCGAAACATAAAATGCTCCTAAAGTTACACCTTGATAAATTTTGACATGATCCCCAATAATAGTTGTTTCTCCAATTACTATTCCAGTACCATGATCTATATAAAAGTTTTTTCCAATTGTGGCACCAGGATGAATATCAATTCCAGTTTTAGAATGTGCGTATTCTGAGAAAAAACGTGGTAAAATTGGAGTGTCCAATTTGAATAAAATATTAGCTAAACGATGGATAGCGATTGCAAAAAAACCAGGATAGGCTAAAATAATTTCTATTTCGGATTTTGAAGCAGGGTCATTCGCATAAAAAATGTAAATAAGATTTTCTAATTCTTGTCGTAGTTGCGTAAATTGTTCAAAGAAATAAAGACTAATTTTATTTGATTTTTCTTCTGGAACAATTTTTAGCAAAATAGTATTGAATTGATTTAACAAATCTTCTTTTCTGTAAGTTGAATTTGGTTGCTGAAAAATTTCATCGTAAATGATAGATTCAATTATTGGTTCTAAATCCGCTTTGTTGAATGGTAAACTATATTTTGAGAAATGGGTCATTTTACTTTATCTATAAACTCTATAAAAATAGTAGACAAATGTATTCATTTTTTTAGGTTTCTGTATAAAAATAAGCTAAAAATCTTTTTTTTTGATAAATATGAAACATTTATATGGCGATTATAGATGGAAAACAATACGTTGTATTGACTTGAATAAATAAAATTATATACTATTTATTTAAAAAATTACTAACTTTTAAATATTTAAAAAACAAATGTTTAAATGTATTTAAGCATTTAGTTTATACGATTTGTATAAAAAATAATACTTAGTGTTTTGTTTACACCAAAAAAGAGTTACTTTAGTGAAATAAATTTTAAAGGATAAAAATATGAAAAAATCAATTTTATTCGGATTATTCTTTATGTTGACATCTTTAATGTATGCGCAATCACCGATTGGAACATGGAAAACAATTGATGATGAAACAAAACAAGCGAAGTCTTACGTAGAGATTTTCGAGAAAGATGGAAAACTGTATGGTAAAGTCACTAAGATTTTAACAAAAGGAAAAGAAGACGCTAAATGTACAGATTGTTCAGGAGCGTTAAAAAATAAACCAATTTTAGGAATGCAAATTCTTACAGGTCTTAAAAAAGATGGTAAAGAATGGAATGGAGGAAAAATCCTTGATCCTAATAATGGAAAAGAATACAAAGCAAAAATGTCATTAAATGGTAATGACAAACTTGATGTAAGAGGTTATATCGGAATTTCTCTTGTTGGAAGAACGCAAACTTGGCATCGAGTTAAATAAATCAAAACAAAAACGAAAAGGTTACTCTGAGTAATCAAACCACAAAATTTACTCTATAATGACTATTTCTTAAAAAGAATAGTCATTATTTTTTTTGCTTAAATTTGCAAAGTCAAAATTATTCTTTTGATGATTAAAAATATAAAATGAGTTTAACTAAAAGAGCGTTCAACTACGCTAAACCATATAAAAGTTCGTTTATAACAGCGATCATCTTCAACTTACTTTACGCACTTTTCAATGTTGTTGCATTAGCTTTTATGATGCCAATTTTGAGCGTTTTATTTGGTGAAGAAAATAATGAAGTTGTCACGAAACCTATCTATTCGGGTAAATTAGATGATTTGAAGCAGTTCTTTTCTGATTATTCGGCTTACTATATGAATGAAGTTTCTCAAACAGAAGGACCTATTTATGTGTTGGCAATTTCCTGTGTCATTTTTATAGTCGCTTTTTTATTCCGAAATATTTTTAGTTTTTTATCGGAAACATGTTTAGTGGATTTACGTTCAGGTGTTACACGTGATTTACGTGTTGATATTCACAACAAAATTATCGATTTACCTGTTGCATATTTTACTGAAAAACGAAAAGGAGATATGATTAATCGTATTTCGAGTGATGTGAATGAAGTAGAATCAAATATTCTCAATTCGATTGTCGAAATTGTTCGATCGCCAATTATGATTATCGTTTTTGTGGGTGTATTATTTACGGTTAGTTATCAATTGACCATATTCGCTATTTTAGTTTTTCCTATTATGGGGACAATTATTTCCTTGATCGGTAAAAGCTTAAAAAAAGCTGCTGCTCATGCACAAGATGAATTATCAAACATTATTACCTATGTGGATGAAACGTTGACATCTCTAAAAATCATTAAGATTTTTAATGCTGAAGACCAAGTGAAAGGACGATTTGATGAATCGATTAATCGTTACAGAAAATACCTTCAAAAGGTTATGAAAAAGAGAGCTTTAGCTTCGCCTACAAGTGAGTTTTTAGGTGCGGTTACAATTGGATTGATAGTCTTTTTTGGAGGAAAATTATCATTAGAAGGAAATGGATTAACAGGTTCACAATTCATTTTTTATATTGCAACTTTTTACACTTTATTAGACCCAATTAAAAAGTTTTCGAAAGCTTTATCAGATGTTCAGAAAGGAGAGGTTTCTGCTCAACGAATCTTTGAAGTTTTGGATGCAGATGTATCAATTCAAGATTTACCAAATGCAAAAGGAATTGAAGCTTTTGAAGATAAAATCGAGTTTCGAAATGTAACATTCGCCTATGGAAAACATGATGTCATCAAAGATTTTAATTTAACAATAAATAAAGGAGAAACAGTTGCTTTAGTTGGGCAATCAGGTTCAGGAAAATCGACTTTAGCGAATTTAATTACGCGTTTTTGGGATGTAAAATCTGGCCAAATATTAATTGATGGAATTGATATTAAACATATAAAACTACACGATTATCGCTTATTATTTGGATTGGTAACGCAGGATTCTATCCTGTTTAATGATACTATTTTTAATAATATTTCATTGGGAGATAAATCGCCAAGTGAGGAGAAAGTTGTGAGTGCTGCGCGAATTGCTAATGCAGAAGAGTTTATAATCAAAATGCCAGAAAAATACCAAGAGTCGGTAGGAGAGGGTGGAAGCAAACTTTCTGGTGGACAAAAACAACGTTTAAGTATTGCGCGTGCAGTTTACAAGAATCCACCAATTATGGTTTTGGATGAGGCGACTTCGGCATTGGATACTAAATCGGAGAAATTGGTACAAGTTGCCTTAAATAATATGATGCAAAATCGTACTTCTTTGGTTATTGCGCACCGTTTATCTACAATTCAGAATGCAGATAAAATTGTGGTGATGGAAGCTGGAAAAATTATTGAAGAAGGAAATCATCATTCATTAATAGAGAAAAAAGGTGTTTACGCAAATCTTGTAAACATGCAAAATTTTGAATAAAAACTTTAGTATATTCTAAAAAAATCCGCTCACGAGCGGATTTTTTTTTGATATTATTTTAAATAGATTTAATCTCAAATCCTAATTTTGTCCAATCTTCCCAAAATGTCGGATATGACTTTTCTACGACCATTTCATTGTTAATGCGAATCGCATATTTCTGAGCTAAAGGCGCCATACACATTGCCATTCTATGGTCATTATATGTTTCAAAAGTTGGCGTTTCAGAAAAATCTTGATAACCTTCTATCGCTAAAGAATCATCAGTAATACGAATAATCGCACCTAATTTTTCTAACTCATTTTTCAATGCAACCAAACGATCTGTTTCTTTGATTTTTAATGTTTCTAACCCTGTTAAAATACAATTTACTTTCAGTCCAACACAAGTTGCGGCAATGGTTTGTGCAATATCTGGTGTATTGATTAAATTTAATTCAATCTTTTGTTTAGGCTGAAAATTCGCATCGTTTTTTAAGCTTAAAATTCCATTATCAAAAGTAGAAATCACACCGAAGTTTTCTGCATATATATTTTGCAAAGCCGAATCTCCTTGTAAAGAGTCTTCGAAATATGTAGAAATTTTAACTTCAGAATTTTGTGATAAAGCAATCAAACTATAATAGTAAGAAGCCGAACTCCAATCGGATTCAACTTGTACTATTTGCGCTTCGATCCTTTTCGTAAAAGGAACTTGAATTGTATTTCCTTCGAAAGTGGCTTTAATTCCAACTTTATTCAACAACTGAATTGTCATTTGAATATATGGAACAGAAATAATTTTTCCGTCAAGATTTATCGTCAATCCATTTTCTAATTTCGTTCCAATTAAACATAACGCTGTGATGTATTGCGAACTAATATTAGATGGAATAGTGATTGTTTCTTTGGTTAATTTTTTTCCTACAATAGACAAAGGTGGATAGCCTTCATTCTCTTGATACGAAATTTCTGCACCCAATTCGTTTAACGCATCTACCAAAATTTTTATAGGACGTTGTTTCATTCGATCAGAACCTGTTAACGTTACTTTTCGTCCGTCTTGAATAGAAAAATAAGCTGTCAAAAATCGCATAGCGGTTCCAGCGTGATGAATATCGATTAAATCTGTTTTGTTTGCTAAAGCCTTTTGCATTAACTGAGAATCTTCTGAATTTGAAATATTTTCTAAAGTCAAAACATTCTCAAATAATTGGTTTAATAACAATAAACGATTGCTTTCGCTTTTGGATCCTGTTATCGATAGTTGATTATTGATGGGAGATTGTAGCGCAGAAATTTCAATCATATTTATTTTAATTTATCATTATTTTGATGACGATCATGATCACGTTTTGTCTTGTAATCTAATTTTTTGTAAAAAGCAGACTCTAAATCAACACCAGTTTGATTTGCTAAACAAAGCGCTACAAAAATAACATCGGCCAATTCTTCGCCTAAGTCTTTGTTTTTATCTGATTCTTTTTCTGACTGCTCACCATAACGACGAGCAATAATACGAGCAACTTCACCAACTTCTTCTGTTAGTTGTGCCATATTTGTTAACTCGTTAAAATAACGAACACCGTGTTCTTTAATCCAATTATCAACGTCTAATTGTGCTTGTTTAAGGCTCATTTTGTTTAAAATTTTTAAAAGATAAAGGTACAAAAATAAAAAGCCAACTCGCGTTTGGAGTTGGCTTTATTCGCAGTTTCTATATTTTTATTGTTTAACTAAAATCACTTGCTGACTTTCAGCTTGAATGATATTTGTTAAAAATTCTTTCAATGGTTTGTAATATTGTGCTGGTAAAGTACTGTAAGGCATTACTTTTTGAGCTTGAGCAATAATATAGCCATCTTTTTCTATTACTTTGCAAATATATCCCCCAACTTGATCTGGCATTGTAAATTGTTTATCTACAGGTAAAGTTTCTACTTTGTATCCTTCAGGAATTTTAATTTTCACTGTATTTGTATTCGTTATTGGCGCACCAAATTCGATGTTATAATTACGTTGTTCTAAATTCAAGTTATGTTTTGTGTTTGTTACAAAAAGAAAGGGATTGAATAAGATTTTGTTTCCTGCAACATCCACTTTTACATCATCAAATTTGAATTGATGACGAATATTATTTTGATTGTTATCTTGTGTTTTAAAATCAGAAATTTCGAAATTATAATCTTCTACAAATTCTTTTTCGAACGCTTTTGGATCGTTTGCAATTTCATTTTTATCGAACATATAAAAGTAATTATCTCTTACATTAGAAAATTGACCTTTCAAATTTCCATCAGTAGTTAAATCGGCGGTAATTGATATTTTATTATTCGTCATAACAGAATTGCGCAAAGGAATTTCTTTGATTCCTTTTTCATTTACCATAAATCCACGATCGTTGATTGCTCTTAGTGGCAATAAATTGATTTGTGCATTCTTATCCGTCGCATCCATCAGATAAAAATCATTATCCACATCTGCCCCAACAATGACATAATTTAGTTTGCTGCGAGAAGGAAATGAATAATTAATTAATCCATTTTGCAAAGAACTTAACACAATAGGATTAGCATTTAATCCAGCTTTTCGCAACATTGTAGTCAATAATAAATTAAGATCAGCAACATTTCCAGATTTCTCATTAAATGTTTTTCTTATTCCTTTTTCAGTTGTTTCGCTGTGGTATTCGTTCCACGTAAAATTCTTTTTAACGTAATCATAGATAGCAGTCATTTTTTCGGTATTCGTATTTTTTCCTGCTATTGTTGCGTTTACCGTCTCGTCTAAAAAGTTATTTCCGTTTAATTGGCGACCAAAACCTTCGTGATCCATCAAGTCTTTTCCAATGCGTTCCCAAGTAGTCGCATAATTTTCTGTTGTTCTACCCGGTACTGAGAAAGAGGCTAGCTCTAACTGAATACTTGCTAACATATTTCGTGGATTGAGCACATAAGCTTCGCGAGAATAAGAAGGTAAGTTGGTTAAAGTGTAGGTTTGGGTATTTAATTTTAGTTTTTGAGTAGTTGAAGTAGCTCCTTGGTTTCCCATATCTCCTCCGAAACTTGAAACACCTCTGTTTCCAAAGGAAGTACTTGTAAATGTTTCTTCTTTCGAGTTAGTTGATATTTTAGGCGTAAAACCACCTCTCAAATCTTGTTGATAATTAAAATATTCCTGATTTTGAAATGTAAAATTACTTGCAACAACTGGTATTGATTGTTGGAAATACCAAGCGTCAGTTTGTCGAACAAAAGGAGAAACAATTTCGTATGTATATTCTAAGATTGAGCCATTTTTAACATTTGGAAATGTAAAGGTTTGCTTATCTAAAAAACGATGAACTTTTTCTAAGAAAATATCTTTTTTCTCTACTTTTTGCTCAACTATTTTTCCATTTTCTAAGTTATAAGTAACAGCTTTTAAAGAAAGTAATTTATCTTGATCAGTTGTTGTGCTTTTATAAATAGGAATTTCAATTTTTAAAACATCGTCAGGTGTTTTGTCTTTATCAAAGACAATCATGCGATAAAAAACTTTTTTTGTTTGTTCAACACCGCCCTGATTTGTATTGAAACTTACTTTATAATTTCCATCTGCATACAAAACTTCTGCTGGAGCATCTGCCTGTATTGTACTCTTTGTTTTCTCGAAATCTTGTTTTGATATTTTTCCAAATTTCACATCTTGCGCAAAACTTGAAACTGTAGCAACAGAGGCCACTATCGCAATTAATGTTTTCATATAAGTGTGTTATAGTTTTTCTAAAAGTAATTTTGTGTTGTCATATCCTGCTATTTGTCGGCGAAATTCTACATATTCATTGAACTTTTCTTTGGTAAATTTTCCAGGCAATTGTTTGTAAATACGTTTAACCTCGATTGTGGCATTTTCTTTTGGATTGATTTCTAAATGATATTCACCAAAAACCGATTTCACAGAAATTGAATCAAATTTTTGAGGCAATCTATAACCAGCAGGTAATGCAAGCGAATAGATTACTTCGTCAACATATCCAGATTCAATTTTAAAATCAAACTTTCTGTCTTTTGCCTTTTTCAAAGAGGTTTCTTCACGATTTACAGGAATCATATTAATGATGATATTGTTTCCCTGAATTTTAGCGTAATTAGGAACTGAAAAATCAAAATTGGATGTAAAAACTGCATTTTCCCAATCGTTTTCAAACTCTTTTTGCTTAAAATGAATTCCTTGTAAAGATGAAAATCTGTTTTTTAGACGAATATCAAGATCCTTTTCACTAAGTTGATTGTATCTTGCTAAATTTTCATAAATCAATCCTTTTGACGTTTCTTTAAATTGAAAATTCAGTGTTCCATCAACAGAGATTGTAGCATTACCAGTTACGATTAATTGATTGTCTTCTGGTTTGAAACTTTGAGAAGGAATTATTTTTCCACCTTTTTCATCTAAAATAAATACTTTTCTGTTCGCTGTAAAATCACCTAAATAATTAAATGCTGAAGTTTGACTAGTTGTTTCTAACCATATATCTTCGTCTTTTAATGGTACATACAAGATAACATGATCACCTTGTAAATACATCATATCCTCAGTCATATCTTGTGCAGGTGATCCTGAGTGTACTTCGGTATAATAAGATTTGATGCCAACAGCATCTAACATCGACATCGTGTAATTTGTCAACGCTTTACAATCGCCATAACTTTTACTTTCTACATAAGAAGCGGGAAATGGCGACAGTCCACCGATACCTAATTGTACACCAATATAACGGACTTTGTTTTGGAGATGTTTGTACAAAATCTGGACTTTCTCTTTTTCTGATTTTGCATCTTTTACAAGCTGTTGGAAAAATGATTTTTGAGCTGTTGTAAAATCTTGTTTACCTCCCACTAAATAATCGTAGGTCCATTTTCCGTAATCATTCCAATTATCAAATGTACCTTTAACTCCATCGATATTAATTTGATTCGAAGCTAAAACAGCATTTGGAAAAATATTTCTGATGCTCAACATTTTATCTTCTTCGTTAAAAGCTGGAATATGATTAAATCTATAGTTTAGATTATTCGTATCACCTTCTTTTTGAATGTTAAATCCGACAAAATTATTTTCCTTAATTCGGATAACAGAATTTGTTTTATTCGTGAAAGAATAAGATGATTTTTCGATGGATAAATTTGGAGCTTTTACAGGAAACCATTTTGGGATACCAATCGTATTTTTACTCGTAATCGAAATTTTATAATGTATCGTATAAGGATATTGAGTAGGCGTGAAATTAAGGTATTTGATACGATCATCCGTGTACATTTGACCACTACTCACAAAACTTTGATCACTAAAATCTTTGGATTTAAATTTTTTAATTTCCTTGCCATTCGCATCAAACAACACAGCTTCTAATGCATCAATTTTGATATTCGGATTGTAATGTGCTTGTGCTCTTACATAGCTATCTCCAGCTTTATTCAAAACTGTAACCACAACTTCTTTTGTGTGTTTGAGTTCATCAATTTTTAAAAGATCAATTTTTTCATCCTCCTTTCGGACAACAGCATAGGCATCTTTTAACAAATCGGCTGGAATTTGATCGACTGCATAATTTTGCGAAAAGCAAAAAGAACTGATAAATAAAGTTGTAAAAAGTAGAGTTTTATTCATTCAATAATAGTGTTATATTAATTATTCTTTATTTTTCGAATCGATAAAAATGGTTACTGGACCATCGTTGAGTAATTCAACTTTCATATCGGCACCGAAAATTCCTTTTTGTACAGGCTTGTAATTGGTCTCTAAAACCTCCAAAAAAGAGTGATATTGCTCTTGAGCTAAATCTGGTTTTGATGCTTTTATGTAAGAAGGACGGTTTCCTTTTTTTGTTGAAGCATGTAACGTGAACTGGGAAACGATCAAAATGTCACCTTTTGTTTGTTGCACGTCTAAATTCATTACCTCGTTTTCATCGTTAAAAATTCTTAATTGAATCATTTTTTTTGAAATCCATTCAAAATCTTCTTTTGTATCCTCAGGCTCAAAACCTACCAAAGCCAAAATTCCGTTGTTTATTTTTCCAGTTATTTCTCCTTCAACCATTACAGAAGCATGTTGTACACGCTGTAAAATCATTCGCATAAATAAGGTGTCTTGTATTTAATAAAAAAACTTTAGAAATTTAAGAAAAAGTTAACAAATAAAAAAGCGTTAAAAACACATATTTTAAATGAGTTTTAACGCTTTGTCGTAATTTTAGTTTGGAAAGCAATCGCTTTATGTTTATTATGGTTAATTTAATTGATTAAAATAAATTTCATTTTCAATAATTATTGCATAATCTAATTCATACAGATTAGAGATTTCTTTTGCTAAGATTAATTCTCGCTCAATACTATCTAATCGACTTTGATTGTTTTCACTATTTTCGAACTCAGCAATCCATAATTTATTTGGATTAATTGGCTGCCATTTTAAAACTTCCAAATGTTTCAAAAATATTTCTTTTTGTTCTTTTGTGCATTCAACAAAATCCAATGCTATCTGCACAGATAAATTGCTCATTCAAAATAATTTTAGCAAAAATAAACGGTGTGAATGGTCTTTTTTTACGTGAAACCGTAATTTGAAAAAAAAATAATCCATTTCTGTAGAAATGGATTATTTATGCTATTTTATTTACCAGTGTAAATATCTTCTTCTAAAAAAGTGAGGTAATTTTCGTAACGTGAAATAGCTATTTCATCATTTTCAACGGCATCTCGAACAGCACATTTTGGTTCGTTAACATGAATACAATTATCAAACTTACAATTGTATTTCAACGTTAAAATTTCAGGAAAGTAACCTTGCAATTCAGATTTATCAATGTGTACTAAACCAAATTCTTTGATTCCAGGAGTATCGATAATGAAACCACCAAAAGGCCATTCGTACATTTGGGCAAAAGTTGTGGTATGCTGTCCTTTGCTATTAAAATCAGATACTTCGTGCGTTTTTAAATTTAAATCGGGATTTAATGTATTTAATAATGTAGATTTTCCAACTCCAGAATGTCCTGAAACTAAACTTACTTTATCTTTCATTAACGCTTTTACTTTATCTAAATTTAAACCTGTTTCGGCAGAAATATCAATGCTTTCGTAACCAATTGTATTGTATATTGATTTGTAAATTTCTAGTTCAGCGATTTCATCTGCTGTGTACGTATCCATTTTATTGAATAGAATGACAACAGGAATATGATAAGCTTCGGCAGTAATCAAGAATCGGTCAATAAAACCAAACGAAGTTTTGGGATTAGTAAGCGTTACAACCAAAAAAGCGACATCAATATTAGAAGCAATAATGTGTGTTTTTTTGGAAAGGTTGACCGATTTTCGAATGATGTAATTCTTACGGTCATATATTTTTGTAATAACCGCAATATCATCTTTATCAATTTCAAAATCAACCTCATCACCAACCGCAATTGGGTTAGTGTGTTTGATATTTGCTATTCTAAATTTTCCTCTAATTCTTGCCTGATAAGTTGTACCATCTTCCGTAAGAAGATGATACCAGCTACCAGTAGATTTTATGACAATTCCTTTCAATATTGTTTATATTTTTTCTTCTTTTTTAACCATAATCTGGTTCTGTTGTGCAACAGACTCTTGATGTATTGCTTGTAATAATTTATCAACAAAATCCTCCGATAAACCTAAAGAAACTCCAGCTTTTACCGAATTATCTTTAATTTGTTTCCAACGATCTGGTTGAAAAACAGCCACATTATGTTCTTTTTTCAATTCTCCAATAGAATTTGCAACTCTCATACGTTGTGCAATAGTATCTAAAATAGAGTTATCTAATTCATCAATTTGATGACGTAAGTTTTCAATTCCAGTTTTGTAAATTGCATCTGGATCATCAGATTGGCGAATTTCTAAATCTTTCAAGATTTCTAATAAACGAGCTGGCGTAATTTGTTGTGCAGCATCCGACCAAGCTTCATCAGGATTATTATGTGTTTCAATCATTAATCCGTTGTACTCGAAATTGAAGGCTTGTTGAGCAACATCAAATAAACCTGTTCTATTTCCACAAATATGAGATGGATCACATATAATTGGAACATTAGGTAATTTATTTTTGAAATCTAACGCTATTTGCCATTGTGGATTGTTACGGTATTTTGTCTTTTTATACGTAGAGAAACCACGGTGAATGGCACCTAAGTTTTTGATTCCTTGACCCTCTAAACGTTCTAAAGCTCCAATCCATAAATCTAAATCTGGATTAACAGGATTTTTCACCAAAACAGTTTTGTCTGTATCGCGTAAAGCTTCTGCTATTTCCTGAACTGTAAACGGGTTTACAGTAGAACGTGCACCAATCCACAATACATCAACATCATATTCTAATGCTAATTTTGCGTGATTTGCGTTGGCAATTTCAGTTGCGATTTTCATTCCGAATTCGTCTTTTACTTTTTTCAACCAGTTTAATCCGATTGCACCAACTCCTTCGAAACAATTTGGTTTAGTACGAGGCTTCCAAATTCCAGCACGAAAAACTTGTACATAATCTTTGTCCAAATCTTCGGCGATTGTCATCATTTGTTTTTCACTTTCTGCACTACAAGGTCCAGCGATGATCATTGGTTTATCGTATTCTTTTATCCAATTATTATTTTCCATAATGTTTACAAATTTAAGGTTTAATATTTACTTGTTTGAGTGTAAATTATTTATTCTTTTTTGTGATTCTTCGCCAAGCTCAGAAAGACAGCTATTATTTTATTTATTTAAGATTCGACGTATGTCGTTCGTATTTTTTAAATATTGATGAATATCAGTAGCTTCTTTTTCTTCAATCATTTTTCTGATTTTAGAAATTTGGGTTTGATAAGCATCAATCGCATTGAGTAAATTTTCTCGGTTCTGAATCAAAATAGGTGTCCACATATCAGGTGAACTTTTTGCTAAACGAACAGTAGATTCAAACCCAGAACCTGCCATGTCAAAAATTGCTTCTTCGTTTTTTTCTTCTTCTAAAACAGTTTGTCCCAAGGCAAACGATGTAATATGTGAAAGATGAGAAACATAAGCAATATGTGCATCATGCGCATCAGATGTCATCGTTTTGACATTCATCCAAAGCGATTGATAAATCTTTTTCACTTTTTTAACAGCTTCTTTTTCACTTTTTTCAACATCACATAAAATTGCGACTTTGTTTAAGAAAAGTTCTGGAAAAGCTGCTTTTGGTCCTGAATTTTCAGTTCCAGCAATTGGATGTGTAGCAACAAACTGTTTTCTTTTGGGATGATTCAAAACCTTTTTACAAATTCCAGCTTTTGTTGATCCCATATCCATCACAATTGTTTTATCATTAATTTGATCCAAAATCTCTGGTAATACTTTCTGAATCGAATTAATTGGAACTGCAATAACGACTAAATCTGATTGAGAAAGTGCTTCATTTAATGGTGCAATTTCATCGACAATACCTAATTCTAACGCTTCAATTTGATGCGTTACATTTTGATCTACTCCAATAATTTTTTCGGCAAAACCAACTTTTTTTAACGCTAAAGCAAACGAACCTCCGATTAATCCTAAACCGATTACTGAAATTGTTTTCATGCTTCGACTCTTTTCTTAACTTCAATCAACTTCTCTAATGGTGCACATAGTGAGAATCGAATAAAACCTTCACCATTGCTTCCGAAAATACTTCCTGGTGTTATAAACACTTTCTTGTCGTGAAGAATTTGGTCAATAAATTCTTTATCATCTTTTCCATCTGGAAGCTTTGCCCAAATAAACATTCCTGCAGCATCTGGGTTATAGTTTACATTTAGAATATCTGCAATTTCCCAAATCACTTTTCTTCGTTCTGCGTATACTTTTGTCAACTCATCGTACCAAGAATCATCGACTAAAAGTGCTTTTGTAGCGGCTTTTTGTATAGCAAAATTCATTCCCGAATCCATGTTAGATTTCACTTTTAATATAGCGTTAATAAAAGCTTCTTTTCCGATTACCATTCCTACACGCCACCCCGCAATATTAAAGGTTTTACTTAAGGAATTCAGTTCAATACAAACCTCTTTTGCGCCATCAATTGCTAATATACTTGTTGGTTCATCGTTCAGAATAAAACTATACGGATTATCATTGACGATTAAAATATTGTGACGAGTAGCAAATTCCACTATTTTTCTTAGAACATCTTTCGAAGCTTTAGCTCCTGTAGGCATATGTGGGTAATTTAACCACATGATTTTGGGTTTTTGTTCAGCTAATTTTTCTAATTGTTCAAAATCTGGCAGCCAATTATTTTCATCTTTCAAATCGTAGAACAAGGGTTCTGCTTGTACTAATTCAGTTACCGAAGAATACGTTGGGTAACCAGGATTTGGTATCAAAACTTTATCGCCTTCATTCAGAAAAGCCATCGAAATATGCATAATTCCTTCTTTTGAACCCATCAGCGGTAAAATTTCAGTTGTAGGATTAGCTGTTACATGAAACTTATTTTTGTAAAAATTAGCCATTGCCTCTCTCATTTCTGGAATACCTCGATAACTTTGATAACCATTAATTCCGCTTTGAGAATTTTTGATTAATGCTGCAATCACATCTGGATGAGGTTGTAAATCTGGACTTCCAATTCCTAATGAAATGATTGGTATGTCGGTTTTCATGTTCGCTATTTCTTGTAATTTTTTCGAGAAATAGTATTCCTGAACACTTTCTAATCGTTGGGCTTCTGCTATCATTTTTTTCCCAGTTTATATTCGCCTAATATTTCTAAATCCGTTAATTTTCGTGCAATTTTACCAAGTAACTCATAATATTTTTCTTTTTGATCGAACGTAATGTCGATGTGAAAAGAATATTCCCAAGGTTTTTCGATAATTGGAACAGATTGTATTTTATCCATATTAATTCCACATTCCGCAATTTGATTCAGTACATCTACCAAAGCACCAGCTTTGTGTGGAACTGAAAATCGCATCGAAACTTTGTTGAAATCTTCGTAATCATTGTGCTCGCGTTGCAATACAAAAAAACGAGTAAAATTATCTTGAAACGTTTGAATGCTCGAAGCTAAAATGTCTAATCCATAAACTTCTGCTGCCTTTCGAGAGGCTATCGCCGCAACATCATTTAAATCTTGTTCTACAATATCTTTGGCTGTTAATGCGGTATCAATATCATTTACAACGCGCCAAGTTGGATGTTTTTCAAGAAACTTATCACATTGTAATAAGGCCATTTGATGCGAACGAACTTCTTTTACGTCTTCTAAAATTTGTCCTTTTTTGACCATTAGTTGATGTTGAATGGATAAATAAATCTCGCCAACAACTTTTAAATTGTATTTTGTAAGCAATGCATAGTTTGGTAAAATTGCTCCGGCGATTGTGTTTTCAATTGCCATTACTGCTTTGTCAACCTTTCCTTTTGCAAGCGATTTTGCCAAGGTTTTGAATGTATCACATTCTACAATTTCGATGTCATTTCCTAAATAATTATTGGCAGCTTCATGATGATACGAACCAATATAACCTTGTATTGCAACTCTTGTTTTCATTTTTTTTCCACAAAAAAAGTCCCACAAAATGCGGGACTTTAAATTATCTTATGTTGATGTTACAATCAATTACGACAACGCAGTCCCTGCTCTCCTGGATAATATCCAAAAAAGTAAAAGAAAAATGCGTTAAAATAATTGAATGATGTCATTCTTGACTTTTTTATTTTTACAGTTACAAATCTAAAAGATAAAATTTTATATATCCAAATCTTTTTCACTAATTTTATCGAAATTTTTTCATCAAATGGGAATAATCATTAAAGATTTAGTAAAAAAATACGGCGAACAATTAGCTTTAGACAATGTTTCATTTTCTATAAACAATGGAGAAGTTGTTGGTTTATTAGGACCAAATGGAGCAGGAAAATCTACCTTGATGAAAAGTATTACCAATGCAATTAATACAGATGCTGGAGAAATTTCTGTGAATGACTTGAATGTTTCGACTCAACCAATAGAATCAAAGAAATTGATTGGGTTTTTACAAGAAAATAATCCGCTGTATATGGATATGTACGTGAAAGAATATTTAGAATTTGTCACAAACATAAGAAAAGTACCAAAATCAAAAATAGATGAAGTAATTGAAAAAGTAGGGTTATCTCCCGAAAAACACAAGAAAATTCATCAGTTATCAAAAGGTTATAAACAACGTGTCGGATTGGCTCAAGCGATTATTTCGAGTCCAGAAATATTAATTTTAGATGAGCCTACAAATGGTTTGGATCCAAATCAAATTATAGAAATAAGAGAAGTTATTCGTGAAATTGGAAAAGAAAAAACAGTGATTTTATCGACGCATATTATGCAAGAAGTAGAAGCGCTTTGTTCACGTGTAATTCTATTGAATAAAGGTAAAATTATCGCAGATCAATCTATTGAAGAATTTAAAGGACAATATAAAAACTTGGAAGAAGCTTTTCATGTTTTGACACAATAATAAAATCCGCTCATTGAGCGGATTTTATTTATGAATTATTTCTTTTTCAAGATAAAAACTTCTTTTATTTTTTCGGGATTAACTTTTTCGTTTTTAGATGTTGTTTCAAGTTTAGTGATTAATTGATTTACTTCTTCCTCTGAAGCTGGACCACCGATATTTTCACCATTCACACGAGAATCTTCTAAGACTTTTCCTGTCGAATCTAAAATTACCCAAAAAGGTAAACCTTGATCTTTTCCTCTTAATTTCTCATTAACAGCATCTCCACCGGGCGTTTCTAAATTTTTCTTTTCTGCTCGTTCTTGTACTGTCATAAAAGTCTTGACATAATTCGCATCAAAATAAGATTTTACAAGAGGATCGTCCATGTTTTTTTCCATCTTTTTACACCAACCACACCAAGAAGCATGAAAAATTAAAAAGACATTTTTATTTTCAACTTTTGCTTGATTTTGAGCTTTAGTTAATATTTCTGTTGCTGTTTGTGCATTTACAATACTACTTAAGGCGATTACAAAACCAATAATTAAAACGTTTAATTTCATTGTAATAAGTATTTAAGTAAATGTAAAAAAATAATTGTATTTTCAATTAAAATTAACACTTATGAAACATTATTTAGGATTTATTTTCTTGATTTTACTGACAAGTTGTGCTACGAATAACATAAAAACAATAGAAGGAAAATGGCAACAAGACTTTTTGGATTATAAATCGAAAGTGGTAGAAGTTCCATTGTCAAAAAGTAATGCAATCATGGATGTTTCTAAAATTAAATCAAAACTGAAAATTGAATTTGATTTTCAGGACGGTTATGAAAAAGATGTGACAGATTCTATTGTTTTTAATTTTCCTCAACTCAAATTCAGAAAGATCAATCTTGATAAAACATCTAATTATTATGATTTGAATTATGATACTACATGCGATTGCTTGTTGGGCGAAATGAAATCATATTCTGGTAATGTCTTAAATATAAAATTGAACAGAGTTTCTTCGGTTCAATAAATTTAATGGAAATCATTATCTTTGCACAAAATTATTAGAACATCGATCTAATAATCAATCATTAAAAAAAGAGACAACATATATGAAATGTGGAATTGTTGGATTGCCTAATGTTGGTAAATCTACTTTATTTAACTGTTTGTCGAATGCAAAAGCACAATCGGCGAATTATCCTTTCTGTACAATTGAACCTAATGTAGGAACGGTTTCTGTACCAGATACACGTCTAAATCAATTAGAAGAAATTGTAAACCCAGAACGCGTTGTACCTGCAGTTGTAGAAATAGTGGACATTGCTGGTTTGGTAAAAGGAGCAAGTAAAGGAGAAGGTTTAGGAAATCAATTTTTAGGAAATATTCGTGAGTGTAATGCTATTATTCACGTTTTACGTTGTTTCGAAAACGAAAACATTACGCACGTTGACGGATCTATCGATCCTATTCGTGATAAAGAAACAATTGATTTAGAATTGCAATTAAAGGATTTAGATACGGTTGTAAAACGAATCGATAAGTCTAAAAAAGCGGCTAAAGCTGGTAACAAAGAAGAACAAAAAATAGTAGAAGTTTTGACTGCTGTTATTGCTCATTTAGAAGAGTTAAAAAATGTTCGTGAAATGGAATTAGATGAAAAAGAACAAGAAATTATTGATTCTTTGCAATTAATTACAGCGAAACCAGTTTTGTACTTGTGTAATGTTGACGAATCTGCAGCAAAAGATGGAAACGAATTTGTTGCGAAAGTAAAAGAAGCGGTAAAAGACGAACATGCAGAAGTATTGGTTTTAGCAGCTCAAATTGAAGCGGATATCAACGAGTTAGAAACATACGACGAGCGTCAAATTTTCTTAGAAGAATTAGGATTAGAGGAGCCTGGTGTTAATCGTTTGATTCGCTCTGCTTATTCTTTACTAAACTTAGAAACTTATTTTACAGCTGGTGTAAAAGAAGTTCGTGCATGGACAATTAAAAAAGGATCTACAGGACCACAAGCTGCTGGAGTTATTCACACCGATTTTGAAAAAGGATTTATTCGTGCAGAAGTAATCAAATTTGAAGATTTCTTGACTTACGGTTCTGAAGCAAAATGTCGTGAAGCAGGAAAATTAAACGTAGAAGGTAAAGCATATATCGTACAAGACGGTGATATTATGCATTTCTTATTTAATGTTTAAGCATATATTGAAACGAAATATAGAAAGCTCAATCGAAAGATTGAGCTTTTTTTTGTACGATTAATTTAGTTAAATCTTAAAAAGAAGTAAATAATATTCAATAAAGTATTTGTTTTATGGTGAAAATGTAGATTTATGTGAAATTTTTCAGGATGTTTAATCAAATGAAGAGTGAATTTAATTATATTACCATCTAATTTATTAACACGAATAAGATATGATTAAAAATTTACTTTTATTAGGAGGTGTATTGTTTGCTTCTCAAATTAATGCTCAGACTACAATTTTCGAAGAAAATTTTGATACACCAGAAAAACAAGCTTTATGGACAATAGGTGATTTGGATGGAGATAAAGATACTTGGCAATTTGTAGAAGCAGCAGAAGCAGAAGCGCCTTCGTTTACGGGGTCTTTCGCTTGGTCTTTTTCTTGGTTTTTTCAAGTTTTTACGCCAGACAATACTTTAACAAGTCCTATATTCACAATTCCTGAAGGTAATAAAACCGAATTGACATTTAAAGTTTCAGCTGCAGATAACGAAGAAGGTTATTTTGAAGAACATTATGCTGTTTATGTAATTCCTGCAAATACAACTTTTGTAGGTACTGAGACGCCTGTTTATGAAGAAACCTTAGACGGTGGTTATTTCGATGTTGCCAAAACAGTAAATGTGGATATTTCTGATTATGCTGGTCAAGATGTGCAATTGGTTTTTAGACATTACGATTGTTCTGATATTTTATATATAGGATTGGATGATGTTAAAGTTGTACAAGAAAAATTAGCTGTTTCAGATGTTAATCAATCTACAATTACAGTATTCCAAGATAATGGATTCGTAAAAATAGCAGGAATAAAAGAGGTGAAAAGAGTTAAAATATTTGATGTTACAGGAAAACAAATGTTAGAAGTTCAGAAGTCAGAAGCTAATATTTCAACCTTGCCAAAAGGAGTTTACATTGTTAATTTCTATACGGAAGATAGCGTTATTTCGAGAAAAATTATAAAAAAATAAAAGTAAACGAGTTGTGTAATTGCAACTCGTTTTTTTTTGTTTAAGAAAACAAAATCATTATCATGAAATCTTTGTCTTAAATTTATCGCTTGATGTTCATTTGTCAATTGATTCAACAAAAAATAAGAGAAGAAGCATGAGGCAACTTTGATTTAATCATTTTCCAAAATAGGTTGATTTCACTCAAAATCAAATCAATGAACCTTCAAAATATTAAGATTTTTTTTCTTATTTTTGTAAAACTCGTTTTAACACTCAACAACTCAAATGTCAGAAATAGATCAACAAGTAAATTATACGGAAGACAATATCAAAACTCTTGATTGGCGCGAACATATTCGTATGCGACCTGGTATGTATATTGGGAAGCTGGGAGATGGTTCGTCTCAAGATGATGGGATTTATATATTGTTGAAAGAGATTGTAGATAACTGTATCGACGAATTTGTGATGGGAGCAGGGAAAACTATCGAGATTAATCTGCGCGAAGATGAAGTAACAATTCGTGATTATGGTCGTGGAATTCCTCTTGGAAAAATGGTTGATGCTGTTTCTAAGATGAATACAGGAGGTAAATACGATTCACAGGCCTTCAAGAAATCGGTTGGTTTAAATGGTGTTGGTACAAAAGCGGTAAATGCTTTGTCGACATCATTTCGTGTTCAATCTATTCGTGATGGAAAAACGCGTGTAGCAGAATTTGAGAAAGGAATTCTGAAATCTCAAGAAGATGAGAAAGAAACCTCTTTAAGAAAAGGTACCAAAATTACGTTTGTTCCAGATAAATCAATTTTCCTGAATTTTAAATTCAGAAAGGAATATGTAGATAAAATGTTGAGAAACTATGTCTATTTAAATCCTGGATTGAAAATTATTTTTAATGGAGAAGAATTCTTTTCGAAAGATGGATTGAAAGATTTATTGAAAGATAATATTGAAGAAGAAACAATCTACGAGATTATTCATCTGAAAGGAGATGATATAGAATTAGCGATGACGCATAGCTCAAAATCTTATTCAGAAACCTATTATTCTTTCGTAAATGGACAAAACACAACGCAAGGAGGAACACATTTAACAGCTTTTAAAGAAGCAATTGTAAAAACAGTACGCGAATTTTACAATAAAAATTATGATCCTGCGGATATCAGAAAATCGATTATTGGAGCAATTTCGATTAAAGTCATTGAACCTGTTTTTGAATCTCAAACGAAAACAAAACTTGGTTCGAATGAAATTGGACCAGGAATGACAACAGTTCGTACGTTTGTAAATGATTTTATCAAAACAAATCTTGATAACTTTTTACACAAAAATACAGAAGTTGCACAAGCACTTGAACGTAAGATAAAACAATCGGAAACCGAACGAAAAGAACTTTCCGGAATTCGAAAATTAGCACGTGATCGAGCTAAAAAAGTAAGTTTGCATAACAAAAAATTGCGCGATTGTCGTCAACATTATAACGATCCAAAAGCTGAATTGCGTTTAGATACAACGATTTTTATTACCGAAGGAGATTCTGCCAGCGGATCAATCACGAAAAGTAGAAGTGTAGAAACGCAAGCTGTATTTAGTTTGAGAGGAAAACCGTTAAATTCGTATGGTTTAACAAAGAAAATTGTGTACGAAAATGAAGAATTTAATTTGTTACAAGCTGCATTAAACATAGAAGAAGGATTAGAAGATCTACGCTACAATAATGTTGTAATTGCAACTGATGCCGATGTCGATGGAATGCATATTCGTTTGTTGATTATTACGTTTTTCTTACAGTTTTTTCCAGAATTGATCAAAGAAGGGCATTTATATATTTTACAAACACCTCTTTTTCGAGTAAGAAATAAAAAAGAAACACGTTATTGTTATTCTGAAGCCGAACGAATAAAAGCGTTGGAAGAAGTGAAAAATCCTGAAATCACACGATTCAAAGGATTAGGTGAAATATCGCCAGATGAGTTTAAACATTTTATTGGAAAAGATATTCGTTTAGAACCTGTAATGATTGGAAAAGATCAAACGATTGATAGTCTTTTAGAATTTTACATGGGAAAAAACACACCAACAAGACAAGAGTTTATTATTAACAATTTAGCAATAGAAGCTATAAAAAATTAAAATTATATAAATCAAATTCTTTCTATCTACCTAATAACCTATTATAATATTTATGAAAAAAAATAATATAAATGTGATACAGCTTTTCAGAATGCTTAACATCACAATCGTTATTTTAATCATTCTAAACATCATTATGTATACGGGTATTTTACCGCACAAGTATCACATAATACCACCTTATATTGTATCTGTTTTTATCGCATTACTGATTTATGTGAGTTGTAAAAGTGGAAATCAATTTTTTGCAATTGACACAAAAGGGGAAACGATAACATTTGAAACAAAGAATGTAGGATTTTTATCCTTCTTAAATTCAAAACCAAACAAAATCGATTTACCAAAATATAAATTAATCAAGTACGATTTTCAGAAAGGACTATTTTCTAAAACACTTGTTTTTTATATCAATAGTAAAAAGAATCCTACCAATTTAACAAAAGTGAAATTTCGTTTAGCATTCATATCTAATCGAAATCTTAATATTATTTTGACAGAATTAGATAAAATTGTTTCGTCTAATTCTATAGTTAAAAAAAAAGTAGAAGTAGCTATTTAACATGATGCAAGACAATCAAGAGAGCATCAAGAAAGTTTCTGGTATGTACCAAGAATGGTTTCTTGACTATGCTTCTTATGTAATTTTAGAACGAGCAATTCCCTCTATTTATGATGGATTGAAACCAGTTCAACGTAGAATTTTACATTCAATGCGTGAGTTGGAAGACGGACGATACAACAAAGTTGCGAACATTGTAGGAAATACAATGAAATATCATCCACACGGTGATATGGCGATTAGTGATGCAATGGTGCAAATTGGTCAAAAAGAATTGTTGATTGACATGCAAGGAAACTGGGGAAATACCTACACTGGCGACCGTGCAGCTGCATCTCGTTATATAGAAGCACGATTAACTAAATTTGCATTAGAAGTTGTCTATAATCCAAAAACAACAAAATGGCAACCATCGTATGATGGTCGAAATAAAGAACCAATCGATTTACCAATCAAGTTTCCTTTACTTTTAGCACAGGGAGTAGAAGGAATTGCAGTAGGTCTATCAACAAAGATTTTACCTCATAATTTTAATGAATTAATTGATGCGTCAATTTTACATCTAAAAGGAAAGAAATTTCAAATTTTTCCAGATTTCTTAACTTCAGGATTGATTGATGTTTCTGATTATAATGACGGATTAAGAGGAGGTAAAGTTCGGATTCGTGCAAAAATTTTACAAGAAGATAAAACAACGCTCAAAATCACAGAAATTCCTTTTGGAACAACAACAGGATCTATGATCGACTCGGTGTTGAAAGCCAATGACAAAGGGAAAATCAAGATTAAAAAAATCGAAGATAATACCGCAGCAGAAGTTGAAATTTTAATTCATCTCGTTCCAGGAAGTAGCCTCGATAAAACAATTGATGCACTTTATGCATTCACTGATTGCGAAATTTCTATTTCGCCAAATGCGTGTGTCATCAATGAACAAACTCCCGAATTTTTGACCGTTTCTGAAATTCTGATTCATAACACCAACAATACTGTTGACTTATTGAAAAAGGAATTGGAAATTGAGTTAGATGAGTTACAAGAACAATGGCATTTCTCTTCTTTGGAACGAATTTTTATCGAGAATAGAATCTACCACGATATCGAAGAAGAAGAAACATGGGAAGGAGTAATTGCTGCGATTGATAAAGGGTTAAAACCACATATTGCGCACTTAGTTCGCCCTGTTACAGAAGAAGATATTGTCCGATTAACTGAAATCCGAATCAAACGTATTTCGAAATTTGATTTAGATAAAGCCCAACAATTTATTGAATCGTTAGAAGATAAAATCGAAAATGTAAAGCGTCATTTAGCTAATTTAATTGATTATGCGATTGATTATTTCAAAAATCTAAAAACAAAATACGGAAAAGGTAAAGAACGTAAAACAGAAATTAGAACATTTGATACGATTGATGCAACAAAAGTTGCAGTAGCAAATACACGATTTTACGTGGATAGAACAGAAGGTTTTATCGGAACTTCATTGAAAAAAGATGAATTTTTATTCGAATGTTCTGACATTGATGACATTGTTGTTTTCAAAAATGATGGCTCCATGATTGTAACTAAGGTTGATACAAAGACATTTGTTGGAAAAGGAATTATTCATATCGGAATTTGGCATAAAAATGATAAACGTACCATTTATAATTTGATTTATCGCGATGGTAAAAATGGCCCTGCTTATCAAAAACGTTTTGCTGTAACCGGAATTACACGCGACAAAGAATATGATTTAACAGCAGGAAATAAAGGTTCAGAAGTGTTATATTTTTCAGCAAATCCAAATGGAGAAGCAGAAGTCGTTTCAATTATTCTGAAAACGCATCAACGCATCAAAAAATTGAAATTTGATATAGATTTTGCTGATTTAGCCATTAAAGGTCGTGCTTCAAAAGGTAATTTGGTTACTAAATACCCTATCAAAAAAATAGAATTAAAAGAGGAGGGAGTTTCAACTTTAGCCCCTCGTGAAATTTGGTTTGACACGGGTACAAAACGTTTAAACGCCGATGGAATTGGCATTTTATTGGGTTCTTTTAAAGGAGATGATAAAATTTTAACGATTAATAAAAAAGGTGAAGCGAAATTGGTTTCATTTGATTTGAGTAATCGTTTTGACGAGGATTTAGAAATTATCGAAAAATGGAAACCTGCAAAACCAATTTCTTGTGTGTATTTCGATGCAGAGAAAGAACGTTATTTCGTGAAACGCTTTGTATTAGAGGATACGTTTTCTCCTCAAATTTTCTATACATTAGAAGATGGAAAATCGTCAATTAAAGTTATTTCGACAGATTATTTACCTGTAATTGAACTGATTTTTCCTAAAGTGAAAGGTGTAGAAAAAGAACCAGAAGTGATTAATTTAGAAGAATTTATAACGGTTAAAGGTATAAAAGCACAAGGAAATCAGTTAACAACGTTTAAGTTGAAACAAATAAATATTTTGGAGCCACTTCCATTCGACGAACCAGAAGAAGAGGAAGAATCAGAGTCAGAAGAAGAGCAGCAGCCGACATTGTTTGATGCAATAGAGGAGAATACAAATGAAGAAGAAAATATAAAAGAATAATGGGGGATATCTCACTCGTTGCATTAGCCGTAATTGGCGTAAATGTATTGGTAAGTTGGAAAGGATTTAATGATCATGCTTTCTTTGATAAATATAAATTTCAGGTAGGATCTATCCTGCATCACAAAGAATATTATAGAATTTTAAGTTCTGGGTTTTTACATGTTGATTTTACACATTTGTTGTTTAATATGTTAACCTTGTATTTTTTTGCAAACCCTGTGATTGCATTTTTTGCAAGTCCAGAAGGATTTTTGTTTGGAGATTTCTCGAATGCAAAATTAAATATAGGCTACGGCATGTTTCTTTTGGTCTTTTTAGCAGCTGTTATAGGGGGAAACCTTTTGTCGGTATTGATTCATAAAAAAGAAAACTTTTATTCAGCTGTAGGAGCTTCGGGAGGAGTAACAGGAATTTTATTTGCTGCGATTGCAGCTTTTCCTGAAATGGAATTACGATTATTTTTTGCACTTCCTATTCCTGCTTGGATTTTTGCCATTCTATATTTAGGATATTCTGTTTACGGGATGAAAACTAATTTAGGTAACATTGGACATTCCGCACATTTAGGAGGCGCAATTGTAGGGATGCTTACTGCTATTCTATTTTATCCAACTATATTACAAATTAATACCTATTATATTTTAGGAATGATGCTTCCGCTAATCGTTTTATTTATAATGATATTGAAAGAACATCGGAAATAAAAAAATGATTATAAAAATAAAAAGCTTCAAAATTTAATTTGAAGCTTTTTTTATGATAATGAAATAGATTATATCTAATTATAATACTCTTTTTACATATAAGAATTTTGGACCCCAGTATCTGTCATTTAAAGAAGAAACAATAACTCCTTTTGATGTTGAAGAATGAATAAATTCTAAAACTCCATCTTTATTACGTCCATGTACAATACCAACGTGCGATACTCTACCACGACCTCTTGTAGCAAAGAAAACCAAGTCTCCTTCTTTAGCTTCTGATGTACTAACTGTAAAACCTTCTTTTGCTTGATCAGCTGACACACGAGGTAAATTTTTATTAAAAGTTTCGAATACATTTCTAACAAAAGCAGAACAATCAATACCATTTCTTGTTGTGCCTCCGTATCGGTATGGAGTACCAATATAAGTTTCAGCTTCTTTTAATAAAAATCCAGAAAACAATTCGTTTGTTTCTTCTAAAACACTGTTTAACACGACCATAGATTTTGCGTCATCGTTAATTTCTATTGGTGTTACATCCAGATTGGCATGTTTGTTGATTATTTTAGCTTGAGTTTCAATCGCTCTTGGCTTCGGAATGAAACTTCTCGAAGAATATTCTGTAGCTTCGTTAACTGGGGTTAAAGATGAACAAGATGTTATAAACATCGTGCAAACCACCGCAGCTACACCTAATATCGATGCTTTCATATATTGAGTATTCGTTTGTATAAATTTTAATAGCATCGCTAAAGTAATTGTTAAAATTATAACTCATTATATACAAGCAACATTTTGACAAAATATTAACTTCCTTAACATTTTTTTAACATAAATTTTAATAAAAAAACTTTTAATTAAATTTGGAACTTTAAAAATTAGTTCTAAATTTGCACTCGCTTTTCACAAGAAGTTGTAAAGCCGTCATGCGGCCCATTCGTCTAGTGGTTAGGACATCAGGTTTTCATCCTGGAAACAGGAGTTCGATTCTCCTATGGGCTACATTAAAAGTGTTTTAGAAAATTATTAAATTAATTTGGCGAGATAGAATATTTGTTTATATCTTTGCCGAACTAAAATAGAAAGAGATTTAAGTTATGGCAAATCATAAGTCAGCATTAAAAAGAATTAGACAATCAGCGGTAAGACGCGATCGTAATAAATATTATCATAAATCAGCTCGTACAGCTATTAAAGCGTTAAGAACTGAATCTGATAAAAATGAAGCAGAAACTGTTTTTCCAAAAGTTTCTTCAATGATTGATAAGTTAGCAAAAAGAAACATTATTCATAAGAATAAAGCTTCAAACTTAAAATCAAAGTTAGCGAAACATATTGCGGGATTAGCTTAATAAAATAAAAGTGGTCCCTTCGTCTATCGGTTAGGACACTAGATTTTCATTCTAGAAAGAGGGGTTCGATTCCCCTAGGGACTACAAATTAATAGATGGATTGCATTATTGCAATCTTTTTTTTCCTTGTTCATAGTTGTTGATTTTTATTAAACAACCAGTAGAATACTGTGTAAAGGAAATTGTTTTTTGTGTTTTGTTTGTAAAGGTTAATCATATTGTTTAGATGATTAATCGGGAATGAAAATGTCGCTGTATAATTCAACTTGGTTCAAATTATTAGAATTATACATCGACTTTTCTACAACTCCCAACACAAAATGAAGTTCATTCAAAAAAAAAAGAATATTCGAATTATTTAATTCATATTAAGTGGTCCCTTCGTCTATCGGTTAGGACACTAGATTTTCATTCTAGAAAGAGGGGTTCGATTCCCCTAGGGACTACAAATTTGACTTAAATAAAAAAAATAAAAAATATTTCGAAAATTGTTTGGTATTAAAAAATAAACGTTTATTTTTGCACCACAATAATACGAAAGGAGGTCCCTTCGTCTATCGGTTAGGACACTAGATTTTCATTCTAGAAAGAGGGGTTCGATTCCCCTAGGGACTACAAAAAAGCATTCAAAACTGAATGCTTTTTTATTTTGAAATAGTTTAGTTTATATTGGTTCGTTGTAATCAATAAAAAAGCGTTTGAAGAAATAGACTTCAAACGCTTTTTGCTTTTATATCTATATCATTACAATTTTGGAATAGCAGCTATTAACTCTTTTGTGTAGTTCGTTGTAGGATGTGCGTATACTTTATCCGCATCATCTAATTCTTTCATTTCACCATGTTGCATTACCAACAATTGATCACTCATATATTTTACAACAGCCAAATCGTGTGAAATAAAGATATAAGTAAATCTAAATTCCGTTTTTAAATCATTTAGAAGATTTAAAACTTGTGCTTGCACAGAGACATCTAAAGCAGAAACAGATTCATCACAAATAATAAATTTTGGGTTTAAAGCCAATGCACGAGCAATTCCGATACGTTGACGCTGACCTCCCGAGAATTCATGTGGGTATTTATTCAAATCTTGTGCTGTTAAGCCTACTTTTTTCAAAAGTGTAGAAGCCGTTTGCAATCGTTCCGTTTTATTTTGTCCAATTCTATGGACTTGCATCGGTTCAGTAATAATTTGTGCAACCGTTTGTCGTGGATTCAAACTTGAATATGGATCTTGAAAAATAATCTGGATTTCTCTTCTTAATTTTCGAATCTCTTCTTTTTTAAGTTTAGTAATATCAACTCCATTATAATATATTTCACCTGCAGTCGGTTTTTCCAATAATAAAACAGTTCTACTCAACGTTGTTTTTCCAGAACCAGACTCACCAACTAATCCCATTGTTTCACCTGGATAAACCTTAAATGAAATATCATCTACAGCTTTTACACTCGGTATTGTTGAATCTCCAAATAAGGAAGATGGATAAAAATATTTTTTTAAATTCTTGACTTCTAAGATAGGTGGATTTGCATATATCTTTTCGTGAAAACTTGTTCGTTCTTCTTTTGTATAGGTTGCTGTTTTAAAATCTGGGTTATCAAGAAAATCTTTTACAGTTGGTAAACGTTTTGCACGTTCTTCTAATCGAGGTCGACAAGCAATTAGTCCTTTTGTATAATTTTCTTTTGGATGATGAAAAATAGTTTCTACATTTCCTTGTTCTACAACATGACCTCGAAACATGACCAAAACCTCTTCACAAACATTTGCAATTACGCCCAAATCATGTGATATAAACAACATGCTCATATTGTTTTTTAATTGTAATTCCTTCAATAAATCGAGTGTTGCTCTTTGTACTGTTACATCCAAAGCAGTTGTAGGTTCATCGGCAATCAATAATTTAGGCTCGCAAGAAATTGCCATAGCAATCATCACACGTTGCTTTTGTCCACCAGATAATTCGTGTGGATACGCTTTATAAATACGTTCTGGATTTGGTAATTTAACTTGTTCGAAAAGGTGTAAAACTTTCTTTTTTGCTTCGTCTTTGTTTAATTTTTGATGCAAACGAATGGCTTCTTCTACTTGTTCACCACAACGTAAACTTGGATTAAGTGAAGTCATTGGTTCTTGAAAAATCATTCCGATTTCATTACCTCTAATTTCTTCTAATTCTTTGGGAGAAAGTTTTAGTAAATCAATCATTTTATCATCTTGACGAAAAAGAATTTCACTTTCTGGATGAATCGTCGCATTTGGAGATAATAATCCCATGATTGCTAAAGATGTCAAAGACTTTCCCGAACCAGATTCTCCCACAATACCTAAAGTATCGCCTTGTTCAACTTTGAAATTAATGTTGTTCAGCACTTGTTTATCTCCAAAAGAAATTGATAAATTTTTAACCTCAATGATATAATGTAAACTTTGATTTTGCATTGCAAATAGTTGCTTGGTAAATGAAGTGGAAATTTAGTGATTTTTAATGATTTTCTTCACTCTATAAATTCTAAGATTTTGTATTTATTTATTTTGTAATTTTGCTACGAATCAAACCGTTGTGATTTATAATATTTTTTATTAATTTAGACATATTGATTTACTGGCTCACAAAAACTTATAACAAGTCAGTTTCTTAAATTCGAAGAATGGATACATACTCCCAGATTTCGACATTGTTTTTAGTCGCTAATCACAATGTCGCCGATGAAATTTCTGTAGCAAAACTTTTGCTTACAATTTTCCTTGTTTTATTAAATGGTTTTTTCGTTGCAGCAGAATTTGCAATTGTAAAAGTACGTTCGTCACAAATTGAAGTCAATCAAGATATAAATGAAAGAACTTCGAATGCTGCAAAGCGAATTGTAACACATTTAGATTCTTACCTTGCAGCAACACAATTAGGAATTACTTTAGCTTCCTTAGGATTGGGTTGGGTTGGAGAAAGTTCTATCACACCAATTATTTTAAAACTTTTTGAAGTTTTAGGTTTAACCTCTCCATCTTGGACTACGATTGCACAAAATGCAGCTATTCCAGCTTCATTCTTTATTGTGACAATTTTGCACATTGTTTTTGGAGAATTAGCACCAAAGTCATTAGCAATTCAGTATCCAACAAAAACAACATTTGCTGTTGCTTGGTCACTTAGAGTGTTTTATTTTGTATTCAAACCACTTATTGTAATGATGAATGGTATGGCTAATATTATTCTTCGAGCATTTGGAATTCACCCTATTCATGGAGGAGAAATACATACAGAAGAGGAATTAAAAATGATTATTACCGAAAGTACCGAAGGTGGTGCAATCGAAGAATCAGAGCGAAATCTGATTCAAAATGTTTTTGATTTTGATGATCGTCGTGTCATGAATATTCAAACATTACGTAAAAATGTATCCGCAATTAATATCAATACTTCTGTAAAAGAAGCGTTAGATTATGCGATTAATGAAGGATATTCTCGTTACCCTGTTTATGAAGAAGAATTTGATAATATAAAAGGGATTATTTACGCGAAAGATTTGATTAAACAATTATTAGAAAATCCTAACCAAACGGAGATCGAAGGTTTGTTACGTGAACCTATTTTTATTTCAGAAAATGCATTGATTAAAAATGTAATGAAACAATTTCAGAAAAAGCATATGCAAATTGCGGTTGTGACTAACGAAGTTGGTGAAGTAGCAGGAATTGTTTCGATGGAAGATATTTTAGAGGAATTAGTTGGTGAGATTCAGGATGAATATGACAACGAAGATCCTATTGTTTCGCGTGTTTCGGAAGGTATTTATAATGTAAATGCTCACAATGCAATTAGTGATATTAATCGCTTAGTTCCTTTTAAATTCGAAGAAAGTGAACATTATGATACGTTGGCTGGGTTGATTTCTGAATGTTATCCTGACAAAGAATTGTCCGAAGGTGATTTGGTTGATTTGGAAGAATACACAGGAACAATTATTAAAATGTACCGAAATTCGGTAGAACAAATTCAATTAAAAGTGAAAGAAGAATTCATCGAGAATTACCGAGATGAACCTGACACAGCTGAAGATGATGAAAATTAGTCTTTAAAATATGAATGAAAAATCCGCTCAACAACGAGCGGATTTTTTTATTTTATATATCTTCTTTTCTCGAGAGCGGAATATCATATCTCATTTTTCGAAAAACATTAATCAAGGTCACCACATCTTTTTCACAGTAATCTTTAATGCGTTCGACATTATTTTCGTCATAATAAACCTTTGCGACCTGCGAACCATCTATATCATCTTTTGGCGTAGGAATTTCGAATACATTGGCTAATAAATCCAACGATGTATAATTTTTATAATCGCCAAATTTCCATAATTCCATGGTATCTAAATGCTGAACTTCCCAAGGTTTTTTGCCAAATAATTGTAGAATTGCAGGAATTTCAATTTGATTAATCATCATTCGGCGAGCGATGTAAGGAAAATCAAATTCTTTTCCATTATGTGCACATAATAGATGATCTGGTTTGAAAAAATTTTCAATTAACATCGAATTAAAATCTTCTAACAATTTCTTTTCGTCGTGTCCATAGAAGCTTTTGATGTGAATAAATGAATCTTTGACAACAATCCCTACAGAAATACAAACAATTTTACCAAATTCAGCCAAAATGCCTGCACGTTCATGGTAAAATTCTTCTGGAGAAATTTCATTATTATTACGTTGATAAGCTGTTTTCTTTTCCCAAAGCGCTTTTGTTCTGTCTGATAAAAGGTTCCAATCATCTGTTTGTGGAACCGTTTCGATGTCTAAAAATAATATTTTACTGTAAGGAATTCGTTGGATCATTTTCTTTTACTTTTTGATTAATACGCATCGCTTCGTCAACTAATCGATAAACATCACCATCGGCTATTGGATGGTTATTTGGAAGATCATTATGTGTTTTCCCTGTTCGGGCAATTACTATTTTTTCTGACGGAATTACAATGACACGTTGTCCCAAATGTCCTAACATTGCATAAAAAGGTGTCTTGTAATCGTAATCCATCCAAACAGAATAACCATAAATTTTTGGTTCATTTGGTTCGAACGCTTTTTTGTTTGGTAAAACCATTTTCTGTACAAATGTAGAATCTAAGATCTGTTTTCCATACCAATTTCCATCATTCAGTAACAATTGTCCAAGCTTTGCAAAATCGCGAGTTGTCGCATTGAAACAACAGTAGGTCTTTTCCATTCCCTTTGGACTGTCTTTGGACCATTGTGCATCCATTTCCATTCCCATAGGTTGCCAAAACTCGTCTTGGAAATATTGCGATAACGATTTATTTTCAATAGCACGTTCAATAACGATTCCTAATAATTGTGTATCACTCGACTGGTATTTAAAATGTTTTCCAGGTTGAGAAACAAATTTTCGATCTAACATTTGTTTCACAATATCATCTCCATAATACGCTTTTGCAGTAGGATTAAGAGGAAAATAATAATCTTCATCCCAATCATATCCTGATGTCATAGCAGATAAATCGCCAATTGTACATTGCGAACCAAATCGATCATCTTTAAATTCTGGAATAAAATCAGTGATTTTTTGATCTAAGCTTTTGATGTAACCTTGCTCTATTGCTTTTCCTAACATCATTGTCGTAAATGTTTTTGCCATCGAAAACGAATTGGTAATATCATTTTGTGCATAACCGTTAAAATAATATTCGCTCAGAATCTGATGATCTTTGATGATAACAAATCCAGCTGTACCAAAATCTTTCATCTCTTTTTCAAAGTTAACTGACAAAGGAAATTGATTATAATCCAAATGTTGATGCCAAACTCGCGGAGAACCTGCCAAAATTACATTATTGTCAAAATCTTTGTAGTCATTTATATTAGCTGTTTTTTCACCTTTCATATAAGTTAATTTTACACCACGAAAAATGTAATCATTCCCTGTTGCATAAAGAGTTAGAATTAATACGCAAATGATTATAATGAACCATTTTATTATTTTCCAAAGTATTTTCATCTCAAAAAATTATAATCTTTTACTAAAATAAGCTTTTACTATTAAATAATGTTAAAATTCTATCACTTCGGAATCGTTTTTGTAGAGTTAATATGTATCTTTATACGAGAAAATAAATCTAAAAAATAAATATTATGGCTTTTGAATTAGCAAAATTACCTTATGCATTTGATGCATTAGAACCTCATATTGACGCAAAAACAATGGAAATTCACCATGATAAACACCATGCTGCGTACACAAATAACTTAAATGCCGCTATTGAAGGAACTGATTTAGCAAATGCTACAATCGAAGAAATCTTAGCTAAAGGTACAGATAAACCAGCTGTTCGTAACAATGGTGGTGGGTTTTACAACCACAATTTATTTTGGGAAATTTTAACTCCAGGTGGAGCGAAACAACCAACTGCTGAAGTTGCTGAAGCAATTAATGCTGCTTTTGGATCTTTCGAAGCTTTCAAAGATGAATTTGCTAAAGCTGCTGCAACACGCTTTGGTTCTGGATGGGCTTGGTTAATCGTAAAAGATGGTAAATTAGTTGTAACATCAACTCCAAATCAAGATTCTACTTTGATGCCAGTTGCTGATGTACAAGGATTCCCTATTTTAGGATTAGATGTTTGGGAGCATGCTTATTACTTAAACTACCAAAATCGTCGTCCTGATTATATCGAGGCTTTTTTCAATGTAATTAACTGGGATAAAGTTGCAGAAAGATTTGCATCTGCTAAATAATAAGGTTTAAAATTTTAAACAATATAAGACTTGTGTAGAAATACGCAAGTCTTTTTTTATCTTTGGAAAATGGGAATAATTATTTTAGAGAATATAAAAATTTATTCGAATCACGGATGTTTAGAAGAAGAAGCAAGAATTGGTTCGGATTATTTGGTTGATTTGGAAGCACATGCCGATTTTACAAAAGCATGTGATTCGGACGAGTTAGTTGATGCCTTGGATTATGTATCCTTAAATAAAATTGTAAAGGAAGAAGTGGGTGTTCGATCTAAATTGTTAGAACATGTTTGTAAAAGAGTATTAGATCGTGTAGGTCAAGAACTTACGAATGTGACTTATGCTAAAGTAAAATTGTCTAAGCTGAATCCTCCTATTGGTGGGCATGTAGAAAAAGTAAGTATTATTTTAGAAAAAACATATTAAAGTTTTTTTTTCTGAAAATATTACTATATTTGCAGTCCAAAAGAACGGGAATGGTTCCTTGACCGAGAGGCTAGGTAGCGGTCTGCAAAACCGTCCACAGCGGTTCGAATCCGCTAGGAACCTCAAAAGCTTTAATCAATTTGATTAAAGCTTTTTTTATTTTCCGAAAACTTATTACATAAACAACACCAAACTCACAGCCATCACAAACATACCGATAACGATACCGTAAGTAGATAATTTTTTTCCGGCATATTCTTTAGCAGTTGGAATTAGTTCATTAATCGAAATATACACCATCATTCCAGCAACACTTGCGAAGATTGCTCCGAAAATTGATTCATCAAAGAATTGCAAAAGGACAAAATATCCGATTAAAGCGCCAATTGGTTCTGTTAATCCTGAAAGAAAAGAATACCAAAAAGCTTTCTTTCTATTTTTTGTTGCATAATATATAGGTATCGCTACTGCGATTCCTTCTGGAATGTTATGTATGGCAATTGCGGCAGCGATTGAAATGCCGTAGGTAGGATTTTCTAATGCAGAAAGAAAAGTGGCTAAACCTTCAGGGAAGTTGTGAATAGATAATGCCAAAGCAGAAAACATTCCTAATCGTAAAAGTTTTTGATCGGTTGTTTCTGTTTTATTTTCTTCGTGGTGATGATGTGGTAAAATTTTATCAATTAGAATAATAATTAATATTCCTATAAAAAATCCCAATAAAGTATAACTGTAACCTAACTTTTCTCCAAAAACAGCGGATAAAGATAATCGTGCTTTTGTTAAAATTTCTACAAAAGATACATATAGCATTACTCCAGCAGAAATCCCTAACATCACACCTAAAAATTTTGGATTGAATTTTTTGTACAATAAACACAAAACACTTCCAATTCCAGTACTGATCCCAGCAAGAAAAGTTAAACTAAAAGCAAATATAAATGGGCTTGAAAACATCTATTTTAATAAGTAAGTTAGATTAATCTAACAAATATAAAGTTTTCTTTCCTTTGAATCAAAATAAATTAACCATAGAAAATTCAATGTATTTTGTCAGTTAATAGTATTTATGAAAAGGATACACTTATTTTTGTTTCATTAGTCTTTATTTTATGGAACTTTTAGACGAAAATATACAAAGCGATTTATATCGTTCAACTTTAGAATTAGTTTCTCAATTAGGTTTGTCCAGTTACTCAACAACAGTAATTACAACCCTATTATTATCAATTGCACTTGTTATTATTTTATATGCGATTGATTTTCTATTGCGTAAAGTGTTGTTATTACTATTGACAAATATGATTCAGAAGAGCAAAACAAAGATCGATGATTTATTAATTAAAAACAGAGTTTTACAATTCCTTACCCATATCGTTCCTGTTATTGTCGCTAAAGAAGCAATTCCGCTAATCTTTAAAGGTTTTCCGAATTGGATAAAAATTGCAGTGCAAATAACCGACGTTGTGTTAGTAGTAACAATAGGATTATTTTTCAATGTAATTTTCAGAACATTCAGAGATTTTCTTCGAAGCAAAAAATCATTTGCGGACAAACCAATTGATAGTTATTTGCAAGTAATGAATATTACGTTGTTTTTTATTTGTGGAATTCTTATTTTCTCGATTGTGACAGGTAAATCACCTATTACATTTTTGGTTTCGTTGGGTGCTGCATCTGCAGTTTTGATGTTGGTTTTCAAAGATTCGATTTTAGGATTTGTAGCGAGTATACAAGTTTCCATGAATGATATGGTGCGTGTAGGTGATTGGATTGAGATGACGAAATATGGCGCAGACGGAACGGTAATCGAAATTAATTTAGGAACAGTGAAAGTCCAGAATTTTGATAAGACTATTACAACAATTCCAACGTATGCATTGGTTTCTGATTCGTTTCGTAATTATCGAGGAATGCAAAATGCAGGAGGAAGACGTATAAAACGCTCGATAAATGTAAAAATGAATTCGATTCGATTTTTAACTGAAGATGAAATTGAAGAATTAAAAAAAATTAGAATGTTGTATGATTTTATTGTTGATCGCTCCAATGAAATTGCACAATATAATGTATCGAACAAAGTTGATCCAACAATCTTAGCAAATGGAAGACGGATGACAAATATTGGATTATTTCGTCAATACATCAAAACATACACGTATAATAGTCCTAAGATTAGAAAAGATTTAATGTTCGAGGTTCGCCAACTTCAACCAACAGAACATGGTTTGCCAATCGAATTGTTTATGTTTACCAATACAACAGTTTGGAATGAATATGAAGTGATAATGGCAGATATTTTTGATCATATTATTGCGGTTGTTCCATATTTTCATTTAGAAATTTACGAATCGCCTTCTTCGGACGATATGCGTGTCATAGCAGAAGCACTGAATAGAAATATTTAACACAGAAGCTGAACATTATTGTTCAGCTTCTGTGTTATTATTTGGTTTTTCCATCAAATTCTTCATCAAATTTTTTAATTTTTGATACATAAAAGATGTGAACAGAATGAGTATTCCTAAAACAATGAACGATATAATTCTGAAAACATTACTCATTTCCCAAACATCAACCAAATATAATTTTAGAATGATCAATCCAAATAGAGCAATTCCTACTATAGGAAAGCCTTTGAGTTGTTTTCTTAATCCAAAATAAATCAACACAAATCCCAATACTGCCCATATAATCGGTAATAATATCATTCGAAAAATATCTGCTTGATGTGAAAAGTTAGTTGTTCCCTCATTTAGTGTTAATAACATAAACGAATTGTATTTCTCAAAACTAATCACGTAAACAACCAAAAGCATACTGATGATTTGTTTGGCAGTTGAGGTTTTGAAATCGTGATTTTTTACAATTAAATAGACGAGATAAGCGGTAGGAAGTAGATAAGTTAAGTAAATAAAATAACTATTGATGCCGTAATTCGTTTTACTTGATAACAACGGAATATTAGCAAACAGTGGTAAAAGTAGAACGCACAATCCAGCTGAAATCTGCAATACTAGCTGCAATGTACTTCCTAAATTTAGTCTTTTCCGTAGTGCTAAAATTAAAGCAATAAAGAATAAAGTATAAATCAAAATGTAACTTATAATCATCATAAAGTTGAAATAAGGTTCGATTTGGTAAATTAATTCGAACAATATTCCTGTATACATCAATAAAAGTGATGTTGAGATGAAGATGAATTTTGAATGATTGAGCTTGAACCCTAAGAATTGTTCTTCTGTTTCGAAATCTTTCATCAAATATATATTCGCGATAGAACAAATTAGTGCAATGATACTTGTGATAAAAACATGATTGAATAAAAGTGGTAAACGCGAATTGCTATCGATATAATCAAACCAATTAACACATAAAGCAATCAAAAGAAATGGAAACATTGCGATGAAAAAGATTTTGAAAATATTTTCGCGACTTTTTTTCCACAGAAATAATAATAACGTAGATTCTATTGCAAAACAAACCGAAACAACATTTGCTTTGAATTGTAATGCAATCGCAGCAGTAATTAGGGCAATACTCAAACCTATTAAGGTATTTTGTAATAAATTATTTTTAGACGTTTTGTAGATATAAATCGCGCCAAAAGCATTAATTAATCCTACTATAAACACAATCAAGCCATTGTTATTTCCAACAATATAATAATAGACGGAAGATATTAAAATGGTTGATAGAATTGTATTGAAGCTTAGTAAAAGTGAGTTCCAAACTGAAAATTCTTCTTTTTTGATGTAGTTGATTAAACTTGTAACAGTAAAAGTAACGTAAAGTAGTGCGTAGAAAAGATATTGAGACGAGGTTTTAGATTGATCAATCCATGAGATACTATATATAGACGTAAAACAAAAAGCGATAAACGAAATAACTTGCCAGTTTTTTCGCCATGCCATAAAGAGCATGCTAAAATTGAGAATAACCAAGTAAGCAAACAGGAAAATATAATTACTTTCGCCTGTGCTAATCATCAATGGAGCTGTAAAACCTCCAAGTATAGAAAAAATAGCCAAGACTTGTCGATTATACAACATCGCCATAACAATTGAGAAAATTGTAACGAGTGTTAATAACGTAAAAGTTACGTGTTGAGAAAGTAACTGATATTCTCGAAAAGCAATGGTTAGCGTGAAGTACATGACGGTTAATCCTCCTCCAATTAAGATAGAAGAAAAGATAGCGTAGTTTTTCCTAATGTTGTGTGCTATACCAATAATACTCAAGCCCACTACAAGTCCAATTAACACACGAAATGTTTCGTTGATCCAATTTTGGTCAATCGCATATTTCACGAAATAAGCAATTCCTAAAACTAAGGTTACAATTCCAAAAATAGTTAAGAAATTATCTCTGATAAATGTAATCCCATTGTTGAGGTGCTTGTCAATATTATTTTCTGTTTTTTGTCTTGGAGGAACTTCGTCAAAAATACGTTTTGGTGGTTCTGTCTTATTAAATGAAACAATTTCGGATTGAGGTGCAACAGCTTCTTCAACTTTTTTGGGTTGCTCCACAATTGTTGTTGATTTAATGGTTATTTCTTTTTCGTCTAATTGCTGTTGCAAATGTCTAAGTTTCGTTTCTTGTTCATCAAGCTGTTTTTTGAGTTGAGAAACTTTGTTAAACAAAATCACAATTAAGACAATTATAATAATGGCAATAAAAAATTCCATAATGTGTTTTTAGGAAAAATGAAGTTAGGCTTTTTTTTTCAGAAAGCTTAAAATTTTGTTTCTCATATACCAAAATCATTCTGTTTTCGTTATTCTACAAAATCCTTATTTTTGCTAAATGTTTAAAAACCTAAGTACATTATTGTTTATCGCGCTGTCGTCTTCGATTTTTGCGCAAGATGGAACGCGTGTTTACGAGTTTTTAAACATTACAACATCACCACGTCAAGCAGCTTTGGGAGGAAATGCAGCGACTTCTTGGGATGCTGATCCTAATTCGTCTTTATGGAACCCTGCATTGATGAATCGTGATATGCACGGACAATTCGGAATCAATTATGTGAATTATATTGCAGATGTCGATTTTGGTACATTTTCAACAGTCTATGAAATCGATCAAGAGAATTATCTTTCTGTACATGGTCAATATGTAGATTACGGAAAACTAATCGGAACGGATGAAAGTGGAAATATTACAGGGAATTTCAAAGCGAATGATGCAGCAATAACAGTGGGGTATGCACGTGTTTTAGGTGATTATTGGACAATTGGAGCAAATGTTAAATACATCAATTCTACTATCGAATCGTATAAATCTTCGGCAATAGCTGGAGATGTAGGATTATCCTATCATGATTTCGATAAAAATATCAATGTATCGCTGGTTGTGCGTAATATCGGAGGACAAATCCAAACGTACAATGGAAAAAAAGAAGACATGCCAACGCAAGTTAACTTAGGAATCTCACATCGATTGGAACATGTTCCGTTAGAATTTACATTTTCTTTGCACGATTTACAGAAATTTGATATTTCTCAATCCTATAATAAGAGTGGACAAGAAGTATCTAATGGACGAAAAATGATGGATCACGTTTCAGTAGGAGCAGAGTTGTTTCCAAATTCAGATTTTAACATGCGAATAGGGTATAATTTCAAACGAGGAAATGAGTTAGCAGCCGAGGGAGTTCGCTCATTATCTGGATTAACGTATGGTTTTGGAATTCGAGTGAATGCTTTCCGATTCGAGTTTGGACACGCGAATTACCACAAATCTGGTGGCTCTAATCATTTTGGACTAATCATTAATTTAGACCGCATTATTCAAGGTCGTGATTATTGGAGAAGTAATCCTTGGTTATAAAAACTTTTCAAACCACTATAAAATCTTATCTTTGTCTTCAATTTCTATTTAGATGAAAGAAAATTTAATTATTGCAATCGACGGATATTCTTCTACCGGAAAAAGTTCGATGTCAAAAATTATTGCAAAAAATCTTGGTTATACTCACATTGATAGTGGTGCAATGTATCGCGCCGTAACCTTATATGCGTTTCAGCATCAGTATATTGCTGAGAATAAAATTGATGAAACATCATTAATAGCCAATTTATCTAACATTAAGATAGAATTTATACAAGATTCTTTAACACAAAAGAATTTAACATACCTGAATGGAATAAATGTTGAAGATGAGATTCGCACCATGCAAGTTTCTAAAATGGTTAGTCCAATTTCCGAAATTCCTGCAGTTCGCGATTATTGCGTGGCTTTACAGCAACAGATGGGCGAAAAAGGTGGTATTGTGATGGACGGTCGCGATATCGGAACAACAGTTTTTCCAAAAGCTGATGTCAAGATTTTTGTAACAGCTTCGCCAGAAGTACGAGCAAAGCGTCGCTTTTTAGAATATCAGCAGCAAGGAAAAGACATTCCGTTAGATGAGGTACTAAAAAATGTGAACGAAAGAGATTATATCGATTCTCACCGTGATTATTCACCCCTTCGCAAAGCAGGTGATGCCATAGAAGTTGACAATTCGCAGATGAATCTCGAAGAAACAGTCGATAAAGTGATGCAAATTATCGAGTCAAAATTTTAATAGAACCAATAGTAGAATAATAGAGAAGGAAAATAGTGATGTTTTCCTTTTTTTTTTTGACTAATTTATTTCGCTTCGCGAAACCTTTCCCGAGTTCATAACCCAAAAGTAGCCGCTGCCCATTTGCTTGATTCAGCAAATCGTCACCGCCTAATCATTCCATGCAGTGAAAATACAAACCTCGCGCGCAATGAGTTTCCTTTTTTCAAATTATAAACCGTCCAAAAAAAAGTATTGTATACACTCTACTGCCTCTCTGCTGCCACTATGTTGCCTTCATCTTGCCTTCATCCTGCCTTTAAGTAGGGAGTAAGCTGCAAGTACGAATTGAGGATATAGCTGATTTTCACGAAACTTAAATCAAAATTATGACTAAAAATATTAGTTCTATTTTTAAGTAGCGTAGGGTATTTTTCTTTCATTTCAGTATTGATTGGAACTCAAGGTTGGAAAAATATGTTTGATAGTCTAAAAAATATAAAAGAAAATCCACTCGATTTTTATATGTTTTTATGGCCAATTATAATTTCAGGAATACTCTTATTTGTTAACATAAAACTTTATTTGAATTTAAAATCACACAAAAAAAATCCACAAACAATTCTAAATATGCAATTAATTATTATGATTAATTTACTCACTTTCAGTAAATAGCGTCTATTTTACTTTTTATTTGGGTTTTATAGAAAGTTGCGTATATTTGAGAGTTGTACAACATTTTACCAAAACACTCTCCTAAATGAAAATCAACAAATTATATTTAATAATCTCAATCATAAATTGCACATTTGGTTTTGCTCAAAATTCGATAGGTTCAAAAATTAACACTAAAATTAATAATGATTTTATATCTAGTATAAAGTCTTTTGTAGGAAAACTAAATCCTGAAGAATATAAAGAAACCCGAAAAGAAATATTAAAAGAACTTAAAGTTGAAATACCTGAAGAAAAAGCGATTTTAATTCATTTTTATCAATATGGTGTAAACTGCTATGAATATGGTTTAAAAGAGAGGAATGCTTTGGGTGTTATCCAAAATACCATCAAAATATCATCAAAAATTTCAAAAGAAAATAACACAATTGATTTTTTTATATATACTTCCAATGCATTGCATAAAGAAAGAATTCAAGATAAAAATATTTTTATTTTAGATTCAGGATTTTTTGAGAAAAACATATTTACACTAAAGGAAAATTGCAGAGCATTTTTCATCTTAAAAACTAATGGAGAATTTATGAAATATTATGGCTCAGATTATTTCACGGAAGTAAGTAATTTTCTGAAAAAACAATAAAAACGTCGTACAACATCGCATTGGCGAAATGGCGGTTTAATGGAGAGATTGAAAGTTTCTCCTTTTTTTGTCGCAACAGCCTTTTATATTTCCTTTTTTCATAAATTTAGAAAATAATAAAAGGCTGTTGCTTAGCTTAGTGCAAAATTGAAAGTTTAGGCTTTCTAAACCGCCACTATCGCCAATACGCGGCCCGTTAGCGGTAATAGTAAAAGATAGATATGTCAAAAATTAAGTTGTTTAACAAAGGGGATGTAATACTAACAAATCCTGAAAATGGATATTATGGAATTGCAATTGTTTTGAGTGAAACAGAAAAAACACCAGAATCGCATCCAAGATGTCATATAGCTATTACTCCACTAATTTTTGATTACGAAATTGAATTTTCTGATTTAATATTAATAGACTTGAAACCACTTGAATTTGAAAGAAAATATAGTTTAAATGGGAATAAAGAATTTTACAAGAAAGAAATTGCAATTGGCGTTTATACAAGGCGAAATAAAAATAACTTCAAAATTATTGGGAATATAAATCCTGAAATTATATATAATGGACCTTTACCTTTCGAACCCTTATATGATTTAGATATTAAATGGCCTTTATATGGAGATACTGATGAATACTTAGGAAGAGCTGCTTATAATCAGTGGAAAAATAATAAACAAAAATACTACTACCGCTAACGTTTTGAGGCTTTGCGAAGGAGCGGCAAATAAAGCACTAACTTTCAACTTTGCACCAACGTTAGCAAAACCATTTTTTCTATTTGCTAATTTACATTTTAAAAGCAAATAAAAAATGGTTTTGCGGATTAAATGCACAAACCTTGAATTAACCACTTAACCCGCTCTTTTGCAAAACCGATGTTGGCGGTAGTTTTTTTATCTTATTTTGTGTAGGATTTCTTTCAGTTTGGGTTCAATATTTAGTTCATCAAATAGTTTTTCCGATAAATTTAATGAGTTCTCAAAAGCCAAAACGATGTTTTTGGGATTTAAATCTGATGTTACTTTTTTATACTCTGAATACCAAATCGTGTCAATGTCCTTTTCGAGACTTTTAGTCGGACTTTCCCAATGTTGCGTTTTGCTTGTTCTTGCTCTTATAAGCCAAAGCAAGTATTTCTGCACATTTGATAAACTGTGATGAGCGTGAGCAAATTCTTCTCGTTTAATCAAGTTGCTTGTTGTCAGTACAACATTCAGTAATGATTGGCTTAACCACAAAATATTTTCATTTGTTATTCTTTCGGGCGATTTCGTTTTGATTTGATTAAGCGTTTTCGTTAAAAGTCCATCTTTGTCGGTTAGGTTCATTTGGTCAAAATCGCTAAATTCAACAATTCCGTCCCAAGATTTGATAATTTCAATTTCCTCCGTTTTTAAAAAATGGAATTCTCCTCTGACCATATTCTCGAAAATAGCAACTTCACTTCCATATTCGTTTGTAAAATATAAAGCCAAAGGATGAATTTGATTTACCCATTTTTCTGTCGAGAAATTTTCTTTATTTTTCAAGAAGATGTAAAATTCGATGTCAGAATATTTGTCTCCTTCGTTTTTGGTAAATGAACCATACATAAAAACGGCGGAAACATTTTCGTCTTGTTGAGCTATATATTTTGTTTTGTCAATCATTTGTAACTGTGTCATTTTTCTAATTTTTAAATGTTGATAATAGAAATTTTCACTACTTTTTGAAAGCAATGAAAAAGTTTTACGTTGTTTATTTTGGACAGTTACTTATAGCTTCATCGGATTATACTTTTTTATTTTCAACATTCTGTTTGGTAAAATTACCGCCAACATCGGTTTTGCGAAATGGCGGGTTAAGTGCAAACTTCAACTTTTGTGCATTTTTCCCGCCGAATGTGTTCCACATTCAGCTTTTTTTAATAATTTAGCTTCTGTGGAAACACATCGGCTACGTTACTGCTAAATTGAACTTTCGGTTCAATTTATCCGCCACTTCGCCAATGCGTTTCCCGTTATCTGCAACCCAATTTGAACGACGTCGATGAAATGAAGTTAGACAATTATAAACCGAAAAATGATGTGTTGAAAAAATACATTGACAGTTATTATTTCATTTCGGAAAACAAAAAATCTAAGCAGATTAAATACTATACATTTCCAAATAATTTCTGTATTCTTTCGGTAAACCAAAATGCTAAAGTAGAACTCAAAGAAAATTCATACTTCATTTCGAGTGCTAAAACAGATGATATTTTGGCTGATATTGTTGTAAGATATTCCGAACCAATAGAAGTTGTTTATGAAAACGCAGTAGATGAAATCACTATAAAATTCAATCCGCTTGGAATAAATCATTTCATTGAAAATCCTGAAATTTTCAAGCAATCGAAAATGGATAACTTTGTTCCTTTTTCTGACTACACTGAAACAATGAAAATGATTTTTAATGAAAGAGACCGTAACAAGCAAATTGAACTTCTTGAAAATTATTGGTTATCAAAATTTGTAACGAAAGATTTAACCTTAATGGAACAAATTTTAGCTGATATAGAAACTGAATTAACAATTGATGCGATTGCTAAAAAACATAGCATTTCCAGAAAACATATCAACGCTTTGTTTTTAAAACATATCGGAAAGCCACCTTCAGAATATCGTAAGATTTATCGGTTTAGAAATACGCTAATAGAAAATAAAAAAAGTAAAAACCTTACTACACTATCTCACGGAAGTCTTTTTTATGACCAATCGCATTTTATCAAAGATTTTAAGGCTTTGACAAAAATAAAACCAAGCTGGTTTTTCAAAAATATAGATACTGAACAAGACAACATTTGGCTCTTTATGTAAGTGGTTACATTTTTACAATTTTTAGAATAAAACGATAAATAGTTTTGTCCTTTAATTTTTAATCGAATTTTAGAATGAGGCTTTTACAACATCATACATTATTATCGTTTATTTTTCTAATTCCTTTGGTTGTTTCCGCACAACAACATACAATTACAGGGAAAATTGTTGATACAGAAAAATACCCCATTGATTTTAGCAATGTTGTACTGCTGAATAACGATAACTTCGAGTCTGGATATACAATAACAGATAGCTTGGGAATATTTCGTTTAAATGCTGATAAGGGAACATACCATTTACTCATAGAACAATTTGGAGAAGAATTGTATCGTAAAGAAATTCAACTAAATCAAGATTTAGATTTAGGAATCATTGAGGTAAATCCATCGGTAATGCTTGAAGGAATAGTAATTGAAGGAAGAAGAAAAACCATCGAGCAAAAGATAGACCGACTTGTATATAATATTGGAAATGACCCATTATCCAAAACACTTACTACGGAAGATTTAATAAAAAGAGTTCCTTTGTTACGAGTTCGAGATAATAATATCAGTATTGTTGGAAAAGGAGCTGTAAACGTATCTGTAAACGGTAAACTACAACAGATAAGTAGTAGTGAGTTGGTTTCGTTTCTCAATAATTTTGACCCATCAATGTTGAAAAGCATTGAAGTTATCACAACACCACCTGCTAATTTTAGTGCACAAGGCAATGCAGGTATAATCAATATTGTGACTACACAAAAGATGAATACAGAGGAAAATTGGAGTGCTTCGGTAAGAAGTGCATATATTCAACGCTCTTTGCCAGGAACAAATAACGGAATATCGTTCAATTACAATAAAAACAAATTTTCAGCAAGTGCAAATGTCAACTACACATTAACACAATTGAATGTTGATTTAGAAAGCAAAGGAAATGATATTGAAGAAATAACAGACCGAAAAGATAAAGGGAATCAATTTGGTGGTTATCTGAACCTTAATTACCGACCATCTGAAAAACACGATATTTCAACTTCGTTTAATGTTTTTAATTCAGTAAATGAAAACAATTATACCAATAAAAGATTTACAACTTCTACTTTCCTAACAGATGGAAAAAGAAGAAATGAGCATACAAGATATTCTGCTGACTTGAATTATATTTATAAAATAGATTCACTTGGTAAAACAATTACCGCATTTACCAGTTATAATGCAAATTTGCCGACCGAAAAATTTAATACAGTAACCACAGAACAAGGAACAACTATAACAGATTATCTCAATAATTTAGGAGAACAAAGTTATAAGGCATTTTCTGCACAAATTGATTTTCATTTTCCGTATAAAATTGGAGAATTGGATTATGGTGTGCAGTATTATACTTTGAAAAATGATGCCACAATAAACTACACATTGAATGGAAACGGCAATTCGGAAAGTTTTCTGTATGATGAAAAGAATTACGCTTTGTATGCAAGTTTCGCAACAAAAGATATTGGCAAATTTCGTTTTAAAGGCGGACTTCGTTACGAATACAACAACGTAAATTTAAAGAACCAAAATAATAACAACAATTTCCCTGAACGCAAGAAAGGAAATCTTTTCCCAAGTTTTTATGCTCTTTACAATATGGAAAACGGAGATAAATTGTCCGTTAATTATTCAAGAAGAATTAACCGTCCTGAATTCTCAACTGTTACACCATTTCGTTGGTACAATAATCCGTACAGCTATGAAACAGGAAACCCTTACATTTTACCCTATACAAGTGATAATATTCAGTTAAACTATTCCAAAGGAGATTTTATGATTTCTGCTTATGCACAATTTGTAAAAAACGGTTATGGAAGTGTAGATATTTTTGAAAACAACGAATGGATTTATACTTATGAAAACTACCTTGACCAAGACCGTTACGGGATAACTGCAAGTTACTTTCTCTATGAATTGAAATGGTTGGAAACCGATTTATTTACAACCTTTTACCAAAACAATCTAAAATCAAAAGTTGATTATATAGAGGGTAAAACAGGATATGGCTTTTCATACCAAATCAACAACAACATATTTCTTGACCAAGACAAAAAGTATATTCTCTCGGTTAATTATTGGCAGGATTTACCATTTTGGGATAATAATATCTACAACCACTCTTTCGGAAGTCTTGACATTGGAGCTAACATAAGTTTGTTAGACAAAAAGCTAAATATTGGATTATTGGTTACAGATATAGCCAATCAATCTATAACGAGAACAAGAGCAGAATTTACTAACTATTCTGTTCACAGAAGAGAATATTTCGATGCTCGAAGCTATCGAATTTCATTGAGATACAATTTCGGTTCGTCTTCTGTAAAATCAGTAAAAAGTACAGATAAATTCAACGAAAGAGAAAGAATGAATTAGTAAAAATGGGCAGCAGATAACAACGGTAACTGTTACACAACTCCAATTTTTATAAAAATTTAAAATATTTGACCTCGTTTAAGCCATTTTAAGCGAGGTTTATTTTTAGAGAATTATGCTGAATTGTAATATCAGGTTTGCTTAAAACTCAACTTTTTAAGTCGTGAAGGAGTACTTTTGTAAAAAGCTGTATTTCCCTTGTTTTAGGGAAACAACTTGGGCTAAAACACTCGGGGTTTTGAAAATAAAGCGCAGGTATTTCTTCAAGTTGTAAGATAAACTTGACATCAAAACGTGTTTATTGGCTTGTGCCATTCCTCTGCTGTTGATTCGTTTTAGGTTAAAGAAGTTAATCAACGTTCCTAAAACGGGTTCTACTGTAGCACTTCGACGCTTTACTAACCTGTGGTGATATGCTTTGTTTTGGGTGAGTTTTTCGTGCATTTTATCGTACAAAGGTTTGTAAATACTTTCTTGACTTTGGCTGCCGTAATATTTTTGAGTGGATTTGTACAAAAAATGTAAATCTAATGCTTGATTTACACGGCGATAAAAGTTATCGGGTGGAACTAACCTTTCTAAGCTTAGTTCGTAAAATAATTGTGGGGTAAATTCTTTTCGTCCTTGCATACTACAAGATCCGAATTTTTTTTTTATTTTTGAGTTGTGCAACAAGCACATCGTATTGGCAATAGGCGGGCTGAACGGCTTCGTATCAACGGAAGTGCAAAATTCAACTTCTGTTCTTCGATTAAAGTTCAGTGCTAAAAATCCCGCCCATCGCCAATACACGGACCGTTAGCAAAAATACATTACACACAACAATGAAATCAAAAATCACTTTATTTCTATTAAGTTTAAGTTTTTTTATTATTGGATTTATAATATATTACTATTATGCTGAATTTGTTTCTAATTTTTTCTCAGAAACAAATAATATAGTTAATACTTCTCCTAATCCTCATTTCATTGATAGATGGTTATTTTGTCTAGGTATGGCAATCATTCCTTTAGTTTTAAATACTTTTAAAACTAAAAAAAACATTATACTTTCGTTAAGTTTAATTATTGGATTAATTACAATTTTTGCATCATATCATGTAAATTTCATCAACGAGAATCTAAATAATTTAACAACTTTTGATTCTAGTAATATTAAAATTGGTTTATTTTTCACATTAGGTATTATTAGCGCATATTTGATAAAAATTCTAATAAAAAATATCAAATAAAATGTACTTCTGCTAACATAGGTAACTGTTGCACAACTCCAAATTTCGATTTCAGTTAGACAAAAAAAGCAAAGAATTGAGCTACATTGGAAGCGATGAATAAAAAAACTGCTTATAACATCTACTCATTTTCTGTGGTAAAAACGATGTTTTCGGGTCGGAAATCTACTATCTAGTTTCTCAAATCTAAAAATCTCAAAAAATATTTCCCGTCATAACAATCAGTTAGGGATAGAAAGTAAAATAAATGTAAAATGTGTTTGGAAGTTCGGAAAAATGGGTTGTATATTTGCAATCCCAATACGAAAGACGAGTAGTATTGTAGTTGACATAAAGTAAAACAAGCGACAAAAATTTTTAAAAATAAATTTTGTTGATTTAACAAATAAGTTTTATCTTTGCAACCTCAAATCACGAGAGTGATTTTGCTGCGAAGTAAATTGATTTGTTGAAATAAAAACTTTAAAATTTTTAAAATAAAATTTGGTAGTTAAGAAATAAGTTTTACCTTTGCAACCGCTTACAGAAACAGCGATGTTTTGTAAGTTATAAACTGAGAAGTTCATTTGAAATTATAATATATACAGAAGAAAAAATAAGCCGAATAATAACGAAGTCAATCCTTGAATAATGGAGCTTAAGGAAATTCGAAGTTGTAAAAACATAAGTCTTATAGACTAAACAAAATAATTTACAATGGAGAGTTTGATCCTGGCTCAGGATGAACGCTAGCGGGAGGCCTAACACATGCAAGCCGAGGGGTATAATTCTTTCGGGAATTAGAGACCGGCGCACGGGTGAGTAACGCGTATGCAACTTGCCCTACTGAAAAGGATAGCCCTTCGAAAGGAGGATTAATACTTTATAATAGATTTCATAGCATTATGGAATTTTGAAAGATTTATCGCAGTAGGATAGGCATGCGTAAGATTAGATAGTTGGTGAGGTAACGGCTCACCAAGTCGACGATCTTTAGGGGGCCTGAGAGGGTGAACCCCCACACTGGTACTGAGACACGGACCAGACTCCTACGGGAGGCAGCAGTGAGGAATATTGGACAATGGGTGGAAGCCTGATCCAGCCATCCCGCGTGTAGGAAGACGGCCTTATGGGTTGTAAACTACTTTTATCTGGGGATAAACCTATCTACGAGTAGATAGCTGAAGGTACCAGAAGAATAAGCACCGGCTAACTCCGTGCCAGCAGCCGCGGTAATACGGAGGGTGCAAGCGTTATCCGGATTTATTGGGTTTAAAGGGTCCGTAGGCGGATTAATCAGTCAGTGGTGAAATCTCATAGCTTAACTATGAAACTGCCATTGATACTGTTAGTCTTGAGTAATGTTGAAGTTGCTGGAATGTGTAGTGTAGCGGTGAAATGCTTAGATATTACGCAGAACACCAATTGCGAAGGCAGGTGACTAAACATTAACTGACGCTGATGGACGAAAGCGTGGGGAGCGAACAGGATTAGATACCCTGGTAGTCCACGCCGTAAACGATGGATACTTGCTGTTGGATTTTCGGATTCAGTGGCTAAGCGAAAGTTATAAGTATCCCACCTGGGGAGTACGTTCGCAAGAATGAAACTCAAAGGAATTGACGGGGGCCCGCACAAGCGGTGGAGCATGTGGTTTAATTCGATGATACGCGAGGAACCTTACCAAGGCTTAAATGCATAATGACAGGACTAGAAATAGTTTTTTCTTCGGACAGAATGCAAGGTGCTGCATGGCTGTCGTCAGCTCGTGCCGTGAGGTGTTAGGTTAAGTCCTGCAACGA